>JBDUAD010000080.1:0-12294 GCA_040004775.1 bacterium | reverse complement strand
GCCGCCGGAGGAGCCGCCGGAGGAGCCGCCGGAGGAGCCGTCGGAGGAGCGGGTCGAGCACCGCGCGCACCTGCTGCCCGAGGAGGGCGACAGCGACGACGCCCACCGCCAGGCCGAGATCATCCTCGAGGACTCCGACGCCCGCACCGACGATCCCGAAGGCACCGCGAAGGACACCGACCAGACGCCGGACTACCCGCGCTGAGCCGACCGGCTGAGTCGACGCTGGGTTTGCTCGGGACCGTCGGCCAGACTGTCGCCCATGCAGCTGCCCGTGATGCCACCGGTGGCCCCGATGCTGGCCAAGTCGGTGCCGACCATCCCGCCCAGCGGGTCCTACGAGCCCAAGTGGGACGGATTCCGCTCGATCGTCTTCCGCGACGGCGACGAGGTGGAGATCGGTAGCCGCAACGAGCGCCCGATGACCCGCTACTTCCCGGAGCTGGTCGAGGCGTTGCGGGCCGAGCTGCCCGAACGCTGCGTGGTCGACGGCGAGATCGTGATCGCCACCGACGACGGGCTGGACTTCGAGGCTTTGCAGCAGCGCATCCATCCCGCGGTCTCGCGGATCAACCTGCTGGCCGGGCAGATGCCGGCGTCGTTCATCGCCTTCGACCTGCTCGCCCTCGGCGACGACGACCTCACCGGGCGTCCGTTCGCCGAGCGACGGGCGGCGCTGGAACGGGCCCTGAAGCGAGCCCGCCCGCCGGTGCACGTCACGCCGGCCACTCAGGACCGGGCCGTGGCCGAGCGGTGGTTCACCGAGTTCGAAGGAGCGGGACTCGACGGGATCGTGGCCAAGCCGCTGACCGGCACGTACCAGCCGGACAAGCGGGTGATGTTCAAGATCAAGCACGAACGGACCGCGGACTGCGTCGTCGGCGGCTATCGCGTGCACAAGTCCGGCCCCGACGCGATCGGTTCGCTGATGCTCGGCCTCTACAACGACGCCGGCACCCTGGTGTCGGTCGGTGTGATCGGCGCGTTCCCGATGGCCCGCCGGCGCGAGCTGTTCACCGAACTGCAGCCGCTGGTCACCGACGTCGAGACCCATCCGTGGAACTGGGCTGCCCACGAGGCCGGCGAGCGCACCCCACGCCAGGGGGAGGGCTCACGCTGGAACGCCGGCAAGGACCTGTCCTTCGTGGCGCTGCGCCCCGAGCGGGTGGTCGAGGTCCGCTACGAACACATGGAGGGCGAGCGCTTCCGCCACACCGCCCAGTTCAACCGGTGGCGCCCCGACCGCACGCCCGAGTCGTGCACCTACGAGCAGCTGGAACGCCCGCTGACCTTCGACCTCGACGACATCGTCCCCGGCCTGCGCCGCTGATCATGTTCAGCCCGTCGTCTTCCCACCAGTCTTCGGTGAGGGCAGGAACGCGGAGGGGCACTAGTCGGCGTCGCTAGCAGGTATCAACCGCCGGCAGAGTGCGCTCATGAGGGTGGCACCACTCTCGATATAGAGGAGCACTCCGATGGCGAAGCACGGATCGGGCACGGGCACAACCACCACTCCAGAGGTCCCGCCAATTCCCCCGCTCCCGCCGTTCGACCCGCAGCAGGGCCTGGAGATTCGGCTTCTGAACGAGGCCGTCCTCACGCGGTTCGCCGTGACGCCGGACCCTATGGCGCCGTTCGGCCGGGCCAAGTTCGAGTGGCGGGTGACCATGCCGACGACGGTGCTACCAGGGGTTCACGTCACCGTTCATATCCACCGCGCCAGCGACCAGCTCGGTGAACAGGTCGTTGACGCCGAGGGCCACGAAATCGTTGCGCCCTACGCCGGCGATACCTACACGATCGCCCTACGGACCCAGCTCGCATCGCGGGTGCTTGGAACCCTCGACCTCCCGATGGACTTCGCCACGTGCACGCCGGTCGACATCCCACCCGTCGCGTTCCAAGCGCTCATCCAGGACCCGGTGAAGAAGGCTTTTTCCCCCGGCGGTCAGGTGACTCTGCGCCACGACCCGCGGGTCGACCTCGGGATCGGCTCCTTTGTTGTCGACGTACCCCTCACCGCGTCGGTCCCGGACTGGTTCGACGCAGACATCGACCTTTCCGTCGGCTTCGATGTCGTCTCGGCGAACGGCAGCGTGGACGTGTTCCACCGCTCTGCGTCGACCGACGTGTCCTTCGGGGTGGCGTCGGCGATCCTCTCCGGCGGCTGCTCGGCCGCAGTCGCGACGGCGCTCGAAGCTATGTCGAACGGCTACCTTTCCGGTTTCATCGGGCCGGTGATCGCCGGCCAGATCAGACTCGCGCTCGGCGACGTGATCGATACGAACCTCCATCGGCTCAACACCGCGTCGCCGCCACCCGTGCCCTACCGCTACTACGACCTGACCCTCACGGACATAGGCTTGACCTTGCGCTTCTGCCCGGCTCATCCCGCTTCACCCATTCAGCCACCACCGGTCGACGGTGGCCTGGGCGGAATGACGAACGGCCAGTAGCACGCTCAGAGCAAACGCTGGGGTAGCGGTCACGCCGTCGCGTCGTGGCCCCAGTTCCTCAGGGAGTAACGCCAGCGGGTCTCGGTCACGTCGCCGGAAGGTCGCTGGGCCAGATGGCGGTGCACGTAGCCGACCACGGTGCGCATGTGCTCGTGATCGTCGTCGGACAGCTCGCCGACCTTGCGCCGCCGGATCTAGCCGGCCCATCCGTGAGCGAGCGGCTTCGCACGCCGGCAGCGAACACCCTTGTCCGCGCGTCACCGGCGATGGTCGAGTGGGTTCATGCGGATGCTGATCCTGGGCGGCACGGCGTGGCTGGGACGTGAGGTGGCGACGCGGGCGCTTACCGAAGGCTGGACGGTCACCTGCCTCGCCCGCGGGGAGAGCGGGTCCGTGGCGCCGGGCGCCACCCTGGTCGAAGCCGACCGCCGGCGTTCCGACGCCTACGCCGCGGTGGCCTCCACCGACTGGGACGCGGTGGTCGAGGTGTCGTGGCAGCCTGGGTTCGTCCGCTCGGCCGTGGCCGCGTTGGCCGATCGCACCGGGCACTGGACCTATGTCTCCTCGTGCAGCGCCTACGCGTCGGCGGCCGAGGCCGGTGCCGACGAGTCGGCCGAGTTGTTACCAGCGCTGACCGAGGACGTGGCCGACCGCGAGCACTACGGCCCGGCCAAAGTGGCCTGCGAGCAGATCAGCGCCGCGGCGCCGGTCGACCGGCTGCTGATCGCCCGCGTCGGCCTCATCGGCGGCCCCGGCGATCACACCGATCGCACCGGGTACTGGGTCGCCCGCGCGGCCCGCGCTCCGCAGGCGCCGATGCTGGTGCCGGACACGAACCCGGCGCCGACGCAGGTGGTCGACGTGCGCGATCTGGCCGCCTGGTTCGTCCGCTGCGCCGCCGCCGGAACCACGGGCACCATCAATGCAGTGGGGCCGGTGCAGAGCTTCGGCACCTGGCTGGCCCTGGCCCGCGACACCGGCGGGCACGACGGGCCGCTGGTGCGGGTTCCGTCGTCCTGGCTGGTCGAGCAGGGCGTCGAGGAGTTCATGGGTCCGGAATCGGTGCCGCTGTGGCTGGGCTCGCCGGATCACGAGGGCTTCCTCGACCGGAACGGCGCGGCCGCCGCCGCGGCCGGGCTGACCCACCGCCCGCGTGCGGAGCTGGTCCGCGACGTGCTGGCCTGGGAACGCGATCAGGGTCTCGACCGGCCCCGTCGCGCCGGACTCAGCGCCGCCTACGAAGCGGAATTGATCGAACGCTTCCGTCCGGGGTGATCCGCCGGGCGGGGGCCCGACCCTCAGACGGCCGCTGATTCTTCGGCGGGGGCCTTGCGGCGGGCCATCAGGCGGCGCACCACCTCGACCAGCACCGAGATCACCGCAGCGACACCGAAGGCCAGCCCGAAGGCGGCAAGGGTGTTGTTCTCGAACGTCTTGCCGCCGATCAGACCGATGCCGAACGCGTAGGCCGTCCACAGCACCGCGGCGATGCCGACCGCAGTCCGGAAGCGAGCCACCGGGTAGTGGGTGATCCCGGCGGTCAGGGTGACCGCCGTGCGGCCACCGGGGATGAAGCGGGCCACGATCAGCAGGCGCATGCCGTACTTCTCCAGCGTTCGCTCCGCCCACTTGCGCGTGCGTTGGCCCTTCTCGCCGCGCAGCATCCGGTCGGCGATGCGCGAGCCGTACCGGTGCCCGAGCCAGTAGGAGATGTTGTCGCCGCAGAACGCGCCGAGGGCAACCAGGACGACCAGGGGAACGATGCGCAGGTCGAAGGACTTGCTGGCCAGCACCCCCAGCCCGATGACCACACTCTCACTCGGCACGACCGGGAAGAACGCGTCGAGCAGCGGAACGGCGAACGCGACGACGTATCCCGTCGGCGAGCTGGGGTCCACATGGCTGAGGTCAATCACCTTCCCAGAGTGCCTGACGATCGGCGCCGCGCCGTAATCCGGGCCGACAGCCGCGAGGGGGAGGGGTCGGTGCCGGAATAGATCAGCCGAGCCGGTAGCGGCAGAACAGCGCCCCTTCCTCCTCCAGCAGACCGGCCAACCGGAGGCGTTGGGCACCGTCGGGCCACGGCGATCCGGCCACGATGCGTCCCGATCCGGGCCCGGCCAGTAAGGGGGAGACAGTGAGGCAGATCTCGCTGGCCACGCCGGCCGAGACCAGGTCGCGGAACAGCGACGGGCCGCCTTCGCATAGCACTCGGCGCAGACCGCGGGCGGCGAGCTGGGCCACGGCGTCAGCCAGGTCCACCGTCTCGGTGCCGGCAACGAGCACGTCGGCCGCCTCTGACAGTTCCCGCCGTCGGTCGCCCGGCGCGGCCGCACACGTCACGACGATGGTGCGGGCGCCGCGCTGGGCGCGGGTGAACAGGGCGCTGGCCGGGTCGAGCTCGAGTGAGCGGCTGACCACGGCCACCGGCAACGCCGCGGCCAGCCCGTGCTGGCGGCGAGCGGCGGCGCGGCGGGCGTCCGGCTTGACCGCCGAGTAGCCCTCGGCCCGGGCGGTTCCGCTGCCGACCAGCACCACGTCGGCGAGGTCGCGCAGCACCGCGAACACCCGGTTGTCACCCGGCGTCTGCAGTCCGCGAGAACGCCCGGCCACCGACACTCCGCCGTCGGCGCTGACGATGAAATTGACCCGCACTCCGCCGTCGTCGAGCCAGCCTCGGCCGTACCAATCGTGCAGATCGGGGTTGTCGACCGGGTCGGGAAGCAGGGCACGCATGCCCCATCCCAGCACGGGCGTGGTTGCGGGGGTTCATGCGGTTGCGGCCCGATTACGGCCCAGATGACGAACCGCAGCCACGCGTACGTCGGTCCGTAGGCTCATCGGCTGTGGTCGAGCACCTCGTAGATCGTCGGCCCGAGGTGTCGAGCGAGGACCTGGTGGCCGGTCTCGTCCCTCCTCCGCTGTTCCAAGGCGTGTCGTTCGCCACCTACCACCCGGACCCTGACCAACCGACGCAGGCCGCCGCCGTCGACGTCCTGCGCGGCTTCGCCGACCGGGTGGCCGCACCGCCGCGACCCGGCTTTTTCCGGCGCCGAGGAGCGCCGGTCAGCCCGGGCGGGATATACCTGGACGGCGGCTTCGGCGTCGGCAAGACCCATCTCCTCGCCTCCCTGTGGCGGGCGGTACCGCCGCCGCGGGCCTACGCCACCTTCGTGGAGTTGACCCACCTGGCGGGTGCGCTGGGCTTTCCCGCCACGGTCGACGCGCTGGCCGGAATGCGCCTGCTGGCCATCGACGAGTTCGAGCTGGACGACCCCGGCGACACGGTCCTGGCGTCCACCCTGTTGGCCCGGCTGACCGAGCGCGGGGTGGCCCTGGCCGCCACGTCGAACACCCTGCCCGAGGCACTCGGCGAGGGGCGCTTCGCCAGCGCGGACTTCGCCCGCGAGATCCAAGGCCTGGCCGACCACTTCACCACCGTGCGCGTCGACGGCCCTGACTATCGCCACCGCGGCCGTCCGTTGCCCGGCCCGGCCCGCACGGACGCCGAGCTCGACCCTCTGCTCGCCGCACTCGGAAGCGAATCACCCGGCCGACGAATCACGGTGGATGACGCCGACGAGCTGGCGGCCCACTTGATGAGGCTGCATCCCTCGCGCTACGGCGCGCTGATCGACGGTGTGGACGTGGTCGCCCTGCGCGGGGTGCACGCGGCGCCCGAGGAGGCGAGCGCCCTGCGGATGGTCGTGCTGACCGACCGGCTCTACGACCGCCAGATCCCGCTGCTCGGTTCGGGCCGCCCACTGCCCGAGCTGTTCACCGACGAGATGCTGGCCGGGGGCTACCGCAAGAAGTACCTGCGGGCGACCTCGCGCCTGCTGGCTCTCGGCCGCCTCGGCGACGCGCTTGCGGCCGAGGGCGTCGGCCGGGCCGGAGAACTTCGCCAAGTGGGTGAAGCCGACCGCGTCGACGGACGGTGATCAGCTGGTGACGACCTGAATCACCGCTCCTGACTCCGGCGGCAGGGTAATGCCGTCCGGGCCGAAGGAGAACCCGCGCTCAGTGGCCAGCAGGACGTCGACCACCGGGGCGTCGACCGGCACGGTACGGACCTCGTCGGCCAGGTTGACCACCACCCGTAGGGCGCCGCGGTGCACGCGTACCCAGCGGGCGGTCTCGTCGTAGTCGACGTGAACGCGGTCCAGGCGGGGGTCGGTGAGCTCCGGGCGCGTGTGGCGCAGGCCGATCAGCTTGCGGTACAGCCGCAGGGTCTCCCGGGGCCCGTCCTCGCCCAGGTCGGCCCACCGCAGACGAGACCGCTCGAACGTGGCCGGGTCCTGCGGATCCGGTACCGCGTCGCCCCAGTCGTGGTCGGCGAACTCGGCCCGGCGGCCCTCGGCGGTGGCCCGGCCCAGCTCCGGCTCGGGATGGGAGGTGAAGAACTGCCACGGCGTGGTGGCGCCCCACTCCTCACCCATGAAGAGCATCGGAGTGAACGGCGAGGTCAGCAGCAGCAGGGCCCCGACCCGTACCAGTCCCGCCGACGTGAGCGTGGTGATCCGATCGCCGGTGGCTCGGTTGCCGATCTGATCGTGGTTCTGCAGGCAGACCACGAACCGGTAGCCGGGGGTGTTCACCCGGTCCACCGGAGCGCCGTGACGACGCTTGCGAAAGGCCGAATAGGTGCCGTCGTGGAAGAACGCGCGCTCCAACGTCTTGGCCAGCCCGGGCAGGGTGCCGAAGTCGGCGTAGTAGCCCTGCCGCTCCCCGGTGAGCAGAGCGTGCAACTGGTGGTGCATGTCGTCGTCCCACTGAGCGTCCATGCCGCGCCCGCCGGCCGAGCGGCCCTCGATCATCATGGGGTCGTTGAGGTCCGACTCGGCGATGAGGATCAGGGGCTTGCCCTGGTGGGCGCACAGCGCGTCCACGTCGGCGGCCAGCTCGGCCAGGATGTGCGGGTCGGAGCCGTCCTGCAGCGCGTGCACCGCGTCGAGGCGCAGGGCGTCGACGTGGAACTCGTCGAGCCACATGAGCGCGTTGTCGACGATGTAGCGGCGGACGTCGGCGCTGCCCTCACCGTCGAGGTTGACCAGGTCTCCCCACGGGCCGCGTCCGGTGGTCAGGTACGGCCCGTAGCGCGGCAGGTAGTTCCCGCTCGGCCCGAGGTGGTTGTAGACCACGTCGAGAACCACGGCCAGGCCCCGGACGTGCGCCGCGTCGACGAAGCGTTTGAGCCCGTCGGGTCCGCCGTAGGGGTCATGGACGGCGTACCAGGCCACGCCGTCGTAGCCCCAGTTCCAGGTGCCGTCGAAGTCGTTGACCGGCAGCAGCTCGATATGCGTGACGCCCAGGTCGACCAGGTGGTCGAGCCGGTCGATGGCCGCGTCGAACGTGCCGTCCGGGGTGAACGTGCCGATGTGCAGCTCGTAGATCACCGAGCCGGGCAGGTCGCGCCCGGTCCAGTAGCGGTCGTGCCACTGGTACTCGTAGGGGTCGTAGAGGCTCGAGAGCCCGTGCACGCCCTCGGGCTGCCAGCGCGAACGAGGATCGGGGCGGACCGCCTCGTCGTCGTCGAGCAGGAACCCATAGTCGGTGCCGAACGGGATCTCCCCGACCTCCCCGGACCACCACGATCCCTTGTCGACGCTGAGCTCGTGGGTGACCGGCCGGTGGCCGTCGATGACGGTGCGCGCGCGAACCCGCGTGGCGCGCGGGGCCCACACCCGCAGAACAGTCATGGCGACACCCTTTCACGACGGCCCGGGGCGGCCGAGTGGCGATCGGGGGCTGCGTCGCCGAGCACGGCCGACGCCGAGGCAGCGGTTAGGGTTCGGCCCGTGGCCAAGAAGAAGACCTCGGTACGGAACCGGTTGCACGCCGAACCCGGGGTGGTGAACCTCGACGGCTACGACACCGCGGCCACCACGGGTTCGGCCGGCACCAAGGCCGAGGCCCAGGCCGAGCTGACGAAATCCACCGGGCCGAAGCTGGCCGCGCTGCAGGAGCGCCTGTACGCAGCGGCGGCCGGCACCGGCGACCAGCGCCGCGTCCTACTGGTCCTGCAGGGCATGGATACCTCCGGCAAGGGCGGCGTGATCGAGCACGTCGTCGGTCAGCTCGGTCCGGCCGGGGTGACGGTGACGTCGTTCAAGAAGCCCACTGCCCAGGAGCTGGCCCATCACTTCCTGTGGCGCATCCGACGGGGCCTGCCCGCCGCCGGCCAGGTCGGGGTGTTCGACCGGTCGCACTACGAGGACGTGCTGGTGGTGCGCGTGCACGGCGGGATCGACGACGCCGAGGCCGAGCGGCGCTTCGACGAGATCAACGCCTTCGAGGCGGGCTTGGCGACCGAGGGCACCACAGTGATCAAGTGCTTCCTGCACATCTCCTTCGCCGAGCAGCGCAATCGGCTGCTGGCCCGACTGGAGGACCCGACCAAGCACTGGAAGTTCCGCGAGGGCGACATCACCGAGCGCGGGCTGTGGCCGGACTACGGCAAGGCGTACGCACAGGTGCTCGCTCGTACCTCGACGGACGCCGCCCCCTGGTACGTGGTGCCGGCCGACCAGAAGTGGTACCGCAACTGGGCGATCAGCCACCTCCTCCTGGAGACGCTCACCGACCTCGATCCGCAGTTCCCGGCCACCGACTTCGATGTGCCGGGCCTGGTGGCCCGGTTGCAGCCACCGCACTGATCCCGACGTCGCGTCAAGTGCGGGCCAGCAGCGCGACGGGATAGACCGCCAGCACGTCGCCGACCCTCGGTTCGTCCCGGTGCAGCTGCCCGGTCACCACGTCGACGAATCCACCGGCCGGCAATCGCAGCGTGGTGTCGTGCCACCCGCCACGCGCGGCCAGCCCGACCGGTAGGCGAGTGGCCACGGCCACCGCGCCGCCACGGTCGTAGGCGACCACGTGCCCGCCGGTGCGTCCCTCCACCCCGACCGGCGCGTAGCCGGTGAACAGCTCGGGACGGTCGCGACGCAACCGCAGCGCTCGGCTGGTCACCAGCAGCTTGGCCCGTCCGGTGGCGTCCACCGGCGGACGCGGGTCGGCGTCGGCCTCGGGATCGGCGCCGGCGTCCAGCGCGGCCAGCCCGGCGCGGCGGGCGTCGAAGTCGACCGGGCGACGGTTGTCCGGATCGACCAGCGAGTTGTCCCACAGCTCCGTGCCCTGGTAGACGTCGGGCACGCCAGGGATCGTCAGCTGGATCAGCTTGGCCGCCAGGGCGTTGGACCACCCGGCAGCGGTGGTCGCCTCGATCAGGTCGCTGAGGGCCCGGTGCGCCGCGGGCTGGTCGTAGGCCGCGTCGACCGCGCTGTGCACCGCGGCCTCGAAGCTTGCGTCGGGATCGCGCCAGCCGGTGCCGTCATTTGCCTCGCGCATCGCCTTCTCGGCGTAGGCGTGCATGCGGTCCCGGTCGATGAAGCCGGTGCCGACGAACGTCTGCCACAGCAGCAGGCCGAACGCCGGGTTCGGCACCGGTACCGACTCGGCGAGCGTGCGCGCCGCGGCGGCCCAGCGGTCCGGGATCTCGGCCAGTACGGCCAGCCGGGCCCGCACGTCCTCCCCGCGCTTGGTGTCGTGGGTGGACAGCGTGGTCATCGAGGCCGGCCAGCGCTCCTGGCGACGCTGCTGGGCGGCGTGGAACTCAGCCAGCGGGCGGCCAACCGTGGCCGGGTCCCCACCGACTTCGTTCAGCCAGACTGCGCGGCTGTAGCGGTAGTACGCGGTGTCCTCGACGCCCTTGGCCGTCACTGCGCCGGTGACCTGCTGGAAGCGCAGAGCCAACTCGTCGGCCGGGTCGCCCAGCCGGGGCAGTAGCGCTCCCAGCGCGTCGGACAGGTCGGGCCGACGCCGGGTGGCCAGCGCGACGGCGTCGGCCAGGCGCTCCGCACCGAGCGGAAGGTAGGAGCGGTACACGGCGAAGGCCACGGCCAGTTCGGTGAGCGCGGCCTCAGCCCCGTCGACGTCGGGAACCAGTTGGACCAGCCGCAGGATCTCCGCGTGCAGGATAGTGGTTGCCACGCCGCGCTTGCCGTCGACCGCATGATCGGCGAAGTCGCGCTCGTCGCCGGTGATCTCGCGGTAGACCGCCGTGAGCGCCTCTTCACCGGCCGGATCAGTGAGCACGTCGCTCACCTCGGTGAGGGCGTCGTAGCCGGTGGTGCCGTCCACCGGCCAAGACTCGGGCAGGTCCTCGCCGGGCTTCAAAATTTTCTCGACCGTGATCCACCCCGACGGCGCCGCCGCCCGCAGCCGATCCAGGTACCGGCCCGGGTCCACCAGGCCGTCCGGATGGTCGATGCGCAGGCCCTGCACCCGCCCCTGCGCGACGTGGCCGAGCAGCACCTCGTGGGTGGCGTCGAACACCGCAGGGTCCTCGACCCGCAGCCCGGCCAGGTCGGTGACCGCGAAGAAACGCCGGTAGTTCTGCTCGTCATCGGCTCGGCGGTAGGACACCAGCCGGTAGTGCTGGCGTTCGTGCACCGAGGCGGCTGCCGCCGCGTCGACCGGCTCACCGTCGGCCGGTCCGGTGCCCGGCGCCACCGGATAGGAGTGTTCGTAGTAGCGCAGTTCCCACCCGGATCGCGTCCGCTCGCTGCGCTCCAGCCGGAAGTTCCTCGCCGGGTCGACGTCGTCACCGAGCTGCGGCACCAGGATCGGTGCGCGGCCCCAGTCGATGTCGTACCAGGAGGCGTAGGCCGACTCCTGGCCCAGCTCGAGCACGTCCCACCAGCTCGGGTTCTGGGTCGCGTCGGCCACCCCGGCGTGGTTGGGCACGAGGTCGAGCACGATGTCCAGGCCGATCGCCTGGGCCCGTTCGGCCAGTTGCAGCAGGCCCACGGCACCGCCGCGGGCGGGGTCGATCTCCTGGTGGTCGACGACGTCGTAGCCGTGCTCCGAACCGTCGGCCGCGCGCAGGATCGGCGAGAGGTAGACCGCGCCGACCCCGAGCTGGTCGAGATAGTCGACGACCTCGGCCGCCGCGGCCAGGTCGAAGCCCGGGCGGATCTGCAGGCGGTAGGTCGACGTGGGCGGACGGCCGGTGAACCCGCCGCTCACGCCGTGGCCCGCGCGCGGGTGCGCTTGACCGGGGCGGGACGGATCTGTGGAGCCGCCGCCTCGGACAGGGTGTCGGCGGTCGACGCGGCGGTGACCGGCGGCGGCGCGTCCTCCATCACGGCCAGGCGGCGCAGCACGACGATGGCTCGCGGCTTGACGCTCACCGTCTGCCCGGCGTCCACCGGGCCGCCTTCGGCGGTTTTGGCCTCGGCGGTGTCCACCGCGACGCTCCACCGGCTGCCGTACTCGGCGGCCGGCAGCGTGAAGTCGATCTCGGCGTCGTGCGCGGAGAAACAGACCAGGAAGGTGTCGTCCTTGACGCGGTCGCCGCGGGTGTCACGGTCGGGGATGCCGTCGCCGTTGAGGTAGACCGCGATCGCCCGGCCGAACCCCGAGCCCCAGTCCTGCTCGGACATCTGGGAGCCGTCCGGCCGGAACCAGCCGATGTCGGGCAGCGGGTCCGTGCCCCGGCGGCGTACCGGGCGGCCATCGAAGAACCGGCGGCGCCGGAACACCGGGTGCTGCTTGCGCAGCGCGGAGATGGTGCGGGTGAAGTCGATCAGTTCGGTGTCGGCGGAGTCCCAATCGATCCAGGTGATCTCGTTGTCCTGGCAGTAACCATTGTTGTTGCCGCGCTGGGTGCGCCCCAGCTCGTCGCCGTGGCACAGCATCGGCACGCCCTGGGACAGCATGAGGGTGGTCAGGAAGTTGCGCTGCTGCTTGGAGCGCAGGGCCAACACGGTCGGATCGTCGGTCTCGCCCTCGACCCCGCAGTTCCACGACCGGTTGTGGCTCTCGCCGTCGTTGTTGT
>JBDUAD010000079.1:0-12302 GCA_040004775.1 bacterium | reverse complement strand
GACGCCGCAACTGGACGCCGCCACCAACCGAGCGACCACCAACCGAGCGACCACCGACCGAGTGATCATCCGCCGAGGGACGGAATCGGCGGAGGCCTCAGTTCGGGACCGTTCCCGTCCGCTCGTACTCGCCGACCTCGTCGATGCGCCGCTGGTGGCGCGGGTCCTCGGAGAACGGCGTGGCCAGGAACAGCTCGACCAGGGAGATTGCCACCTCCGCGCTGTGCATCCGGGCGCCGACGCTGACCAGGTTGGCGTTGTTGTGCTGGCGACCCAGCGTGGCGGTCTCCTCGTTCCAGGCCAGCGCACACCGCACCCCGGCCACCTTGTTGGCCGCGATCTGCTCGCCGTTGCCGGATCCGCCGATGACCACGCCGATGCTGCCCGGATCGGACACCACGCGCTGGGCGGCGGTGATGCACGGGCCGGGATAGTCATCGTCCGGGTTGTAAGTCGTCGCACCACAGTCCACCGGCTCGTGCCCGAGCTCCGGCAGCCGCGCGAGGAGCGCGGCCTTCAGCTCGAAGCCGGCGTGGTCGCTGCCCAGATATACGCGCATGGCGCCATCATGTCAGCGCGCCGCCGAGTCGATATAACCGCCGGATATCCGCCGGCCCGGCCCGGTCAGCGTCCGAAAGTGCAGCGCCCGTCCAGTCCACGGGGAAGCGGGTGCACGACCACCGCGGCGTCCGTGGGCACCGGCCCGTGCAGGTGGGGGTACTGCTGCCCGGCTCCACCTGCTCCCGATAGAAAGGTGGACGATGCCGTCGGCATCGAAGTCAGCCGGACGTACCGGCCCGACGGAACGGCTGCCGCCCACGCCGCGGCGTCGACGATGTGGAACAGCGCACGGCTGGCCTCGGCCAACCCCGCCACCGAGGACGCCGCCACCGACGACCCCGCCACAGATCGCCCCGCCACCGACGACCCCGGTGCCGACGTCAACTCAGGCCGCCGGGTACTCGAAGCGCGGAGATTCCGTCCGGGTGCGCTTGAGCTCGAAGAAGTACGGGTTGCGGGCCAGCAGCACGGCGCCGTCCCACATCTGGCCGGCTTCCTCACCGCCGGGGATGCGGGTCAGGACTGGACCGAAGAATGCCGAGCCGGCCACGTGGATCACCGGCGTGCCGACGTCCATGCCGACCGGGTCCATGCCCTTGTGGTGGAAGGTGCGCAGCGCCTCGTCGTACTCGGTCGAGTCGGCGGCGTCGGCCAGCTCGACCGGTAGCCCGGCCTCGGCCAGGGACTCCTTGAGGACGGCCCGGTCGAACTCGCGGCCCTGGTCATGATGGCGGGTGCCGAGCGCGGTGTAGAGCGGCAGGAGAACCTCGCCGCCGGCCTTCTGCTCGGCGGCGATGCACACCCGCACCGGCCCCCACGCGCGGTCCATCATGGCCCGGTAGTCCTCGGGCAGGTCGCGACCTTCGTTGAGCACCGCCAGGCTCATCACGTGCCAGTCGATGGTCATCCGGCGTACCTTCTGGGCTTCGAGGATCCATCGCGATGTGACCCAGGCGAACGGACAGAGCGGGTCGAACCAGAAGTCCGCGTGCTGCAAGGGCTCGATGATGCCGGTCGGGCCCGGCTCGGTGCTGGTGTCGGAACTGATCTCCTGCATGCTCGCGACATTACTGCCGGTCCGACCGGCGAAACCGTCACGGGCGCGTGGAACACTGCAAGCCGATCCCTTTCCCCCGACCTCGTCCATCCCGGTCGGCGTCCGGCCGCCCTCCCCCCGCGCGACCGCCGCCTGCGCCGTTGCCCCCGAACAGGAGTCGCAGTGATCTCGGACGTTCCGAACCTGACCCGTGACGACGCGCGCGTACGGGCCGAGTTGTTGTCCATCGACTCGTACACGATCTACGTCGACCTGACCTCGGCCGACGGCGCGCCGTCGGACCGCACGTTCCGGTCCCGCACCGAGGTCCGGTTCTCCGCCGCCCGCGCCGGAGCCTCGACGTTCATTGACCTGATCGCGGAGTCGATCGAGGAGGCGACGCTGAACGGCGCCCCGGTCGACGTCAGCGGCTACGAGCCGGCCGAGGGCCTCGTCCTGCCCAACCTCGCCGAACAGAACCTGCTGGTCATCGACGGCACCTGCCTCTACACCAACACCGGCGAGGGCCTGCACCGTTTCGTCGACCCGGTGGACAAGGAGGTCTACCTCTACTCCCAGTTCGAAACCGCCGACGCGAAGCGGATGTACGCCTGTTTCGACCAGCCCGACCTCAAGGCCGCGTTCACCGTCACCGTCACCGCGCCGTCGCACTGGAAGGTGGTCGGCAACGGCGCGGTGCAGAGCGTGGACGACCACGACAACCGGCGGAGCTGGCACCTGACCACCACCGAGCGCATGAGCCCCTACATCACCGCGCTCGTGGCCGGGCCGTACCACGAGGTGCGCCGGACCCACGATGGAATCGACCTGGGACTGTTCTGCCGCGGGTCGCTGGCCGAGTTCCTCGACGCCGACGAGCTGTTCACCATCACCGGTCAGGGCTTCGACTGGTACCACGCCAACTTCGGCCGGCGCTACGCGTTCGGCAAATACGACCAGCTGTTCGTCCCCGAATTCAACGCCGGAGCGATGGAGAACGCCGGAGCAGTGACCTTCCTCGAGGACTACGTCTTCCGCAGCAAGGTCACCGACGCCCGCTACGAACGGCGGGCCGAGACGATCCTGCACGAGATGGCCCACATGTGGTTCGGCGACCTGGTGACCATGCGCTGGTGGGACGATCTGTGGCTCAACGAGTCCTTCGCCACGTACGCCTCGGTGCTCTGCCAGACCTCGGCCACCAAATGGGCCCACGCCTGGACCACCTTCGCCAACGCCGAGAAGACATGGGCCTACCGCCAGGACCAGCTGCCCTCCACCCACCCCATCGCCACCGACGCACCGGACGTGCAAACCGCCGAGGTGAACTTCGACGGCATCACCTACGCCAAGGGCGCCTCGGTGCTCAAGCAGCTGGGCGCCTATGTCGGCGTGGAGGCGTTTCTGGCCGGACTGCGGGAGTACTTCGAGGCCCACGCCTTCGGCAACACGACGCTGGCCGACCTACTCAGCGCGCTGGAGAAGTCCTCCGGGCGGAGCCTGGGTGACTGGTCGAAGCTCTGGCTGGAGACGACGGGAATCAACACCATTCGTCCCCAGTACACCGTGGCCGCGGACGGAACGTTCAGCGACATCGCGCTCGTGCAGGAGGCGCCGGTCACGGTGTCGGCCGACAACGTGTTGCGCCCGCATCGCCTGGCCGTCGGTGCGTACGACTTCGACGCTGAGGGCGCCCTGGTGCGCACGGCTCGTACCGAGCTCGACGTCACCGGTGAGCGCATCGAACTCAGCGAGTTCGTCGGCCTGCGCCAGCCCGCGCTGCTGCTGGTCAACGACGACGACCTCACCTACTGCAAGGTCCGCCTCGACGAGCACAGCCTGGCCACGCTCGTCGACGGCGGGCTCGGCACGCTGACGGAGTCGCTGCCGCGGGCCCTGGTGTGGTCGGCGGCCTGGGACATGCTCCGCGACGGCGAACTGGCCACCCGCAATTACCTGGCGCTGGTGCTGACCAGCATCGACGCGGAAACCGACATCGGCGTGATCCAGTCGGTGCAACGCCAGATCCGGCGGGCGCTGGAGATCTACGCCGAGCCGGCCTGGGCGCCGACCGGCTGGGCCCAGTGGGCCGAGCGGACCATCTCCTCGCTGCGCTCGGCCGAGCCGGGCTCTGACCATCAGCTGGCCTGGGCCCACGCCTTCCTGGGTGCGGCGGCCACGCCTGAGCACGCCCAGCTCGCCCGGCGCATCCTGAGCGGCGAGGAGTCCATCCCCGGGCTGACCCTGGACACCGACCTGCGCTGGTCGTTCGCGCAGACCCTCGCCGCGCTCGGCGACCTCGACGCCGCCGAGCTGAGCGCCGAGACCGACCGGGACAACACCGCGGCCGGACAGCGGGCGGCGGCCACCGCCCGGACGCTCATGCCGACCGCGCCGGCCAAGGCCGAGGCGTGGCGGCTGGCCACGGAGGACGACGCGGTGCCGAACGCGGTTCAGCGAGCGGTCATCGCCGGGTTCTCCCACCCGACCCAGGACCGGCTGCTGCAGCCCTACGTCGAGCGCTACTTCGACACGGTGGCCGAGGTCTGGCGCCGCCGCTCCAGCGAGTTGGCTCAAAACGTGGTGGTCGGGCTCTTTCCGAGCTGGAGCTCGGCGATCGACCCGAGCACCGTGCAGGCCGCCGATGCGTTCCTCGCTCGATCCGACGTACCGGCCGCGCTGCGCCGGCTGGTCGGTGAGGGTCGGGCCGACATCGTGCGCGCGCTGGCGGCTCGGGCCGTGGACGCGAGCACATCGGCCCGTTCAGCCGCCGCCGACGCCAGCGGCGCCGACGCCGAGCCCGGGTCGGAGGACTGATCCGGCGCAGGGGTCTGACCGGGCCAGCTGACCGGTCCAGGAAAAGTCAGCGACGTCTGGCGGCCGAGTCAGACCCGTCCGACGTCCGCTCCCGCCGCGTCGGCCAGTAGGCGGATGCCGTTGACCAGCCCGGCGGTGAGGTCACCGCCGGCGAACGCGGCGCGCATACCGAGCGCAGCCAGCGCACAGGTTCGGTTGGGCAGCCGGGCCGCGGCCGTCCCGGTGGTGACGATCTGCAGCATCCGTTGCCCCGGGGACACGGCCAGCAGGACCGCGCCCCGGTACTCGTCGAGCGGCAACCGGGCGGCCAGGGATTCCACGGTGGCGCGGACGGGAGCGGCCAGCGACCCGACGTAGACGCTGAATAGCAATCCGGTCTCGCGGCTGCCCAGGGTCACCGCCTCGTCCAGGCGTGAAAGTTGGGTGTCGTTGAACGGTCCGGGCCGCTCGGCCAGGTCGGTCGGGCCGACCGCAGGCGGCACGTAATTGTCGACGCCCGTCGAGACCGTGTCCCGGCTGGAGCGGGTGTCGACAATCGACGCCGCACCGGTGAGGTCGGCCGACGCCCCCGGCTCCGGCCGCAGGGCCGAGGACGTGTCCGAACCGCGGTTGCCCGGATCGCGGGTCATTGCCCGGCCGGTTGGCTCACCACTCACCGCTGGCACCACCCATCCGAGGTGCCGGAGTGTTGCCGTCGTTGACCGAGACCGCGGTGGACGCCGCGGACAGGGAGAGCCGGCCCTCGGGATTCGCGTGCGGCTGCTGGGGATGCGGCACGTACCAGACCGGAGGATAGGTCCACGGGCGTCCGGGTCGGTAGCGGTTCTGGTGAACGAGGGTCCGGCCGTACACCCCGACAACCAGTAACAGGACCAAGGCCAGCGGAATGCCGACGAAGACCAGCACGGTGCGCGCGACGACGTTCATCGCGCCCTGCCCAACGCTGCCATGGCGCAAACGATAGCGGGATCGCCCCGCCTCTCGATCGCCGCCCGGACCCGCGTCATTGATTCCAAACTGGCGGGCGGCGGTGGTGCCACGGCGCGGCCGCCTCCACCTGAGCGGCAAGGCTGAGCAGGTCCGCCTCCCCGGCCGGACGACCGACCAGCATGATGCCGATCGGCAGGGTCGGTGCGGTGGCGTCGGCGGTACTCATCGACAGCGGCAGCGAGATCGCCGGTTGGCCGGTCATGTTGTAGATCGCGGTCCACGGGGTGAACCGCTTCTGACGCTCGAAGTCCTCGGCCGGACCTTCCTCGGTGAACCAGCCCACCGGTCGGGGCAGCTCGGCCAACGTCGGAGTGAGAATTGCGTCGTAGCCGGCCGATGCGGCGATCGCCCGCCGGGCGTAGCCGGTCAACGCGGCTTGGGCCCCGGCGAAGTCCACCGCACTGACCGCCCGGCCCCGCTCGCGCAGGAAACGGGTAAGGGGGCGTATCAGGTGCTCCCGGGAGGGTTCGACCGGCGCGGTCGCTGCGGCCACGGACCACACGGTGGTGAAGTGCTCGATCGCTTCCGCTGGAAGGGGCGGCTCGACGTCGTCCACCTCGTGCCCGAGGGTGCGCAGCAGGTCGCTGGCCGCCTCCCAGGCCGCGTGCACCTGCGGGTCGACGTCGATGTCCAGCGGTGAGTCCAAGTAGCGCCCGATCCGCAGTCGGCCGGGCTCACGCTCGCAGGCGGCGCGGAACGTCTGCCCGGGCGGCAGCGGCGGCGCCCAGTGCGGATCCCCTGGCATCGGACCGGCGGTCGCGTCGAGGAAGAGTGCCGCGTCGCGCACTGTGCGGGCCAGCGGTCCGAGCACGCCCAACCCGGAGGAGTCCGGACCGAGCGGGCCGGGCGAGATGCGTCCTCGGGCCGGCTTGAGCCCGACCAGCCCGCAGACGCTGGCCGGTATGCGGATCGACCCGCCGCCGTCGCTACCCTGGGCCACCGGAACGAAGCCGGCGGCGACCGCGGCGGCCGCACCGCCGCTGGACCCGCCGGCCATCCGGGTGGTGTCCCACGGCGTGCGCGCGGGGACTCCGATGTCGGTCTCGGTGTAGCAGGGCAATCCGAACTCCGGGGTCGCGGTCTTGCCCAGTAACACGGTTCCAGCGGCGCGCAGCCGGACCACCACATGGTCGTCGTAGGCCGGCACCCAATCGGTGAAGGCCGCCGAGCCGAGCTTGGTGGGCACTCCGGCCGTGGCGTTGAGGTCCTTGATCGCTATCGGCAGGCCGAGCAACGGCGCCCGCTCACCCGGCTCAGTGGCGTTCAGTTCGGCCTGGGCCGCGGCCGCCCGGACCCGGGCGGCCTCCCCGGTTACGGTGACGAACGCGCCGATGCCCCCGTCCAGGCGGGCGATGCGCTCGAGGTAATGATCGATCAGCTCCACCGCGCCCACGTCGCCACGGCCCAGCGCCGACACCGTCTCGCCGGCAGTCAGGTCGTGCAGCTCGGCCACGCCGGCGACCCTAATCCGCCGGTGCGTCACGGCCGGCTCCGCCTTGGTCTCCTGCGACCGGGGAATGAGGCCACGCGGGGCGACATGGCAGGCTGTTGAGGCGTGAGCCCGACCGCGGCATCGTCCTGGCTGTCGACGACCCCCTCGGCCGTCATCCACCTGCCGCAGTACGTGCGCGACCACCCCAACACGTTTCTTCTCACCCCGGCCCGGGTCGCCGTCATCATCGTTCTCGCCCTGTTGGTGCGGATGCTGGCGCACCGGGCGATCGACCGGCTGGCCCGGCGCGTACAAGCCGGCGGCTCCGGCGGGAGGATCCTCGCGCCGCTGCGGGAGAAGGCCGGCGCGATGGGCGAGCGCCTCGAATCGACGCTGCTGCAGTCCGAACGGCGTCAGCAACGCGCCGACACCCTGGCCTCGGTGCTCAAGAACGCGGTCTCACTGATCATCTTCGTCATCGCCCTGCTGACGATCCTGGGCCAGGTCGGCATCGATCTCGCTCCGCTGCTAGCCGGCACGTCGATCCTCGGAGTTGCCGTGGCCTTCGGAGCGCAGAACGTCATCAAGGACTTCCTGGCCGGAATGTTCATGCTGTTGGAGGACCAGTACGGCGTGGGCGACGTCATCGACGTGAAGGAGGCGACCGGAACGGTTGAGGCGGTCGGCCTGCGTACGACCCGGCTGCGCGACGTCCACGGCACGGCTTGGTACGTGCGCAACGGCGAGATCGTGCGCGTGGGCAACAAGAGCCAGGGATTCGCCCAGGTCGTCCTCGACGTTCCCATCGCCGCCGACGCAGACCTCGACCTCGCGTCGGCCACGATGCTTGAGGTGGCCGAGCAGATGTACGCGGAGCCGGAGTGGAGCGAGGTCTTTCTGGACCCGCCTGACCTGCAGGGGGTCGAGTCGCTCACCCGGGAGGAGACGGTGATCCGCCTGGTGCAACGGGTCCGCCCGCTGGAGCAGTGGCGGGCCGCCCGCGAGCTGCGCGGACGCATCCGCGAGCGCTTCGACCAGCTAAACATCGTCGCCGACGTTGCGACTGTCGTGGAGGAGTCGAACCAGGGCTTCGACACCGGTGAAGGCCCGGCAGCGGACACCGGTGAAGGGCCGACGCCGCACCGCCGGCCGACCCCGACGGTCCGTCCCACGGTCCCGCCGAGCGCCGCGGCCGGGACCGCTTCGATCACCGACCCGGCGCCGGCTCGGGCCGCGAGCTCAGGACCGGCCCGGTGAGCGCACCGCCGCGCGGCTTCTACGACCAGGTCGGCGGGGAGGAGACGTTCCGCCGCCTGGTCGAGCACTTCTACGCCGGGGTGGCGACCGACCCGGTCCTGCGGCCGTTGTACCCCGAGGACGAACTCGAGGCCGCGGCCGATCGGCTGCGGATGTTCCTCATCCAGTACTGGGGCGGGCCGTCCATGTACTCCGAGCAACGCGGGCATCCGCGGCTACGGATGCGGCACGCGCCGTTCGCCATCGACTCGGCCGCACGGGATGCGTGGCTGAGAAACATGCGGGCCGCGCTGGATGCCGTCGGGCTGGAGCCGGAGGCCGATCGTCGATTGTGGGCGTACCTGCAGATGGCGGCCGAGTCGATGCGCAACACGCCAGGCTGACAGCGCTTCCGGTTCGATCTACTGCATCGATTCAGATAAACTGCAGCTCGTGCCCGACACCGACGTCGCCGCGCCTGCGGCCGTGACCACTTCTCCTGCGAACGCTCCTTCCGCCGATGCTCGCACCGACCCGGCGCGCAAGCCCCGTTACGCCGACCGGAGCACCGACGAGGACTGGTGGCGCACGGCGGTGGTCTACCAGATCTACCCGCGCAGCTTCGCTGACTCCGACGGCGACGGGGTCGGTGACCTGCCCGGTATCCGGTCCCGGCTGCCCTACCTGGCCGAACTTGGGGTCGACGGCCTCTGGCTGAGCCCGTTCTACCTCTCCCCGATGGCTGATCACGGCTACGACGTGGCCGACCCCACGGACGTCGACCCGTTGTTCGGCACCCTGGCCGACTTCGATGAGCTGGTGGCCGACGCCCACGCTCTCGGCATCAAGGTGGCCGTGGACATCGTCCCCAACCACTTCTCTGACCAGCACGAGTGGTTCCAGCAGGCCTTGACCGCGGAGCCGGGCAGCCCGGAGCGCGAGCGGTTCATCTTCCGCGACGGTCGGGGTGACAGCGGGGAGCTGCCGCCCAACAACTGGCCCTCGGCCTTCGGCGGCCCGGCCTGGGCGCGTGTGGCCGACGGGCAGTGGTATCTGCACATCTTCGCGCCGGAGCAGCCGGACGTGAACTGGGAGAACCCGCAGATCAGCGACGAGTTCGCCCGCGTGCTGCGGTTCTGGCTCGACCGTGGAGCCGACGGCTTTCGGATGGACGTGGCGCACGGCATGGCGAAGGCCGAGGGCCTGCCCGACATGGCCACTCTGCCCAGCGCGCTGATGGTTCACCTGGCCGATGACCCGCGCTTTGACCAGCCCCGCGTGCACGACTACCTGCGCGGCATGCGAAAGGTGGTCGACGAGTACCCGGGCGCGATGATCGTCGGCGAGGTGTGGGCATCGGATTCCGAGCGCCTGGCCCGCTACGTGCGTCCCGATGAGCTGCACCTGTCCTTCAACTTCGAGCTGGTCAAGGCCGACTGGTCCTACGCCGGGCTGCGCTCGGCGATCGAGGACTCGATCACCGCGATGTCCGACGTCGGAGCCTCGTGCACCTGGGTGCTGGCCAACCACGACGTCGTGCGCCAGGCCACCCGCTACGGCGGTGGCGACGTCGGGCGGCGCCGTGCTCGCGCCGGCGCCCTGATCGAGCTGTCTCTTCCCGGCGCGGTGTACCTCTACAACGGCGAGGAACTGGGGCTGGAGAACGTCGACCTGCCCGATGAGGCCCTGCAGGACCCGGCATGGCTGCGCAGCGGTCACACCGAGCGCGGCCGTGACGGTGAGCGGATACCGGTGCCGTGGACCGGCAGCGAGCCGCCGTACGGATTCACCACCGGCGAGCCGTGGCTGCCGATGCCCGACGGGTGGGCCGAGTTCACGGTCGAGGCCGAGTCGACCGATCCGGACTCGACGCTGTCCCTGTACCGCGCGGCGTTGCGACTGCGGCGCTCGTTGCCCGAGCTGCACCGGCCGGACTTCGCGTGGGCCGAAGTGGCGCCGCAGTGCCTGGCGGTGGCGCGCGGATCGTCGTTCCTGCTGTTGGTAAACCTCGGCGAGGTGCCGGTCACCCTGCCGGGCGGCGAGGTCCTGCTCGCCTCCGAGCGGATCGACGGCGACCAGCTGCCGCCGGACACCGCCGTCTGGCTCCGTCCGGCCTGACCGTCGGCCAACGACCGATCGCCGGTAAGGAAACCGATCGTGGGCGTAGGCGGCCGGCAAACCCGTTCGCCCCGATTGCGGTGATCGGCGAGGGTGACCGCCATGACATTCACGCTGGATCCGCCGTAGCGTGACCTGACCTTCATGGCGCCCCTGTGCGAGGACAGAGCGGGAGCGCTGGTGGACTTCCTGGCGCGGGATCTGCACAGGACGGTGCTCGACACGGGCTGCGGCTGGGCCGAATTGCTGCTCCGGGTGCTCGCGGCGGCTCCGGCGGCAGTTGGCGTGGGCGTCGACCTCGACGCGGACGCGGTCGAGCACGGCCGGCGTCTGGCCGCCGACCGCGGCGTGGCGCGGGTGACTCTGACCGTCGGCGAGTCCCGCGAGGCCGGATGCCAACCGGCTGACGCGTTCATCTGCATCGGCGCCGGTTTCGGTCTCGGAGGCCAACGCCGACGGATGGGACCAGTTCGAGTCGGGGTACAGCGCCGGTTACGCCCGGTGGCTGGCCGAGCACGACCCGGGCGACCCCGACGCGGCCGAGGTCGCTGCACTGGCTGGCCGCCAACGCGACGGGTATGTGCGTGGGTACCGCGGGGTGCTGGGGGATGGCGTACCTCCAGCTGCTGGCGGTGTAACCAGCCGATCCTGGGAACCGGTCAGAGTAGACCGAGGCCGCCTCCCCCGCGGGCGGCGAAGACCGAGCCGTTCGGGGCGGCAACCCGGGTCCAGCCGCGGGCCACGGCGACGACGACGTGGCCGCCGCGGGGTAAGAAGCCCATCGACGTCACCGCGCTCAGCGTGCGGTTGGTCAGCTCCACTGAGGATCCACCGCCGGTCACAGTGAGCACCGGCGTGTCCAGGAGGTTCTCCGCCGCCCTCGCCCCCAGCGCCAGCGACGCCGCGTCGGCATGGGCCATCGCACCCTGGCGCACCACCTCGCGCACGACGGCGTCCGGAACCTGGTCGACCCGCAGCCATCCGGCCACCGGCGGCAGCGGCGCCAGCCAGCCGGCGTCGGCCCGAGCCGGGCGGAGCTCGGACTCGCCGTCAAGCCAGGCCAACAGGTCGGCGGCGCCCATCGTCACGTCGAACGTCCGGCCCCCCGCTTCGTCACGGTGAGGGACGTTCGGCAGCGCCACGGTGCGCGCGACCAGCGCCTTGGTCGGCAGCCGGCCGAACGCGGTCACCCTCCGGTCCGCGCCGCGCATACGAGCCAGCGCATCCACATCGGCCCGAACGATCCGGCGCACGAGCGGCGTCAGCTCGGCCCAGTCGCCGCGGGCGGTGTCCCAGTCCGGGTCGGCAACACTCACGCTCGCCTGGCCGCCGGCAGCGAGGCAAGGTGGCCCTCAGGTCCGTCCGACCCCTCCGCTCGGTCCGCTCGGTCCGCTCCGTCGGGTCCGTCCGCTCCGTCAGCTCCGTCAGGCCCACCGGCAGCGTCATCGGCGAATCCGGCCAGCAGTTCCCGCTCGGGCGGGGTCAACCGGCGGGGCCGGTCGGTGGTGAAGTCGAAGGGCACACACCGTGTCGCCGCTCGAGCGACCAGGCGCGAACCGTCGAAGACCGCGTAGCGCACGCCGAAGGAGGCCCCGCGCACTTCGTCCACCCACAGCTCGATCCGCAGTGGCTGCGGGTGGTAGGCGACCGGGCCCAGGTAGTCGATCTCGTGGCGGGCGATGACCGTGCCGCGGGCGAAGCTCGAGTCGTAGCGGTTGTAGAACATTGCCACCCGGGCTTGCTCGAGGTACGTGACGTAGGCCGTGTTGTTCACGTGCGCATAGGCGTCCATGTCGCCCCAGCGCATGTGGCACTCGTACACGAACCGCGGCATCGGCGCCCTGTCAGTCGAAGGTCGGGTCAGTCCCGGGTGAGCTTGCGGTGGGTAACCGCATGCGGCCGAGCGGCGTCGGCTCCCATGCGCTCGATCTTGTTCTTCTCGTAGGACTCGAAGTTGCCCTCGAACCAGTACCACTGCGCCGGGTTGTCGTCCGTGCCCTCCCAGGCCAGGATGTGCGTCACCGTCCGGTCGAGGAACCACCGGTCGTGGCTGATCACCACCGCGCACCCCGGGAAGTCCAGTAACGCGTTTTCCAGCGAGCCGAGGGTCTC
>JBDUAD010000078.1:0-12351 GCA_040004775.1 bacterium | reverse complement strand
GAGGTGCGCAACTTCCTCGTGGCCAATGCGATCTTCTGGTTGCAGGAGTTCCACATCGACGGCCTGCGCGTGGACGCGGTGGCCTCGATGCTGTACCTCGACTACTCGCGCAAGGAGGGCGAGTGGCTGCCCAACCGCTACGGCGGTCGGGAGAACCTCGAGGCGGTGGCCTTCCTGCAGGAGATGAACGCCACCGCCTACCGCCGGGTGCCCGGAGCGATCACCATCGCCGAGGAGTCGACGTCGTGGCCGGGCGTCACCCGACCCACCCATCTCGGCGGCCTCGGCTTCGGCTTCAAGTGGAACATGGGTTGGATGAACGACACGCTGTCCTACCTGGGCCGCGAGCCGATCTACCGCCAGTACCACCACAACGACATGACGTTCTCGATGGTCTACGCCTACAGCGAAAACTTCATCCTGCCGATCTCGCACGACGAGGTCGTGCACGGCAAGGGCTCGATGGTGGGCAAGGTGCGCGGCGACCGCTGGCAACAGCTGGCCACCGTCCGCGCCCTGTACGCGTTCATGTGGGCCCATCCCGGTAAGCAGCTGCTGTTCATGGGCTCCGAGTTCGGCCAGGCCAGCGAGTGGACCGAGGCCCAGTCCCTGGAGTGGTGGCTGTTGGAATACCCGGAACACCAGGGCGTGCAGCGCGCCATCACCGACCTCAACCGGATCTACCGCGAGACCCGTGCCCTCTACAGCCAGGACGCCTCCCCAGCCGGGTTCAGCTGGATCGACGCCAACGACGCCACCGGCAACGTTTTCTCCTTTGTCCGCTTCGGCGACGACGGCTCGGCGCTGGCCTGCGTGGCCAACTTTTCGGCCATGCCGCACGACTCGTACCGCATCGGCCTGCCCCGCCCCGGCCGGTGGGACGAGGTCATCAACACCGATGCGGGCGACTACGGCGGCTCGGGCGTGGGCAACCTCGGCGGCATCACCGCCAAAGGCTCCCCACACCACGGCCTGCCCGCGTCGGCCACCGTGCGGGTGCCCCCGCTGGGAACGATCTGGCTGCGCTACCGGGGCGGCTGAGGCTGGTCGGCGCGCTCGGAAGGCGGGACAGTGGGCGCGTGACGACACGTCCTGACCCGTACTCGGCCGCCCTCGACCGGGCCGGCACCCACGCCCGGTCCTGGTTGGCCTCGGTGCCCGAGCGGCCCGTTCCTCCAACCGCGTCGGTCGACGAACTTCGCGCCAGCTTCGACACCGCGCTGCCCGAGCACCCCAGCGCCCCCGAGGACGTCGTGGACGAGTTGGCCCGGCTGGTCGAACCGGGGCTGATGGCCATCGGCTCCGGCCGGTTCTTCGGCTGGGTGATGGGCGGCGTGCTTCCGGCCGCGCTGGCCGCGGACTGGTTGGTCAGCGCCTGGGACCAGAACACCGGGTCGCTGTACGCGACTCCGGGCACGGCCGCGGCCGAGGACGCGGCCGGGCGCTGGCTGCTGGATCTCCTCGGACTGCCGCCCGCCGCGGACGTCGGCTTCGTGACCGGCGCGACGATGGCCAACTTCACCGGCCTGGCCGCCGCGCGCCAGCAGGTCCTCACCGACGCCGGATGGGACATTGACCGGCTCGGCCTGACCGGGGCGCCCCGGGTCCGCGTCTTCGTGGGCGCCGAGCGGCACGACACCGTCGATCTGGCTCTGCGCTACCTCGGCCTCGGCGCCCCCACCGTTGTACCGGCCGATCACCAGGGGCGCATCCGCGTCGACGCACTGGCCGAGGCACTCGACGCCTCCTCCGACACCGGCGCAGCACCGGCCATCGTCTGCCTGCAGGCCGGCAACCTGCACTCCGGAGCCTTCGACCCGATCGGCCCGGCGACCGAGATCGCGCACCGGCACGGGGCCTGGGTTCACGTCGACGGCGCGTTCGGCCTCTGGGCCGCGGCGTCCCCCGCCCTGCGGCACCTCCTTGCGGGATACGAGACGGCTGACTCGTGGGCCACCGACGCCCACAAGACGCTGAACGTGCCCTACGACTGCGGCCTGGCGATCGTGGCCCGCGCCGAGCCGCTGCGCCGAGCCATGGGCGTGCACACCAGCTACCTGGTCAGCGCGGACGGCGGGCAGGCCGATCCGCTGGAATTGGTCCCCGAGCTGTCACGGCGAGCCCGCGGGGTCCCGGTGTGGGCGGCGTTGAGATCGCTCGGCCGCTCGGGAGTGGCCGACCTGGTCGAGGGCCTGGCCGGCAACGCCCGCGAGCTGGCCGACGGCATCGCCGCGGTGGACGGGGCCGAGGTGCTCAACGACGTCGCCTTCACCCAGGTCTCCGCCAGCTTCGGCGACGACGAGCGCACGCGCGCGGTGGTGGCGCAGATCCTGCAGGACGGGACGGCGTGGATGTCGGGCTCGTGCTGGCGGGAGCGGGCGGTGCTGCGCGTCTCGGTCAGCAACTGGTCCACCGATCTCGACGACGTCGAACGGTCCGTGGACGCCGTCCGCCGGGCCAGCGCGGCCGTTCCCGCTCGCCGATAACTGCGCCGGGCGTCGGGAATGGCCGGCCCGCGGACGGCGTTGGCCGATATAGTCAAGCTCTCAACCATCGCCAGGAGACATCATGCCCGCCGTCACCGCTGACCCGACCGTTCTTGCCCGCGTCCCCGCCACCGCGCTGGGCGACGTCGAGCGGCCCGTGCGGTCGGTGACCACCGGACCGCGTGGTTTCGAGGGCGAGGGCTTCCCGGTGGTCCGCGCCTTCGCTGGCGTCTCCAAGGCCGACCTCGACCCGTTCGTGCACATGGACGAGATGGGCGAGGTCGAGTACGCGCCGCTGGAGCCGAAGGGAACTCCGTGGCATCCGCACCGAGGCTTCGAGACCGTCACCTACATGATCGACGGCACGTTTCTGCACCAGGACAGCCACGGCGGCGGCGGCGTGATCGAGAACGGCGCCACGCAATGGATGACCGCCGGCGCAGGCATCCTGCACATCGAGACCCCGCCGGAGTCGCTGGTGATGTCGGGCGGCCTCTTCCACGGTGTCCAGCTGTGGGTCAACCTGCCGGCCGAGGACAAGTTCATCCCGCCGGCCTACCAGAACCTCGAAGCCGGACAGGTCACCCTGGTCGCGTCCGAGGACGCCGGCTCCCTGGTCCGCATAATCGCCGGCGAGATCGCCGGGCACCGCGGGCCCGGTTCGACCCACACGCCCATCGCCCTGGCCCACGCCACCGTGACGCCCGGTGCCCAGCTGTCCCTCCCGTGGCCGGCCGAATTCAATTCGCTGGTCTACGTGCTGGCCGGCGACGGCTACGTCGGCGCGGAGAACCGGCCCATCCGTTCCGGCCAGCTGGCCGTGCTCGGTGCCGGCGACCGGCTGACGGTGCGCGCGGCGGACGCCCAGGACTCGCGTCACCCTGCCCTCGAGGTTCTTCTGCTCGGCGGCCAGCCGATCCGCGAGCCGGTCGTGCAATACGGCCCCTTCGTGATGAACACCCGTAGCCAGCTCGAGGACGCGATCCGCGACTACCAGGCCGGCCGGTTGGGCGTCATTCCCGACGACGCGCTCATGCCCCACACGGGCTGACCGCTCGGCCGGCTCTTCGGGGCGTGAGGTGATGGCGGATGGTTGAGCTCGTGTTAGCGTGGCCGTCTGGTAGTTACTCCTTCACGCAATCAGGAGTCGGGATGTCGACCGGCGAGGCTGTGCATAGTTCGGCTCCGGTTGCGTTGCGCGAGCTGATCCTCGCCGCAGAAAGCTTTCGCCAAGCCGTCGCCGGCCAACTCGGCGTGAGCATCAACGAGTCCATCGCGGTGAGCTACCTTCACTCGCGGGGTCCGCTGGGCCAGACCGACCTGGCCGATCTCCTCGGCATCACCACCAGCTCGACCACGTCTCTGATCGACCGGCTCAGCGCGAACGGTCTAGTCGAGCGCCAGCCGCATCCGGAGGACCGGCGCCGCTCCACCGTGGTCCTCACCGATCGTGGCCGTGACGTGGTGGCCTGGGGCGGACAGTGGTTCGACCATGCCGCCGACGACGTGCCGCCGGCGGACCGCCCGGTGGTCATCGCCGGACTGCTGTCCATTTCCGAGCGCCTGCGGACCTACGCCGGCGAGGTACCGACCCACCACGACGGCCCGCTGGAGCCCGTGGCCGTCGCCGGCGGCAATCCGCTAGCCCGCTGATCGGTCCGGGGCCGCGCTTTCCGAATCCGCTTTCCAGCGTTTTGGGCCGGGATCGCATCCGTTCACCGGTCGGTCACTGCGGTGTCGTTCAATGCCCGGGTGACGACCGCCGCCTCCGGCCCCGACGCCGCGGCCCAGCCGCGCCGGACGCTCGGTACCGCAGATGCGGTGGTGCTCGGCCTGGGCTCCATGCTCGGCGCCGGTGTTTTCGCGGTCTGGTCCCCCGCGGCCGAGTTGGCCGGCTCGGGAGTGCTGATCGCTCTCGCCCTGGCCGCGGCCGTCGCCTACGCCAACGCCACCTCCTCGGCCCGGCTGGCCGCGATCTATCCAGAGTCCGGCGGCACCTACGTCTACGGCCGGAAGCGGCTCGGGCCGTTCTGGGGATATTTGGCCGGCTGGTCGTTCGTGGTCGGCAAGACCGCAAGCTGCGCCGCCATGGCCCTCACCGTCGGGAGCTACGCCTGGCCTGGTCACGCGCACGTGGCTGCGGTGGTGGCCGTGGCGGGGCTGACCGCGGTGAACTACGCCGGCGTCCAGAAGTCGGCCCGGCTCACTCGGGCCCTGGTGGCGGTGGTACTTGCCGTGCTGGCGGTCGTCGTGCTGGCCGCACTGGCCGGCGGAGTGGCTACTACCGACAAGCTCGATGCCGGTTCTGGTCCCAGCTGGCACGGCGTGCTCGGCGGAGCGGGTCTGGTGTTCTTCGCCTTCGCCGGCTACGCGCGGATCGCCACGCTCGGCGCCGAGGTCCGTGACCCGGCCCGCACGATCCCCCGCGCCATCGGGCTGGCCCTCGGCATCACCGTGGTGGTCTACGCCGCCGTCGCGGTGAGCGGTCTGCTGACGCTCGGTTCGCCGGGGCTGGCCGACTCAGCCGCACCGTTGCACGCGGTCGTGGAGGCCGGGTCGTGGCACCGGTTGGCTCCGGTGGTCGCCGTCGGCGCTGCCGCGGCGGCACTCGGGGCGTTACTGGCGCTCGTCCTCGGGGTCTCGCGGACGGTGTTCGCCATGGCTCGGGACGGCCATCTGCCCCGGGCGCTGTCTCCGGTCCATCCGCGCTTCGGGGTTCCCCACCGAGCGGAGGTAGCCGTGGGGGCGGTGGTGGCGCTACTGGTTACCGCGTTGGACCTGCGGGGCGCGATCGGGTTCTCCTCCTTCGGCGTGCTGCTCTACTACGCGATCGCCAACGCGTCTGCGGCCACGCTCACCGCGGCCGAACGGCGACCCCCGCGCTGGGTGCCGTGGATAGGCGGCATCGGTTGTCTGGTACTGGCCTTCAGCCTGCCCCTGGCCTCGGTGCTCAGCGGCGCGGCGGTCCTGACCGTCGGTGCCGCGGCCTATGCCGTGCGGCAGGGCCGGAACCGGTCGGCCGTCTCACGATGAACCACCGGACGACCCCAGATCAGAACAGGCCGGATCAGAACAACGCGCTGGCCAGACGCCGGCGCGCCGGCCCGACCTGGGGCTCGTCGGGGCCGAGCAGCTCGAAGTAGTCCACGAGGCGGTCGCGCACCGGGTCTCGCTCCTCCCCGCGCACCCGGGTCACCAGCGTGATCAGACGGTCGAACGCTCCGGAAACGTCGCCGGCGGACATCTGCTCGTCGGCCGCAGCCAGGGCCAACTCCACGTCGTCGGGCGCGGCATTGGCCCGTGCGCCGGCCCCTGGGGCGGTGGTGGCCAGCCGTTGCAGGAAGCGGGTCTGCCGCAGGGCCAGGGAGGCCTCGGTGTTGGCCGGCTCGGCATCGAGGATGAGCTGGTAAGCCGCCGCCGCGCCGTCGAAGTCGCCGGCGTCCAGCGCGGCCTCGGCCGCGTCGAAGCGGGGGTCCGAAAGCACCTCGGCCGCCTCGTTCTCGACCTCGGGGGCGCCGTCGGGGTCGAGAGTGGGCGCGCCGGTCAGACCAGCCTGTTCGCCGGCCTGCACCACCGCGACGATGAACTCCCGCACCTGCGCCTCGGGCAGCGCGCCGGTGAAGCCGGGCACCACCTGGCCTCCGATCACCGCGAACACCGCCGGAATGCCCTGCACCTGTAGGGCCTGCGAGATGCGCGGGTTGGCGTCGACGTCGATGGTGGCCAGCACCCAACGGCCAGCGTCCTCAGCGGCCAGGCGCTCGAGGATCGGCGAGAGCTGTTTGCACGGCTGACACCAGTCGGCCCACAGGTCGAGCACCACCGGCACCTGGAAGGAACGGTCGAGCACCTCGCTCTGGAACGCCGCCTCGTCGACGGCGATGACCGTCGCTCCCGGCGCCGGCGGCGGCGATTCAGCCGCGCGGGCCGCGGCCTGGCTGCGGGCCTGCAGGGCGGCCAGGTCGACCGCACCGGCCGTGGCCGCGGCGGTGCGGGCCGAGAGGCCCGGAGCTTCGGAGGTGGTGGGACGCATACCTGCAGTGTCCCAGTTTTCAGCGACGTCAGAACCGGGCAGGTTCCCGGTACTCGCCCCAGACCGCCTTGAGGGTGGTGCAGATCTCGCCCAACGTGGCCTCGGCCCGCGCGGCCTCGAGCATCGGCGGCACGATATTCGCCTCGCTCTCTGCCGCGGTTCGCACCGCGGCCAGCGCCGCGCCGACCCGACGCTCGTCGCGTCCGGACTTCCGCAGGGCCAGCTCGGCCTTCTGGTCCAGCTCGACCTGATGCGACACCCGCAGGATCTCCAGGTCCTCACCCACGTCGCCGGGAAAGACGTTCACGCCGACGATGCGCTTCTCCCCCTTCTCCAGCTGCTGTTGGTAGCGGAAGGCGCTGTCAGCGATCTCGGCGCAGAACCAGCCGTCCTCGATGCCGCGCAGCAGGCCCGGCGTCATCGCCTCGCTGCCGCCCATCTCCCGGATCCGGGCGAAGATCGCCTCGGCCTGGCGCTCCAGTTCGTCGGTCAACGCCTCGACGTACCAGGAGCCGCCGAGCGGATCGGCCACGTTGAGCACGCCGGTTTCCTCGGCGATCACTTGCTGGGTGCGCAGGGCGATCTGGGCCGCATGCTCGCTGGGCAGGGCCAACACCTCGTCCAAAGCGTTGGTGTGCAACGAGTTCGTGCCACCCAGCACCGCGGCCAGGGCCTCCACTGCCGTGCGCACCACGTTGTTGTCCGGCTGCTGGGCGGTGAGCGACACCCCGGCGGTCTGGGTGTGGAAGCGCAGTCGCTGAGCCCGTTCGGTGCGGGCGCCGTAGACGTCGCGCAGCCAGCGGGCCCAAATCCGACGGGCGGCGCGGAACTTAGCGATCTCTTCGAAGAAGTCGACGTGGGCGTCGAAGAAGAAGGACAGGCCGGGCGCGAAGACGTCGACGTCCAGCCCCCGGGACAGGCCCAGCTCCACGTAGCCGAAGCCGTCGGCCAATGTGTAGGCCAGCTCCTGCGCCGCCGTCGAACCGGCCTCACGGATGTGGTAGCCGGAGACCGACACCGGCTTGTAGGCCGGGACCTCGCCCGCGACGTACTGCATCAGGTCGCCGATGAGCTTCAGATGAGGCTCCGGTGGGAAGATCCACTCTTTCTGGGCGATGTACTCCTTGAAGATGTCGGTCTGCAGTGTCCCGTCCAGCGCGGCGACGTCGGCGCCCTGGCGTTCGGCGGCCACGACGTACATGCAGAAGATTGGCACCGCCGGCCCGGAGATCGTCATCGACGTCGTGGTGCCGGCCAGGTCGATGCCGTCGAACAGGGTTTCCATGTCCGCCGCCGAATCGATGGCTACCCCGCAGTGTCCGACCTCGCCGAGCGAGCGCGGGTCATCGGAGTCGCGGCCCATGAGGGTGGGCATGTCGAACGCGACGGACAGACCGTCGCCACCCTCGGCCAGGATCATTTTGTAACGCTCGTTGGTCTGCGCCGCATTGCCGAACCCGGCGAACTGCCTGATCGTCCAGGGCTTGCCGCGGTAGCCGCTGACGTGCAGGCCGCGGGTGAAGGGAAACTCGCCGGGCCAGCCGATGCGCTCGAACCGTGGGTCGGCGACGCCGGACGGTGGGCCGTATACCGGCGCCACCTCGTCGCCGGAGAGCGTGGTGAAGTCGCGCTCCATTGTGCGGCTCTGCGCGAACCGGTGCCGCCAGCGTTCGCGGCCGGCCTCGATCTCCTCGGCGTCCATCCTTCGAAGTTACTAGGACGTCCTAGTAACCCGCCATCGGCGCGGAGGTGGGGCAGTCGGTCCGGGTTTTCTTAGGCGGTCCGGAGGCTGCTGAACATCGCCCATGAGGCGCTCCCGCCCCGATTTCGCTGGTCGCCCACGGATTGGCGCGGCGGCCACGGAAAGGAGCAGAGCAGCGCCGGCGCAGGACCGCTTTGCGGCGAAACGGCCCAGTCAGATCACGTCGCGGAGGTGAGCTTCTCCACCTGGGCGGGGGTCAGCGACACCGACGCCGCAGCCACGTTCTCCTCGAGGTGGGCGATGCTGGCCGTACCCGGAATCGGCAGCACGATCGGCGAGATCGCCAGCAGCCAGGCCAGCGAGACCTGGGACGCGGTCGCACCCGTCGCCTTCTCCACGTCGTCGACCGGACCACCGGAGGCGGCGAGGTCACCGGCGGCCACCGGCGCCCACGGGATGAAGCCGACGCCGTTCTGGGTGCAGTAGTCGAGCACGTCCTGCGAGGAGCGGTCAGTGAGGTTGTAGCGGTTCTGCACGGTCACGATCTCGGTGATGCCCCGGGCCTCGGTGAGCTGGTCCACGCTGACGTTGGACAGTCCGACCGACCCGACCTTGCCCTCGTCCTGCAGGGCCTTGAGCTCGCCGACCTGGTCGGCCAGCGGGTAGTTCGGGTCGACGCGGTGCAGCTGGAGCAACTCCAGGCGCCCGAGCTTGAGCCGGCGCAGGCTCATCTCGGCCTCCTGGCGGAGGTAGGCCGGATGGCCAAGCGAGATCCACTTGTTCGGGCCGTGGCGCAGCAGGCCGGCCTTGGTCGCGATCAGCACCTGCTCGGGATAAGGCGCGAGCGCCTCGGCCAGCAGGTCCTCGCTGACGTAGGGACCGTAGGAGTCGGCGGTGTCGATGAAGTCGACGCCCAGCTCCACCGCGCGGCGCACGACTGCCAGAGCGCCCTCGTGATCGGCCGGTGGGCCCCAGATCCCCTCGCCGGTGATCCGCATCGCCCCGTAACCGAGGCGATGGATGGTCTTACCGCCGATTTGAAACATTCCGGAGGCGTGGGCGGGGGCACTGGTGTCGGTAGACGTCATACAACCGGCAACGCGGGGCGGTCGCGACGATGTTCCCGCGCCGGGCCGCCGATCCCGCCCGCAGTGGCGTCGATGGCCCGCCGAGCATGCAATTGGCCGTGCGGGCCGGCTTCGCTCTCCTGCTGGCCGGGCTGACCGCGGGCGTCGCGGTGATCGTGCGGGGCGAGGTCCTGATCAACACCGGTCACCGCGGCGGCGCCTACGATTCCGCCGGCTTTCTCAAGCTCTTTCACGCGGTGACGCTGCACGCCGTGCTCGTCCTGCCGGCGCTGGCTTGGTGGCTCGGCCGCACGTCGTGGAGCGAGGATCGGCGCACCCGGCTCGTGTCCCGGGCCGTGTTGGCCTACGTCGCCGCCGCGGCGCTGACGTTGGTGGGATCGGTGGTCGCGGTGGTCATTGCGATCTGAGCCGACCCGGCGGACAGCCTGGGCCGTGTCCCTGGTCGGGCCGCCCGCTGCACCGCTGGCTCAATTACCGAAATCGCCGGAGCGGCGGCGCAGCCGACGCAGTGCCGTGGTCAGCCCGGTCCGGTCGGCGGCCGAGAGGTCACCCAGACCGAACCGGGCCCGGTTGAGGACGGCGGTGGCCGCCTCGGCCACCCGCCGGCCCTCAACGGTCAGCACGGCCAGCGTGCCTCGGCCGTCGCGGGGGTTCGGCTCCCGGCGCACCAGCCCGGCCGCCTCCAGCCGGTCGATCACGTTGGTGACTGACGTGGCGTGCACCTGGAGCCGCTCGCCGATCTTGGACAACGGCAGCGCGCCCGAGCCGGAAAAGCTCAACAGGACCAGCGCCTCGTAACGGGAAAACGTCACCCCGAACGGGCGCAGCAGCCCGTCGAGCTCGGCCAGCAGGATTTGCTGGGCCCGCATGATCGACGTGACCGCGCGCATGGCCTCGTAGACCTCGGGGTCCTCGTCCGGCCAGTGCTGCTGCCACAGCTGCCCGGCCCGTTCGATCGGATCGAACGGCAGCGGGGCGGGCACGGCGGGAGCCTAGTGCGGCCGGATGCGCACGAGCGGCTCGCCGAAGTTGGGCGGCGTAGCGTCGTCAACCATGGGCCGCAGCATCCTGGACCGACTGGACATACTCGATCTCGACGACGACCTCGAGGAGGACGACCGGCTGCTGCGCGACACCGTGCGCCGCTTCGCCGACGACCAACTGCGTCCGTCGATCCGCGAGTGGTTCGAGGAGGGCACGCTGCCGGCCCGCGACCTGGCCCTGGAGTTCGGCAAGCTCGGCCTGCTGGGCATGCACCTGACCGGCTACGAGTGCGCCGGCGCGACGGCGTCCCAGTACGGGCTTGCCTGTGCCGAGGTGGAGGCCGTGGACAGCGGCCTGCGCTCCCTGGTCAGTGTTCAGGGCTCGCTGGCCATGTACGCCATCCACGCCTACGGCAGCGAGGAGCAGAAGCAACGCTGGCTGCCGGGCATGGCCCGCGGCGAGCTGATCGGCTGCTTCGGGCTGACCGAGGCCGACTCCGGCTCCGACCCCGGATCGATGCGCACCGTCGCGCGGCGCGACGGTGACGGGCCGGACAGTGACTGGGTCCTCAACGGGTCCAAGATGTGGATCACCAACGGATCCATCGCCGACGTAGCCATCGTGTGGGCCCGCACGGACGACGGCGTGCGAGGGTTCCTGGTCGAACGCGGGCTCCCCGGCTTCACCGCCCGGGACGTGCACCACAAGCTGTCCCTGCGGGCGTCGATCACCAGCGAGCTGCACTTCGACGAGGTCCGGCTGCCAGCCGATTCGCTGCTGCCCGAGGCCCGGGGGCTGAAGGGCCCGCTCGGTTGCCTGACCGAGGCCCGCTTCGGGATCGTCTGCGGCGTCACTGGTGCCGCCCGCGACGCAGTGGCTACCGCGCTGGACTACGCCGGCAGCCGCGAGCAGTTCGGCCGCCCGATCGCCGGGTTCCAGCTGACGCAGCGAAAGTTGGCCGAGATGGCGGTAGCCCTGCAACAGACCCAGCTCGTGGCCCGCCGCCTCGGTGCCCTGAAGGACGCCGGGCGGGTGCGGCCGCAGCACATCAGCTTCGGCAAGTTCGCCAACGTCAGCGCCGCCCTCGACATCTGCCGCGAGGCGCGCAGCATCCTCGGCGGCAGCGGCATCACCACCGAGTACCCGGTGCTGCGCCACGCACTCAACCTCGAGACCGTCTACACCTACGAGGGCACCCACGAGGTGCACACGCTGGTCCTCGGCGAGGAGCTGACCGGCATCTCGGCCTTTCGCTGACCCCGCCTTCCGCTGACCCCGCCTTTCGCTGACCCCGCCTTCCGCTGACCCCGCCTTCCGCTGACCCCGCCTTCCACTGACCGACGCAGCGGCTCGCTCAGGTGACCGTGCGAAGCGACTCGAGCAGAGCGCCGGCCTCGGCGTAGGGATCGCTGGTCCCGGTGACTACCCGCTCGGCCCCGGCGTCGAGCGCGGCCGATCCGTGCAGGTGGGCGAAGCGTTGCCGCACCTCGGCCAGGGCGATGGCCTCGATCTCGACCGCGGCGCGGGCGGTGCGACGCCGCTCCAGCTCACCGGTGCGCTCCAGCCATCCGCGGTGGGCGGCCACCGCGGCCAGCACGTCGTCGATGCCCTCGCTCCGGGAGGCGACGGTCGACACGATCGGCGGTCGCCAGGCGCCGGCCACGGAGTGACGCCCGCCCAGGCCGAGCATGCCACGCAGGTCCCGCGCGACCTGGTCGGCGCCGTCCCGATCGGCCTTGTTGACCACGAACACGTCGGCCACCTCCAAGATGCCGGCCTTGGCCGCCTGGATACCGTCGCCCATGCCCGGTGCGAGGAGGACCAGCGTCGTGTCAGCCGTGCCGGCGATGTCCAGCTCGGCCTGCCCCACCCCGACGGTCTCGATCAGCACGACGTCGAAGCCGGCTGCGTCGAGTACCCGTACGGCCTGGGGGACTGCGGCGCTCAAGCCGCCCAGGTGACCGCGGGTGGCCATCGAGCGGATGAATACGTCGGGGTCGGTGGCGTGGTCCTGCATGCGCACCCGGTCGCCGAGCAGCGCACCGCCGGAGAACGGCG
>JBDUAD010000013.1:0-38546 GCA_040004775.1 bacterium | reverse complement strand
CGACGAGGCAGGTGGTCGGGCGGCTCGGAACGGTCATCGCCACCACCTCCTCGCGTTGCTCCAATCGCGGCCGTCGAATCGGCGGCCCGCGCGTGGCGACCGGTCGAGCGCGGATCGCGTACGCCCAGCGTGGACCGACCGCGGCTGATCCGGCAAGCCGTTTTCGAACGGCTCAAGGTGGCGTCAGGTGGTGGTGATGACCACGGCCAGCAAGACCGGCACGATGATCCAGGCCGCGACCAGGAGCAGACCGGCAACGAGGTAGACCCGGACCTGCCTCCGACTGAGCGGTCAACTATGACGGTCACGAGGTGGAACCGAGGCCGATTTGGCGGTGGGGGCGTATTGATCGGGCAAGGATGGCCAGCGCTGAGATGCCCACTGCGACCATGTCGCGTGCTCTCGTGGAACCGGTGGAATTTTCAGAACCTTGCAGCTCCTCGTCGTCCGGGGCTTGGAACCGTGTCCGCCACTGCTCAAGTTCAACGTCGCTCATGTGGAACGTCTGATCGGGCGTGGTTGCGAACCGATTTGTGACACGCCTGCGTTGCTCCTCGTGATCAATCGGCAGGTAGACGACTTGGCCACGCGCACCGACAGTGCCAGCGATCCAACGCAGCGCTGACCGTTCGTCTTTGCCCCAGAAACCGAAGTCGAAGACGACATTGATGCCCAGCTGCGCGGCCCGCAGGCCGAGCTGAACGAGCTTGCCCTCCATAAGGTCGCGCTTGTCAGGCGGGTTCTGATGGCCAAAAAGCGAGATCTGCCACTCGTCGGGCGTGAGACGAGGAGCAGACTCGCTGGTCTCTAGTTCCTTCGCGTGCGTTGTTTTGCCCGCGCCGGGAAGGCCCACTATCAGGTAGGCGACGGCGCGGTCGACCCGCGGATCGGTGAGCTGGTTCTGCCCGAGGTGGTGCGGCCCGGGGTACTTGTGTGCGCACATGCGGCGGCTCCTGAGAGATGACCGGGGCCAGGTGGCGCGAAATGGCCGCCCGGCAGGAAGCCGGCGGCGCGGAACCCAAGGAACTTACCTACAGACTGTCCCAGCGCCGTCAGCGGCGGGGACGAGTCACGGACGCGGCAGCAGCGCAGCTGTCTCCAGAATGGGTCGCGCCCATCGTCTCCGGTGATCGTCGCCGGAAACGGCCCCGAGCTCGCGGGCCACCACGACGTAGGGTGCAACCGCGGGGTCGTAGCCCAACGGCAGAGGCAAACGATTTAGGGTCGTTCCAGTGTGGGTTCGAATCCCACCGACCTCACGGCCACCGGATCGTTCCGTCCCGGACCGTGGCGCGCGTCCTTCCGTCCGACCCCTCAGGCGCTGACCTGGAGGTCACGCATCAGTTTGGCCACGTGACCGGTCGCCTTCACGTTGTACTGGGCCAGCTCCACCCGCCCGTTCGGATCGACGACCACGGTCGAGCGGATCACCCCGGTCACCGTCTTGCCGTACATCTGCTTCTCGCCGTACGCGCCGTAGGCGCTCAGCACCGAGCGGTCGCTATCTGAGAGCAGACCGAACGGCAGGTTCTGTTCGGTACGGAAGGCGGCCAGCTTGGCCGGGCTGTCCGGGGAGATGCCCAGCACGGTCAGTCGGGCCTCGGCGAAGTCGGCCAGGTTGTCGCGGAAGTCGCAGGCCTGGGTGGTGCAGCCCGGGGTGCCGGCGGCGGGGTAGAAGTACAGCACCAGCCGCCCGCCGCGGAAGCTCTGCAGCGACACCGGAACACCGTCGGCATCCGGAAGGGTGAAATCGGGGGCCTGGTCGCCCGGGCTCAGCCGTTGGCTCATGCACCGGAATCTAGCGCCGTGGTGTCGGGGAGGCGTCCACTAGGCTGCTCGCGAATCGATGCCCGACGGGTGCGCGCCAGGCCGGCGTCGTCGCCGTCGCGCGCTGCGTGGGGGAGAGACGCCGTGGTTGGGGAACGCAGTCCCGCTGAGATCGAGCGCGACATCGAGCAGGCCCGCAGCCAGCTCGCGTCCTCACTCGACCAGCTCGCCGACCGGACAAGTCCGAAGCGGCTGGCAGTGCAAACGCGCGACAACCTTCTCCAGCGGGCCACCTCGCCAGAGGGCAAGCGTGCACTGGCCATTGCCGCGGCCGTGGTCACCTCCATCCTGGTGCTCAGCCGGATCCGTTCACACCGCCGGCGCTGACCAGGCTCCGTTCGGCGACGACGCTTAGCCGTCCGGAGGCAGGGGCCCCCTCTGTGGCGGACAGCGTGCGCTACGGTATGCAGGTAAGCCTTCCCTAACAAAGGCGCGCCATGCTTCCCACGTTCGTCATCGGGCTCCGCGAGGGGCTCGAGGCTGCGCTGATCATCGGCATCGTCGCCGCGTTCCTCAAGCGCCAGGGCCGCCCGGACCTGCTACGCCGGGTGTGGCTGGGCGTCGGCACGGCAGCCGGGATCTGCTTGGCCTTCGGCATCGGGCTCAACGTCTTCGCCACCGACCTGCCGCAGAAGGAGCAGGAGACGCTCGAGACGGTCATCTCCTTCGTGGCCGTGGCGATGGTGACCTACATGGTCATCTGGATGAAGCGCCACTCCCGAAACCTCAAGCGTCAGCTCGAGGCGGCCGCGGGCAGCGCGGTGGCCACCGGCTCGGGGACGGCGCTGGTGGCCATGGCCTTCCTGGCCGTCTTCCGGGAAGGTTTCGAGACCTCCGTCTTCCTGCTCGCCGCGTTCAGCAACGCCGAGAGCCCGCTGGCGGCCGGCGGCGGGGCACTGCTCGGACTGGCCGTGGCCATCGGTCTGGGCTACGGCATCTACCGCGGCGGTGTGAAGATCAACCTGTCCAAGTTCTTCCGGGCCACCGGCCTGGTGCTCGTCCTGGTCGCCGCCGGTCTGGTGGCCTCCGGCCTGCACACCGCGCACGAGGCGGGTTGGCTGACCATCGGTCAGCAGCGAACCTTCGACCTCGGCTGGCTGGTGTCGCCCGGGTCGGTGCAGTCCTCGCTGCTGACCGGCATCCTCGGCGTGCAGGCCCAGCCGACGTTGATCGAGGTGTTGGGCTGGCTGCTGTACGTGGTGCCGGTCGGGCTCTACGTCGTGTGGCCGCCCGGACGCTCGGCGCCGCGGCGGGTGGCCATGCGCGTCAGCGGGGCCACCGTGGTCACCTCCGCACTCATCGTCGGCTTGGTCGTCTTCGCCACCCCCGACCCGCGCTCGGGAGCAACCGGTACGGCCGCGCCGGGCTCGACCGCGGCTCCGGCCGGCCAGCGCACCGTCGCGGTGGCGCTGACCACGGCCGGTTGCGCCCCGGCGCACACCTCCTACGGAGCGGGGCCGCTCACCTTCTCGGTGAACAACGTCGACGCCGCCGGGGTCACCGAGTTCGAGGTCCTCGACCGTGATCGGATTCTCGGGGAGAAGGAGAACCTGGCACCGGGCTTCACCGCCTCCTTCTCCCTCGACCTGCCGCCAGGCACATACACGCTGTTCTGCCCGGGGGCCGGCGTGGAGAAGACCACCCTCTCGGTCACCGGCTCAGCCTCCTCAGCCCCGGCCAGCACGACGCGGACCGTCCTCCAGCTGGGCGCCAACGCCTACCGTGGCTATGTCCGAAGCCAGGTCGACACCCTGACCGAGTTGCTCCGCCCGCTCTCGACCGCTATCCGGGCCGGGGACCTGACCGCGGCGCGCAGGGCCTACGCCCTCGCCCGCGTGCCGTGGGAGCGCATCGAGCCGGTGGCCGAGTCCTTCCCGGATCTGGACCCGGCAATTGACGCCCGGGCCGACGACGGAGTACGTCCGACGTCGCTGACCGGGTTCCACCGCATCGAATACGGCTTGTTCGCCGCCGACAGCACGGCCGGTCTGACGCCCGTGGCCGCCGGCCTGACCCGCGACGTGGGTCGGCTCAAGGCCCGCATCGCCGAGCTGTCCGGATTCCAGGCCGCCCAGCTGGCCAACGGCGCGGTCGGCCTGCTCGACGAGGCGGCAAAGTCCAAGATCACCGGTGAGGAGGAGCGGTATTCGCACATCGACCTGGTCGACGTGGACGCCAACGTCGCCGGGTCCCGGCAGGCGTTTGCCTACCTGCGCGACGGCCTGCAGCGCATCGACCCTGCGCTGGTCACGACGATCAACCGGGCGTTCAAGGGGCTGCAGACCACTCTCGATCGCCACCGCGACGCGGCCCAGCCGTCCGGATTCGTCCTGTACGCCACGCTGACTCCGGCCGAGATCACCGCGCTCGCCCAGGCCCTGCAGGCGGTGACCGAGCCACTGTCGCGCGTGGCGGGCAAGGTGGTCAAGGCCTGATGAGCGGATTACGTCGACGGTGAGTTCGCAGTCCACTCCCGTGCCACCTCCCAATCCAGCCGCGTCGTCGGCCGCGCCCACGCGGCCCGCGCCGGCCGGGTTAACGCGGCGCATATTCTTGGGCCGCTCGGCGCTGGTCGGCGCGGGTGCGGCCGTGGTCGGCGCGGCGGTCGGCTTCGCCGGAGCGCGGGCCAGCGCACCGGAGGCCGTCGACCACACGGCTCACCTGGCCGCGTCCGTGCCCTTCTACGGTGCGCAGCAGGCCGGCATCGCCACCGCCGCCCAGGACCGCCTGGCCTTCGCCGCGTTCGACGTGACGACCACCGATCCGACCGAACTGCAGCAACTGCTCGGGCGCTGGTCGGCCGCCGCGGCGCGGATGACGCTGGGTGAGCCGATCGGGCCGACCGAGACCCGGCCGAACGACCCGCCGGTGGACACCGGGGAGGCGATCGGGCTCAGCCCGGCCCGGCTCACCGTCACCGTCGGCTTCGGACCGAGCTTGTTCGACCACCGCTTCGGGCTGGCCGACCGCCGCCCGGCGGCACTGGCTGACCTGCCGGGCTTCCCGGGAGACGTGCTCGACGCGGCCCGGTCCGGTGGCGACCTGTGCGTGCAGGCCTGCTCGAACGACCCGCAGGTCGCCTTCCACGTCATCCGCAACTTTGCCCGCATCGGTCGGGGCGTTGTCGCGCTGCGCTGGTCGCAGCTGGGCTTCGGGCGGACGTCGACGACCAGCAAGGCCCAGTCCACGCCGCGCAACCTGATGGGGTTCAAGGACGGCACGAACAACATCAAGCTCGAGGACCCGGAAGAGTTCGAGCGCCACGTGTGGGTGGGGGAAGACACCGATCACGATTGGATGCGTGGTGGCACCTATCTGGTCGCCCGCCGGATCCGCATGCTGATCGAGTCGTGGGACGCCGACTTCATCGCCGATCAGGAGAAGGTCTTCGGCCGGGTCCGTGACACCGGCGCGCCGCTGACCGGCAAGGCCGAGTTCGATCCGGTGGATCTGGGCGCCCGCGACAGCGGCGGCCAGATGCGCATCGACCCGAACGCGCACATCCGCCTGGCCGCACCGGCCAGCCACGGCGGGGTCAAGCTGCTGCGGCGCGGCTACTCCTATACCGACGGGCAGGATCCGAAGACCGGTCAGCTCGACGCCGGCCTGTTCTTCATCTGCTTCAACCGCGACCCGCGTACGCAGTTCGTCCCCATCCAGCGCGCCCTGGCCGGCCACGACCTGCTCAACGAGTACATCAAGCACGTCGGCAGTGGCGTCTTCGCCGTGCCTCCCGGCGTGACCAAGGTCGGCGACTGGTTCGGTCGCGCCCTCTTCGGCTGACCGTCAGCCGTCCTGTGCTCGCTGGGGCGGCGGCTATCGAGCCGTGGTGGCGAGCTTCGCCCCGAGGGCGACGAATGAGGCGGCGAAGCACTGCCGGATGCGTCGGACCACGCCGGGGCGCTCGACGACGAGATGGCGGACCGTCGCGGCGGAGGCGCCGTATACGGCGAAGACCACGAATGTCATCGCCATGAAGATTCCGCTGAGCACAAGCATCGTGGGCACCTGGTGGGCCGAGTGGGCGGGCACGAACTGGGGGAGGAAGGCAAAGAAGAAAATCGTCAGCTTCGGGTTCAGCAGGTTGACCAGTATCGCGGACATGACTACCCGCCGGGTCGACCGAGACGGTTGCTGGCCCTCGACCACCAGCGCGCTCTTGTCCCGCCACGTCGCCCAGGCCATATAGAGCAGGTAGGCCACGCCGAGGACTTTCACCGTCTCGAAGGCGACGCCGCTGGCCCGCAGCAGTGCCGCGGTGCCGGTGATCGCTGCGGCCAGATGCGGCACGATCCCCAGCGTGCAGCCGAAGGCGGCGACCAGGCTGGCGCGGACCCCGCGGGACAATCCGGCGGAGATCGTGTACAGCGCTCCTGTCCCTGGGGTCGCGACAATCACCAGCGACGTGATCAGGAACGCAATGCTCACGGCCAACTCCTCCGGTTCCGGGTCAACCTACGGGACAGCCCTCGCTACGTAGGCTGCCAGCGTGGCCGAGCAGTGCGATGTGGTCGTCGTCGGCGCGGGGATGGCTGGACTGGCCGCGGCCCTCGACCTGACCGGCGCCGGACTGGACGTGCGCCTGCTCGAACGAGCTGAGCACCCCGGCGGCCGGGTGGCCACCGACCTCGTCGACGGGTTCCGGTTGGACCGTGGGTTCCAGGTGCTGAATACGTCCTATCCGCAGGTGCGGCGGCGACTGGACCTCGCAGCCCTCGACCTGCGCGACCTGACGCCCGGCGCCTTGGTGCGCTACGACGGCAAGCTGCGGCGCCTGGCCAATCCGCTACGCCGACCGCAGGACGCGCCGGCCAGTCTCGGCGCGCGCCTGCTGCCCTCGCGCGAGCTGGCCGCGCTGGCGGTCTACTCGGCACGGGTCGGTGGCCCGCGGGCGGTGCAGCGGCAACTCTCGCACGGGCAGGACGAGGACGTCAGCGCGGCCGATGCGTTCGCCGCGGCCGGCGTCGGCCCGGTGACGCGGGACCGCTTTCTGCGTCCGTTCCTGGCCGGCGTGCTGCTGGAGGACGAGCTGGCGACGTCTCGCCGCTTCGTCGACCTGGTCTGGCGCAGTTTCGTGCGCGGCCGTTCGGTGTTGCCGGCGGCCGGCATCGGGGCGGTCGCCGCCCAGCTGGCCGCCGGGCTGCCGAGGGGCGTCCTGCAGTGCTCCACCACGGTCCGCGCCGTGCGCCCCGACGGCGTCGATACCGACAGCGGCCCGGTCGCGGCTCGGGCCGTCGTGCTGGCCGCGGATCCGGTCACCGCCGCTCAGCTGCTCGGCGCCGTGCCTGCGCCCATGCGCCGGGTGACGACCTACTACCACGCAGCCGAGCGGTCCCCGCTGGCCGAGCCGACCATCGTGCTCGACGGCGAGGGCGGCGGACCGGTGGTAAACACCGTCGTCCTCACCGAGGCGGTGCCGGAATACGCGCCGCCCGGGGTAGCGCTGATCAGCTCCTCGGTGCTCGGGCCGCCGCAGCGGGACGCAGAGGTGCGCGCCCATCTGCAGCGTCTCTACGGCACGGCCACCGGAGGCTGGCGCACCGTGGCCGTCGTCGACGTCAGGCACGCGCTGCCGGTGCTTCTGCCCGGCTCACCGCTGCGCCGCCGGGCCACGGTGGGCGGGATCTTCGTCGCCGGGGACCACCGGGCCACGCCGTCACTGCAGGGCGCGCTGGCCAACGGGACCGCCGTGGCCCGCGACGTGCAGGCCGTTCTGCGCTGACCGCTCAGCTTCGACCGCCCTTCGCTGAACCGACTCAGAAGCCGGCTGCGGCCAACCCCTGTTGCAGCAACGTGCCCTGCCCGCCGGACATCTCGGCCAGCACGGCCTCGCTGCGGGCCTCGAGCGGACTGAACCACGTGAGCTCCAGGGCGTCCTGCTGCCGCTCGCAGTCGCCCTCCACCGGCACGACGAAGGCCAGCGAGACCGCGTGCTGGCGCGGGTCGTGAAACGGGGTGACGCCCGGCGTGGGGAAGTACTCGGCCACGGTGAACGGCTGCGGGCACGGCGGGATCCGCGGCAGGGCCAACGGCCCGAGGTCCTTCTCCAAATGCCGCAGCAGGGCCGCGCGCACCCGTTCGTGGTAGAACACCCGGCCCGACACGAGAGCCCGGGCGATGTGTCCCTCGGCGCTGGCCCGCAGCAGCAAGCCGATGGAGGTCACCTCGCCATGCCCGTCCACCCGCACGGGGATGGCGTCGACGTAGAGGATGGGCAGGCGCTGTCGGGCCGCGTCGAGGTCCTCCGGGGCCAGCCAGCTTCCCTGGGACTGCGAGGTCGTCTGGGTCATGTGCTGTTTGTACCGTGCTCAGCCGGCCCCGGACGCCGCTCACGGCTGTGACGTCGACGGAAGCGCCTGGCTGCCGGGCGGGCCGCGGTGTTGAATCCGAACCGTGCCCGAAGCCGTCATTGTCGCCGCCACCCGTTCCCCGATCGGCCGCGCGGTCAAGGGGTCGCTGCGCGATCTGCGCCCCGACGACCTGACCGCGACCATCGTGCGCGCCGCGCTGGACCAGGTGCCCGAGCTGGACCCGACCGAGATCGACGACCTACTCGTCGGCTGCGGCGCGCCCGGGGGGGAGCAGGGGTTCAACCTGGCCCGCGTTGTAGCCGTCCAGCTGGGCCTCGACACCGTCCCCGGTGCCACGATCACCCGCTACTGCTCGTCCTCGCTGCAGACCACCCGGATGGCCTTCCACGCGATCAGGGCCGGCGAGGGCGACGTCTTCGTGTCGGCCGGGGTGGAGATGGTCAGCCGCGCGGTCCGCGGCACGAGCGACAACCCGCCGCTCGACCCGCAGGCCGATCCGCGAGAGCGCTCGGCCAATCCGTGGGTGAACCCGGTGTTCGACGCCGCCCGGGAGCGCAGCGCCGTGCGGGCCGGTGGTGGCGTGCCCTGGCATGACCCGCGGGCTGACTACGAGCTGCCCGACGTCTACATCGCCATGGGCCAGACCGCGGAAAATGTGGCCGAGCGGGAGGGTATCGGTCGGGCCGAGCAGGACGAGTTCGGCGTCCGGTCCCAGAACCTGGCCGAGAAGGCGATCGTCGACGGCTTCTGGAAGCGCGAGATCACCCCGGTGACGCTGCCGGACGGCTCAGTGATCAGCCGCGACGACGGCCCGCGGGCCGGCGTCACCCTGGACGCGGTCAGTGCGCTCAAGCCGGTGTTCCGCCCGGACGGCACGGTCACCGCCGGCAACTGCTGCCCGCTCAACGACGGGGCTGCCGCGCTGGTGATCATGAGCGACACCCGGGCTCGGCAGCTGGGCATTGCCCCGCTGGCGCGGATCGTCGCTACCGGCGTCACCGCCCTCTCGCCGGAGATTATGGGTCTCGGCCCGGTCGAGGCGTCGCGCCAGGCCCTGGCCCGGGCCGGCATGACCATCGACGACATGGATCTGGTCGAGATCAACGAGGCGTTCGCCGCACAGGTCATTCCGTCCTACCGGGCCCTGGGCGTGGAGATCGACCGGCTCAACGTCAACGGTGGCGCGATCGCCGTCGGTCACCCGTTCGGCATGACCGGAGCCCGCATCACCACGACGCTGCTCAATTCGCTGCAGACCCACGACGCGCAGTTCGGCCTCGAGACGATGTGCGTCGGGGGCGGTCAGGGCATGGCGCTGGTGCTCGAGCGGCTGAGCTGACGTGGCCTTCGACTTCGCGCTCTCGCCCCGGGTCACCGAGTGGCGCGACGGTATCGCCACGTTCGTCCGCGAGTGGGTAATCCCGCGCGAGGCGGATGCGATGGCCAACGGCGTGGATGACGCTCTGCGCCGCGAGCTGCAACAAGCGGCACGCGCGGCCGGCTGGTGGGCGCCGCTGGCCCGACCGGCGCTCGGCGGCGGAGGGTTCCGGCTTGACGAAGCCGCCGTCCTGCTCGAAGAAGCCGGATACAGCCTGCTCGGGCCGCTCGCCCTCAACTGTTCGGCTCCCGACGAGGGCAACGTCCATCTGCTGGACGCGGTCGGCACCGAGGACCAGAAGAAGCGCTACCTGCAGCCGCTGGTCGACGGTGAGATCAGGTCCTGCTTCGCCATGACCGAGCCGCCGCCGGGAGCCGGTTCCGATCCCGCCGCGCTGCGCACCACCGTGACGCGGTCGTCGGGCGGGTGGCGGGTCGACGGGCGCAAGCACCTGATCACCGGCGCCGACGGAGCCGCGCTCGCCATCGTCATGGCCCGCGGCGGAGGTGGTCCGGACGGCACCGAGGGCGCGACCATGCTGCTGGTCGACGCCGACCAGGCCGGCTTCACGGTCGGCGCCCACATGGCGACCATCGACCGAGACAGCGTCGGCGGGCACTGCGAGGTCCGGCTGGACGACGTGCGGGTGGGGGAGGACGCCGTCCTCGGCGCGCCCGGGGAGGGCTTCCGCTACGCCCAGGTCCGTCTGGCGCCGGCCCGCCTCACCCACTGCATGCGCTGGCTCGGCGCGGCGCGGCGGGCCCACGACATCGCGCTGCGGCGGGCGGTGGACCGCGAGCTGTTCGGCCGGCCGCTGACCGAGCACGGGCAGGCCCAGGCGCTCATCGCCGACAACGAGATCGACCTGGCCGCGGCCCGGGCCCTGCTGTGGCACGCAGCGTGGCAGCTGGCCGAGGGCGCCCGCGGCACCGAGGAGTCCTCCCGGGCCAAGGTTTTCATCAGCGAGGCCACCAACCGCGTGGTCGACCGGGCCGTGCAGCTCAGCGGCGGGGTCGGCACGGCCGAGGACTTCGTCGTCGGCCGGATCTACACCGACATCCGTTCCTTTCGGATCTACGACGGGGCCACCGAGGTGCACCGAATGTCGATCGCCGGGCGGGCCGCGCGCCGGGCAGCGACGGCGGCCTCGGCGGCCTCCGCCGCGTCGACGGTGGCCACGTCAGCAGGGGCCGGGTCGAGTGCGGCCCAGGCCGCGACCGACGGGACGTGAGCGGCACCGACCTGCCGGGGTTGCCGGCCGTGGCGGTCGACAACTGGCTCCGGGCTCGGCTGCCCGACCTCGTCGACCAGCGGGACTGGACCGCAGAGGTGGTCTCCGGCGGCCTGTCCAACATCACCTACCGGCTGCACCTGGCCCGTGGGGAGGTGATCCTGCGCCGCCCGCCGCTCGGTGGCGTCCTGCCCAGCGCCCACGACATGGCCCGCGAGTTCCGGGTGATCAGCGCACTGGCGGGCACGGCGGTGCCCGTACCGCGGGCGCTGGCCCTCGACGTCGACGGCGAGGTGCTGGGCTATCCGTTCTACGTGATGAGCAACGTGTCCGGGACGGTGGTGCGTACGCCGGCCGACGTCGCCGCCCTCGAGCCCGCCGCCCGGCGCGCTCTGGCCGACGACCTCATCGCCACCCTGGCCGCGCTGCACGCCGTCGATCCCGACTCAGTGGGACTGGCCGACTACGGCCGCCCGGACGGCTACGCCGAGCGCCAGATCCGCCGGTGGGGTCTGCAGTGGGAGAGGTCCCGGACGGGCGAGTTGCCGGACATGGACCGGCTGCTGGCCGGGCTGCAGGCGGCAGTGCCGGCGCGGGCGGACTCCGGCATCGTGCACGGGGACTATCGGCTGGACAACACCGTCGTCGACCTGAGCGGACCGGCTCCCCGCATCGCCGCCGTAGTCGACTGGGAGCTGTCCACCCTTGGTGATCCGCTGGCCGACCTCGGGCTGGCACTGACCTATTGGGACGGCGGTCTGGACCCGGCAGTCCCGCCGGTCACCGCCGCGGACGGGTTCCCGGACGGCCGGCAGTTCGCGCAGCGCTACGCCGAACGGACCGACCGAGACCTGACCGACCTGCCGTTCTACCTCGCGCTGGGCGCGATGAAGCTGGCCGTGATCATGGAGGGAGTGCACGCACGGTTCGTCCACGGTCATACGGTCAGTGGGGGTTACGAGCGGGCCGGCGACGGCGTGTCCCCGATGGTGGCGCGAGGCCTGCGGATGCTGTCGGGGCGGTAGGGACGGCCTGCGCGGTCAGCAGTCCCCACCGCCGGCCTCACAGCCATCGCTGGCCGATTCGGCGTCAGCGGCCTCACAGGTGGCGTCCGCGGCCGCGTCGGCTTCGGCGCATCCACTCCTCAGGCGGCTCAGGACCCGCTCGCTGATCGCGGCCAGCGTGTCGAGCTCGGCCGGTTCCAGCAGGTCGACGAACAGCGACCGCACCGTGGCCACGTGCCCCGGGGCGGCGGCCGACACCGCCGACCATCCCTTGTCCGTGAGCGCGATGTCGGTTCCGCGGGCGTCGGTGTCGCAGCGACGGCGCTCGAGCAGGCCGCGCTGCTCCATGCGCCGGACCTGGTGGGACAGCCGGCTGCGGTCCCAGCCGGTGAGCCGGCCGAGGTCCCGCGCGCGCATCACGTGCGGATCGGCCTCCGACAGCGGGACCAGCAACGCGTAGTCAGCGGCGGACAGATCGGCGTCCCGCAGCATCTGCTGCTCGAGCTGGCGGTCCAGGTGCATCCGCATCAGAGCGAACCCACGCCAGGCGCGAGCTTCGCGCTCGTCGAGCCAGCGGGGTTCCGACATGCCTCCATCCTAACGGTTGTTGACACATCAGCATTACCTGCTAGTTTGTTGATACATCATCGAACTGCTTCCAGGAGGACCGCCGAATGACCACCACCACAAGTGCATCCACCAGTGCGACCAGCGTCGCCGACGTCACCGGTGACTACGTGATCGACCCCATCCACAGTCGCATCGGCTTCGTCGCCCGGCACGCCATGGTGACCAAGGTCCGTGGCGGCTTCACGCGCTTCACCGGCTCCCTGCACCTGGATGGGCAGAACCACGAGGTCTCGCACGCCCAGCTCGAGGTAGAGGTGGTCAGCGTCGACACCCGCAACGAGCAGCGCGACGGTCACCTGCGCACGAACGACTTCTTCGACGCCGAGAACCACCCGCTCATCACCTTCGCGAGCACCGGTGTCGAGCGCGTCGACGACGACAATTTCCGCGTCACCGGCGACCTGACCATCAAGGGCGTCACCCGCTCGGTCACGGTGGACTGGGAGTACAACGGTCTGGCCACCGACCCCTACGGCAACTTCCGCGCCGGCTTCGAGGGCAAGACCACGCTCAACCGCAGCGACTTCGGCATCAACTTCAACGCCGCGCTCGAGACCGGCGGGGTGCTGGTGTCGGACAAGATCCAGCTCGAGTTCGACATCTCGGCCGTGAAGTCGGTCCTGGCGGCGGCCTGAGCCGGGCGATGACGACCGCGACGGGGTAATCGCGTCGGGCGCGCCGGAACCTGACTAGAAGAGGGAGAGCTGCTGCGCCGCGACCCGGGCCGGCGGACGACGGATCGGGCGGGGCCGGTCGCTGGTCCATGTTCCGTGTTCGTGGCCGGTTCCGTGCGACCGGTCCCCGTCGGCCGTCGCCGCGCTGACGTATCGCGGCGGCGGTGCGGAATCGGTGCAGTGGTGGGCGAGAGCCCGTAGCCCCGACGTCATCGAAGCGGTGAGCTGGTGGCCGGTGAAGATCCGGCGCACGGTGTCGACCGCGAACGGCAGCACACCCGGGCCTCGCGAAAGATCGAGCGCCAGGGCCAGATCGCCGCGCATGGTCATCACCTGGCAGTTCAGTTCCCACGTCCCCCGCGCGCTCGGGTCGGCCAGCGCCCGGGCCGCGGCCGGACCGACGGCCGCCACGACCGCGGCCCCGTCACCGTCGAGGTCATCGAACGCGGCCCGCGCCGAACCCAGCGCAGCCAGCAATCGGGCGGCGGTCTTGGGCCCGATGCCGCGCACGCCGGGTAGGCAGTCCGACGGGTCGCCACGCAGCGCCGCGAAGTCGCGGTACTGGTGGGGCCGGATCCCGGTCAGCAGCTCGAGCCGGTCGGCGGTCAACAGTGGCGAGGACTCGACCCCGCCGTTGAGGATCCGCAGCACCCGGGTGTGATCGTCGATCAGGGCGAAGGCGTCCCGGTCGGAGGTGGCCACCACGGTGCAGGCCCCGATGGTCGGCGCCAGGCGGGCCGCGGAGGCCAGTACGTCGTCGGCCTCGAGCCCCGGCGGCACGACCACGGCAACGCCCAGCTCGGCGAGGACCTCGGCCGCCAACAGCAGCTGATCGACCAAGGTGTCCAGTTTGTCGATGCGCGCGGCCTTGTATTGAGGCCACCGCTCGCGACGACTGCTGTACTCGGGGTCGTCGAAGCCGACCACCACCGCCGTCGCGCCGACCCGCTCCACCGCCGCGGTGAGCTGCAAGAGCAGGCCGCGCACCGCCCACATCGGCCGGCCGGTCGCCGACCGCAGACCGGTCGAGGCCTGGGCGTGGAAGCTGCGGTGGACGAGGCTGTTGCCGTCGACCGCGAGCAGCACCGGCGCGTCGCTCACGCTGCCCTCGCTCACAAAGACACTGTGCCGCACAGCACCGACGCAATGCCAACCATCCGTCGGCGTTGCGCATCTGGTGCAGGATGAGGCCTCATCCGAAGAGCAGGAGGCACCCCGTGTCCAAACCCGTCGACACTAACCCGCTGGCCGAGATCGGCGTCACCGGGCTGGCGGTGATGGGCCGCAACCTCGCCCGCAACCTTGCCCGCAACGGGTTCCGGGTGGCGGTCCACAACCGGTCCAACTCCCGCACCAAGAGCCTCATCGCCGATCACGGCGACGAGGGCACCTTCCTGCCCAGCGAGGCGGTCGGGGACTTCGTCGCGTCACTGGAACGACCGCGGGCGATCATCGTCATGGTGAAGGCCGGCGCGCCCACGGACGCGGTCATCGACGAGCTCGTGCCCCTGCTCGATCAGGGCGACATCGTCATCGACTGCGGCAACGCCCACTTCCTGGACACCCGTCGCCGGGAGGAGGCGCTGCGGGCCGCCGGCTTTCACTTTGTGGGAAGTGGGGTCTCCGGCGGTGAGGAGGGGGCGCTCAAGGGGCCCAGCATCATGCCCGGCGGCTCACCGGAGTCCTACCAGCGGCTCGGTCCGATATTCGAAAAGATCGCGGCCCAGGTGGACGGGACGCCGTGCTGCGTGCATGTGGGGCCCGACGGCGCCGGGCACTTCGTCAAAATGGTCCACAACGGCATCGAGTACGCCGACATGCAACTGATCGCCGAGGCCTACGACCTGCTGCGCACCCGCGCCGGCAAGAGCCCGGCCGAGATCGCCGAGGTTTTCCAGGAGTGGAATCGCGGCGACCTCGAGTCCTTCCTGATCGAGATCACCGCCACCGTTCTCGCTCACGTCGACGCCGAGACCGGCCAGCCTTTCGTGGACGTGGTCGCTGACCGGGCCGAGCAGAAGGGCACCGGCCGCTGGACCGTACAGAGCGCGCTGGATCTCGGCATCCCGATCACCGGCATCGCCGAGGCCACCTTCGCCCGGTCACTGTCCGGCAGCCGGGCTCAGCGCGAGGCCACGCAGCCGGTGTTCGCCGAGGACGCCTCGGCCGCGGTGGGGCCGCTCGAGGACGTCGACGGCTTCATCGAGGACGTTCGCCGGGCCTTGTATTCGTCCAAGGTGGTCGCCTACGCCCAAGGCTTCGACCACATCCAGGCCGGCAGCACCGAGTACAACTGGGAGATCGACCGCGGCGCTATGGCCACGATCTGGCGCGGGGGCTGCATCATCCGGGCCCGCTTCCTCGACCGGATCAAGCAGGCCTACGACGAGCACGCCGAGCTGCCGTCGTTGCTGGTCTCGCCCTACTTCGCCGACGCGGTGTCGGCGGGTGTGGACAGCTGGCGGCGGGTCATCGCCGAGGCGGCGCGCTCCGGCATCCCGACCCCGGTGTTCTCCTCCTCACTGGCCTATTACGACGCGCTGCGTCGTCCTCGGCTGCCGGCGGCGTTGATCCAGGGACTGCGCGACAACTTCGGCGCCCACACCTACGAGCGGGTCGACAAGCCGGGAGCCTTCCACACCGAATGGGCCGGGGACGGCACCGAGGCACCAGCCTGAGGGGATTCAGTGGCGCCAGCCTGAGCGGTCCAGTGCCCGCCCCGCGGACCTATCCGGGCGGAGCTATCCGGCCGGGCCCGAGGCCGGAGCCAGGAAGTCGCTGACCAGGCGGACGAAGCGCTTCGCCGCCTCGATCTGCACCCAGTGCCCGCACCGGCCGAAGACGTGCAGGTCGTTGCGGGGCAGCAGGTGCGACAGGCGCACCGACCACTCCACCGGGATGACCTGGTCCTCGCGTCCGTGCAGGAGAAGGAACTCTTGCGGCACCGTGCGCAGGACCTCGTCGGGTTGGGCCAGTGCGTCGAGGCGCGCCTGGCGCGGCGGCCCGAACATCACTCGCCAGGCCTGGTCGGCCTCCGGCCGCGCCGCCGCGGCGGTGCGCAGGTTGATGAGATCCGGCGTCAGGCGGGACGGATCGTGGGCGAAAAGGCGCATGGTCGCCTCCATCTCTGCGCGATCAGCCGTTGTACTCCACACCTGCTCGAGGCCGGGGGAGATGGATGTGCGCATTCCGACCGCGCCCATCAACACCACCCGGTTCACCCGCTCGGGATGCTCGGCGGCCAGCGCGAGCGCGAGAGCGCCACCGAAGCTGTTTCCGACCACGGACACCCGTGGCAGCTCCAGCGCGTCGAGAACGCCCACAAGGTGCGCCGTCCAGGCGTCCAGCTCGTAGCGGAATCCGACCGGGCGCTGCGTATAGCCGAACCCCACGATGTCAGGGGCGACCACGCGGTACCGGTCGGCCAGTGCGTCGAACGTGCCGCGCCAGTTGGCCCAGGCCGACACGCCCGGGCCGGACCCGTGCAGCAGCAACACCGGCGGCCCATCGCCGCGATCGTGCAGATTCGTCGCAATGCCATCGACGTCGACCGGCCGGCCGATCTCCGACCGGTCGACCGGACATCGGGCAGCGACGCGACGTGACCGGCGGCCGTGCCGGTCCGGACGAGGAAGGACGGCGCGACATCGACGGGTCCGAAGCGGCGCACTGGGCGGCAACGATCCGACGCGCCCGGGCGGAGCGGCGCACGATCGACCCGATCTCGGCCCACAGCGGACTCACCCTGTCCGACGCCTACGCGGTCCAGCGCGCGGGAACCGCAATGCGGCTGGCCGCCGGCGAGCGGATCGTCGGCTGGAAGCTCGGCTACACGTCCCTGGCCATGCGCGAGCAGATGCGTGTCACCCAACCCAACTTCGGCCCGCTGACCGACGCCATGCTGCTCGCCACCGGGAGCCGGCTCGGGCCACAGGTCCTCCAGCCGCGAGTGGAGCCGGAGATCGCCGTGCGCCTGGCCGGGACGCTTCCCGGCTGCCCGGATCGCGACGCGGTGGCCGCAGCGGTCGGTGAAAGTTCCGCCTGCCTAGAGGTCGTCGACTCCGTCTACACCGACTACCGCTTCACCCTCGAGGACAACACCGCCGACGGGTCATCGGCCGCCTTCGTCGTGCTGGGTCCGCCGTTGGCGGACGGTGTTGCCCTGGACGAAGTCCGCGTGCGCCTGCTCAGTAACGGAGTGGAGGTCGACTCGGCCACCGGAGCCGCGGCGTCGGGGCACCCGCTGGGCGGAGTCGTGTGGCTCGCCGCCCAGCTGGCCACGCGGGGCCAGGTCCTGGAGGCCGGTGATGTGATCATCACCGGAGGTCTGACCCGAGCCGTGCCACTGGCGGTGGGGGGTGAAATCCGCGCCGTCTTCTCCGACGATCGGGTGGTGTCGATCCACCGCTGAGTCGAGCCGGTCAGCCGACGACGCCGGCCCGTCGCAGCTCGGCTATGTGCTCGACCGATCGCCCGAGCCCGCCCAGGACCTCGTCGGTGTGCTGGCCCGGCGCGGCCGGCGGCCGATGAACAGCGGCGGGCGTGCGGCTCAGACGGGGAGCCGGCGCACCTTGCACGACCCCGGCTCGTTCGACATAGCTGTCCCGCGCGCGCAGGTGCCGGTCGGCGGCAGCCTCGGCGAAGGTCAGCACCGGGGCGACGCACGCGTCGGAGCCGGCGAAGCGTTCCAGCCACTCATCCCGCGGGCGGGTGGCGAAATGGGACGCCCACTGTTGCTTGGCCGCCGGCCAGTACGCCGGATCCTCGCGGTGCGCGGCGTCGACCGCCTCGGTGACGGGGATGCCGCTGCGGCGCACCAGCTCGCCGTAGAACGCCGACTCCAGAGCGCCGACGGCCAGCTCCCGGCCGTCGGCGCAGGCGTAGGTGTCGTAGTACGGGGCGCCGGTGTCGAGCAGGTTGCCACCGGCCGGGGCCGACCACCGGCCTTGCGCGCGAAGACCGAGGACGAACGTGGCCAGTGACGCTGCCCCGTCCACGATGGCAGCGTCGACCACCTGCCCCTGTCCGCTACGACCGGCCTCCAGCAACGCGCTGAGCACGCCGATCACCAGGTACGTCGCGCCGGCGCCGAGGTCGCCGAGGAGATTCATCGGCGGCACCGGGCGGTGACTCTGCCGCCGGGCACCGTCGAGCACGCCGGTCAGGGCCAGGTAGGTGATGTCGTGTCCGGCGGTGGCGGCGAGCGGTCCGTCCTGCCCCCAACCGGTCATCCGCCCGTACACCAGCCGTGGGTTGATCGCCCGGCAATCAGCCGGGCCGAGCCCAAGCCGCTCCATCACACCGGGCCGGAACCCCTCGATCAGTACGTCCGACCGCTCGACCAGGTCCAGCACGATCTGCCGCCCAGCGGGCTGCTTGAGGTTGATCACGACCGAGCGGCGGCCGCGACGCACGGGGTCGGCCGCCGCACCGGTCGTCACCTCACCCCGCCCCACCGCCGACGTCGAGCTCGGCGGGCGTTCGACGCAGATGACGTCTGCTCCGAGGTCGGCCAGGAGCATCGCCGCGAAGGGCCCCGGTCCGATCCCGGCCAGCTCGAGCACGCGGACGCCGGCCAGCGGACCACCGCCCGGCGACCCACCTGAGGAGCCCGCGTCGGCGGGAGGTCCGGTCACCGACCGGCCCGCAGCGCCGCGTCGACGTCGGCGCGGAAGTAGGGCGCCATCGAACGGGAGAAGGCCGACGTCAGGTGGTGGGAATCGAAGTAGACGACCACCTCACCGATCAGCGCGTGACACGTCGTCGTGTCGCAGACGTACTGGCTCAACGGCAGGTAGCTGGCCAGCTCGGGGTAAGCCTGAGTCAGCGAGATCACGAAGAAGACATCGACGCCGACGAAGCCGCCCGGCACCTGCGCCGGCCACGGGTGGTAGAGCACGACGGCCGCGACGGCCAACGCGCGCAGGGCCTGGATGTCCGCCCGCAACGTGGAAGGGCATGCCGCGGCGACGCCATGGCCACAGACGGTACCCGGCGCACCAGGCCGCCGCGGCGCGATCCCGCCACCGCTCGACCCCGCGGACGTCACCGCGATGGCCGCGGTCGCCGACAAGTACGGCTTCTCGTTCGTCACCAGCGACGGCCCCAATCCTTGACCACATCACCGCGCCCCTTGGTTTGGGCTATTTCTTCGGAATGCGTTGGTGGATGGTTAGGGTGAGGCCGACCGCTCATACCTGCACCCGTCCTCTCCCCTAAAAGGGGGTCATCGCCCGAAAGCTGGCTGATGAGCAAACCGACCATCCTGACGGTGGACGACGACCCGCTCGTCGCTGCGGCGATCAAGCGCGACCTGGCGAGCCGGTACGGCGAGCAGTACCGGATCATCAGCGCGACCTCTGGGAAAGAGGCCCTCGCGGTCCTGGTCCGGATCGCCCTCCGCAGCGAGCCCGTGGCGCTGATCGCCGCAGACCAGCGGATGCCGAACCTCACGGGCATCGAACTGCTCGAGCAGTCGCGTGAGGCTGCACCGACCGCCAAGCTCCTGCTGCTGACGGCGTACGCCGACACCGAAGTGGCGATCAAGGCCATCAACGACATCGGCCTCGACTACTACCTGCTCAAACCCTGGGACCCGCCGGAGGAGCGGCTGTACCCGGTCGTCGACGACCTGCTCGGCGACTGGCGGCGGGCCAACCCGGACCACACCAGCGATGTCCAGATCGTCGGGCACCGCTGGTCCGACCGCAGCCACGAGATCAAGATGTTCATGGCCCGCAACTACGTCCCCTACCGCTGGTACGACATCGAGCGCGACGCGGAGGCCCGACGGCTGAGCGACCTCGCTGAGGCGATACCGACCGACCTCCCCCTGGTGCTCGTCCCCGGCGGCGGGACGCTTCGCGCGCCGTCCCTGGTGGAAGTGGCCGGCGCCCTGGGACTGCACACCACCGCCCAGCAGCCCCTCTACGACGTGTGCATCGTCGGCGGTGGACCTGCCGGCCTGGCCGCTGCGGTCTACGCGGCCTCCGAAGGGCTGAGCACCGTCGTGGTCGAGCGCGAGGCTCCCGGCGGGCAGGCGGGACAGAGCGCCTCGATCGAGAACTACCTGGGCTTTCCCAGGGGACTGAGCGGTTCCGACCTCGCCCAGCGGGCCCTCGCGCAGGTCTCCCGGTTCGGCGCGGAGATGGTTTTGGCCCGCGACGTGGTCGGAATCGAGGCCCGCGGGCCAGTGCGCGCCGTGCTCGTCGAGGGTTCGGCCAGCATCGAGGCACGGGCCGTGGTCGCCGCGACCGGAGTGTCGTACCGACGGCTGCCTGCGGCGGGGATCGACGCGCTCACGGGCCGCGGGGTGTACTACGGCGCCAACGCCAGTGAGGCAAGCCAGTGCGAGGGAGACGAGGTCTACATCGTCGGGGCCGCCAACTCCGCCGGCCAGGCAGCGCTCAACCTCTCCCGCTTCGCCAAGCGCGTCGTGCTCGTCGTCCGCGGCGACACGCTGCTGACCACGATGTCGCAGTACCTCGTCGCAAGGATCACCGCCACACCCAACATCGAGATCAGGTGTCGTACCGAGGTCGTGGCGGGCAGCGGAGAGGGCCACCTCGAGGTTCTGACGCTCCTCGACCACGAGACCGGAGCCGCGAGCGAGGTGGGAGCCAGCTGGCTGTTCGTCTTCATCGGCGCCTCGCCGCGCACTGACTGGTTGGGACCGGACGTCATCCGCGACAGCCACGGCTTCGTCGTCACCGGACCCGAGCTGCTGACGTCCAGCCCCAGACCCACGTGGCCGCTCGCCCGTCCGCCCTTCGCGCTCGAGACGAGCCTGCCCGGGGTCTTCGCCGCGGGCGACGTCCGCCTCGACTCCATGAAGCGGGTCGCGTCGGCCGTTGGGGAGGGTGCGATGTCGATCTACCTGGTGCACCGCTACCTGGCGACGGTCTAGGTGCGCCTCGAGGAGCTCCGCCCGCTGAACATCTTCACCGGTCTGACCGACGATCAGCTCGGCGACCTACTGGCCGCCGGCACGGAGATCACAATCGCACCCGGGATCGACCTTTTCCGCGAGGGAGAGGCGGCGGACTTCTGGTGGGTGCTGGTCGAGGGTGCCATCAGCCTCATCCGGCACACCGGCCGTGAGGAGACCGTGGTCGCGAAGATGGACGAGCCCGGCCGCTGGGCGGGTGGCTTCCGCGCCTGGGACGAGCACGGCACCTACCTCGCCACCGGACGGGGAGCCAGTCCCGGACGCGTGCTCCAGGTACCCGCGCCGGTGCTGCGCGAGTTGACCGACGCCTGGTTCCCGTTCGGGGTGCACCTGATCAGCGGGCTCTACCGCACCGCCCGGTCCATCGAGTCGACCGCGCGGCAACGCGAGTCGCTGGTCACTCTGGGGACTCTCGCCGCCGGCCTCGCCCACGAGATCAACAATCCCGCTTCCGCCGCGACGCGCGCGGCCGATGCCCTGCAGTCGGCCAGCGACGGCCTGCTCTCGTCCCTGACCCGCCTGGCCGAGGACGACATCTCGGCCGCCCAGTTCGCCGCCCTCGACGGTCTGCGGCGCCAGGTCGCGCCCCCAGCGGCCGACGTGGACCCGCTTGCTCGCGCCGATCTCGAGGAAGCCCTCGCCGCCTGGCTCAGCCGCGCCGGAGTGGGGCACGCCGATCGCATCGCCCGCCCGCTCGCTGCGGCGGGCGTCGATCCGGCCTGGTGCGCTCGGGCAGCGAGCTCCGTGCCGAAGTCGGCCCTCGAGCCGGCCCTGGAGTGGGTGGCCAGCACGTTCTCGGTGTCCACGCTGCTGTCGGAGGTGAAGGAGTCGACGCGACGCATCTCCGAGCTGGTCGGGGCCGTCCGGTCGTACACGCAGATGGACAGGGCCTCGCTGCAGCGCTTCGTGGTGACCGATGGCCTCGAGTCCACTCTGGTGATGCTCAATCACAAGCTTGGCCCCGGCATCGCGGTCCAGCGCGAGTACGGCGCCGGTCTTCCCGAGATCGAGGCGTACGCCGGCGAGCTGAATCAAGTCTGGACCAACCTGATCGACAACGCCGTGGACGCGATGGACGGCACCGGGACGCTGCGGGTCACGACCCGCGCTGACCAGGACGGGGTGGTCGTCGAGATCGCTGACACCGGGCCCGGTATCCCGCCCGAGGTCGCAGCGCACGCGTTCGAGCCGTTCTACACGACCAAGGACGTCGGCAAGGGCACGGGCCTCGGCCTCGACATCGCCCGACGGATCGTGGTGGAACGGCACGCAGGCACGATCACCATCGACTCGCGAGCCGGTGAAACCGTGCTGCGGGTGCGGCTACCGCTCCGGCCACCCGAACAGTGAGCACGTGATTGGCGTGACCCATCAACCGAAACACCGTCGGCATCAACCGAAGCCCGAACGTCGGGCATCAGCCGAACGAATTAGCCAGCAGTGCGCCGCCAGGGACTCGAACCCCGAACCCGCTGATTAAGAGTCAGCTGCTCTGCCAGTTGAGCTAGCGGCGCGCGCGGCAACGTCTGGACAAGCCGCGGCACACGGTAACACGCACGTGGCGGCCAACTCATCGCCGATCCCTCAGCCGCAGCCGAAACCCGGGCGCTCGAAGGCGGCTCGGGTGACACCGGAACGGGTCGGCAGGAACTCACCCGGCTTCGGCCGACGGGGAAAGATCACCGTGGTCTCGAAGGACCGCGTCGAACGCATCACCAGCGACACCGATCCGCGACCGCCGACCGGCAGGACCACGGTCGTCACCGCTGCCGCTGCCGGGTGGTCCAGCAGCGGCTCGGCGACCGGTCGGCCGTCGACCGACAGCTCGAGGATCCGGTCACCACCGCACCGGGCCATGACCACAGCGACGCGGCCGCGGCGATCAGCGAGCAGCGCTACCACGGGGGCGGAGCGGGAGTCGGACTCGGGGGCGCCGGCTGTCCACCGGCGGGTAGCAGTCATGTGTAGCGGCCCGGCCACAGCCACGCCCGTCATCGCCACGGCTCCCAGGCAGAGCAGACCGCCGAGCAGCCAGGTGATGAATGCGTCGCGCCGAGCGACGCCAATTCCCATCGCTCGACGGATCACCAGACCGAGCGCGACCGCCGCCACCGTGGTCACGGTTGCGAAGCCGAGGCTCTGCACGATGACGTGCGGAACCAGGTCGATGCCGTAGGTCTTCAGCGCACCGGTGATCCGCTGCGCAACCCCGCCAGTCGTGGGCACGCGCTCGGCCAGGTCGTCGAAGCGTCCCTGAAACCACATCGGCCGGTCGAACGCTGACGGCGCGGCCGCGACCGCGGCGTCAGCGGCGAACAGGAGTACCAACCACCGGATCCGGACGCGCGCCGATCCGCGCCCGATCAGCAGCAGGAGAACGGTCACGGTGACGATCACCGCGGCCAGCGCCAGTGCCCGCAGCACCGTCCGCTCGACGTCGGCGAAGGCAATCGCGGCCATCGCGGCCAGCCACAAGACGATTCCCCCGATCACCGCGAGACTGACCAACTGGTCGTCCTCGGACGGGTTACGAGTCGTCTCCAGCACGCCGCCTCGAGGCCGGGGGACAACGACCTCGCGGGCGGTGCGGGGATGACGCCGGACGAACACGGCGGCGACGATGCCCAGGACCGCCGCGACGACACCGCTGACCACGAGCCAACGGTCGATGCTCATGCCAGAGGATGACACGACCGCAACGTTTGGTCGCCACGGACCGGCGTGGGGTGAGTGACGGGGCTCGAACCCGCGACACCTGGGATCACAACCCAGTGCTCTACCAGCTGAGCTACACCCACCAGGGCACCCGCGGGTAGACGGTCACGGGCCGGATCAGTCTAGCGGTAGGACGGGCTGGCCCTCGTCCGCCTCGACCGGTGCCAGCGAACCGTCGGGGGCCAGCGATCCGTCGGCGGCCGGAAAATAGTCGGGGGCCGGGGCCAGCGATCCGTCGGCGCTCACGACTGCGTCGGCGGCCGCCTGAACCTCTTCACCGGTAGGGCCGGGTTCGGGCACGAAGAGGACGCGGCGGTAGTAGGCGAGCTCCTGGATGCTCTCCAGGATGTCGGCCAGTGCCCGATGGGCCAGGCCCTTCGCCGGCTGGCCGAAGTAGACGCGCGGATACCAGCGGCGGGCCAGCTCCTTGATCGAGGAGACGTCGACCATCCGGTAGTGCAGGTGATCGTCGAGCGCGGGCATGTCCCGGTTCAGGAACCCACGGTCGGTGGCGATCGAGTTACCGCACAACGGCGCGGTCCGCGCTTCGGGCACGAACCGGCGGACGTACTCGAGCACCTGGCGCTCAGCCTCGGCCAGGTCCAGCTTCGACGCCCGTACCTCGCCGGTCAGTCCGGAGGCCGCATGCATTTGCTGCACGACGGGCACCATCGCCGCAAGGTCGTCGTCGCCGGCGTGCAGGACCAGGTCGAGGCCGGGGTCGAGCGGGAGGAGGTCGGCGTCGGTGACGACCACCGCCACCTCGATGAGCTTGTCGTGGCTCAGGTCGAGCCCGGTCATCTCGCAGTCGATCCACACCAACCGGTCGTTGCCGCGACGATCGCTCACGACGCCGCAGCGTAGCCGGGCCGCTTACCTCGGCCAGGTGCCGGTGGCCTTCTGGAAGCCACGGGCCCCAGCGCGGTCGACCAGCGCCTTGACCCCGCCGAAGACCGCACCCTGCACCGTCGCCGCGACGGCGATCTCGCGCCAGCTTCGGCTCGGGTCCTTCGCCTCCGGTGCCGCGGTGTCGCTGTTTGGCAGCAGCCGCCACAATTGCTTGAACACGGCCGTCGCAGCTATCCCGCCGAGGACGCTGACCAGCAGCCCGACCGGCTTGTAGAGGACCTTGAGCATCAGCTGTCCTTACGGCGGCGCAGCAACAGGACCGCCAGCAGAAGCCCGCCCGCGCCGGCCCAGATCTGGGTGGCGTAGGGCTTCGCCTTCTGCAGGGCCGGTGCGGCACTGGACTGAGCCCGGGCTAGGGCCGGCCCGGCCGTCGACTGGGCCCGCGCGAGGGTCGGCCCGGCTGCTGACTGAGTCTTCGCGAGAGCCTGCTGTACGGGCGGCGGCACTGCAGCGACCGCGCGGTGTTTGGCGTCGGTGACCCGGGCGGTGACGTTGGCGCGCGCGGAGTCGACTCGCTGGCGCGCTTGTGTCTTCACGTCGAGCTTGTCGGACAGTGCATCGACCGTGGTGCCGAGCTCAGCGCGAGTCCGCTCGATCTCGGCCCGCAGCTCTTCTGGGGTCTGTGGCTCGGTGGGTGAGCTCATCGCCGGACTGCTTCCTTGACGGCGGCGACGTCGGCCTTCACTGCGCCGATCGCCTCCTGGGGCAGCGGAGGACCTGCGGCGCTGACCTCTTTCTTGCCAGTGAGCGCCAGCACCCCGGCGATGATCAGCAGCACTACGGCGACGATCAGGGCAGCCAGCCAGTCGTCGACTGCGTGAGCCAGGGCGAGGATGGCAGCCGCGACCAGCGCGCCGAGTCCGAGCAGCGCGAATAGCCCCGCGCCGCCGAACAGTCCGGCGCCGATGCCGGCTCGCTTGCCCTTCTCCTTCACCTCGACCTGAGCCAGGCGGATCTCGTCGCGTACCAGGGTCGAGAGCTGCTCGGACAGCCGCGAGACCAGCTCACCGGCCGACGCTGACTCAGTCGATCCAGATCCAGTCGACCCCGAGTAGACGCTTGAACCGGTCACCGACGACGTCGGTGTATAGGAAGCAGCACTGGCGCCACCGACTGCGGTGGACGTGCCGGGATCGGAAGCGGGTGGTTGAACCATGGCGGTGTCCTCATCGTCGTGGGCAGGTTGCGTCCTGCCGAACCGCGCGTCGTGCGTACGTCGGCGTTTACGCGGCCGCGCGCTCCAGCCCGGCGACGATGCCGGATCGGAGGAGCGGCGGGGCGCGAGCAGGCGCCGGGAGGCGGGATGTTCCACCGCTTGCGACGCTACCGCAGCCGCACCGCAGGTCCGTCGCCGTCCGGGGTTATGGTGAGTTCGATTGAGCGTGCAGCCGCCGATGTACAGCGCGGCCGGACAGCTCGTTGCCGGGCCGTTCTTCTCGGAAGGACCACCGTGACCTTTCGTCATCATGACGGCAGTGTTGATCACAGTAGTGGCGACCGCAGCGGCGGGGACGCTGTGGGCAGCTTCGCCGAGGCCGAGGCCCAGGACGACCCGAGCGGTTCCGGCGCGAACTTCGGCGCCGACGTCGGCGGCCCGGCCGGAACCATGCAGTCCGGCGTCGGATCGGCTCTGACGGGCGACCAACCCCACGAGGCCGACGACAGCCAGAGCCGCAACCCGCTGTAGGCACCGTCCCGGTCTGGGGCCCGTCGGCGCCTTCGGCGGGTCTGGCCTTCGTGACTCACCCATTCCGATACACAGATTGGCAACGAAGCGCCATGACCCGATTCGGCTACACCCTGATGTCCGAGCAGAGCGGGCCGAAGCAGCTCGTCTCCTACGCCGTAGGAGCGGAGCGGGCCGGCTTCGACTTCGAGGTCAGCAGCGACCACTACTTCCCGTGGCTCGATTCCATGGGTCACGCCTCCTACGCCTGGTCGATGCTCGGAGCAGTTGCTCAGGCGACGAACCGGGTGGAGCTGATGACCTACGTGACCTGCCCGACCGGTCGCTACCACCCCGTGGTCGTAGCCCAGAAGGCGGCCACGCTGGCCCTGCTCTCCGACGACCGCTTCATCCTCGGCCTCGGTTCCGGAGAGAACCTCAACGAGCACGTGGTCGGTCAGGGATGGCCGGCGGTTTCGGTACGCCAGAACAAGCTGGAGGAGGCGATGACGATCATCCGTCGCCTGCACGAGGGGGAGCAGCTGACCTACGACGGCGAATACTTCCGCATTGACCAGGCCAAGATCTGGGACCTGCCCGAGCGCACGGTGCCGATCGGCGTGGCCGTGTCCGGTGACCAGTCGATCGCCCGGTTCGCGCCGCTGGCCGACCACCTCATCGCCGTCGAGCCCAAGCCGGAGCTGGTGTCCAGCTGGGACGACGCCCATCCCGGCGGCGCGTCGCGCAAGATCGGCCAGATTCCGATCTGCTGGGATCCCGATAGGGACAAGGCAGTGGCCCGGGCCCACGAGTTGTTCCGGTGGTTCGGCGGCGGTTGGGGCGTCAACGCCGATCTGCCCATGCCGGCGAGCTTCGCTGCGGCCAGCCAGTTCGTCCGTCCCGAGGACGTCGCCGAATCGATCGCCTGCGGCCCAGATCTCGACGAGCTGGCGGAGTCGGTCAAGCCGTTCTGGGAGGCCGGGTTCACCGACGTCGCGGTGGTGCAGGTCGGTGACGAAGGCCAGCAGGACTTCCTCGATCAGGCCGCCCGACCGTTGCTCGAGCGGCTGCGCGCCTTAGCCCCCGCGGCCTAGGCGGCGACGAGGTGTCGGAGGCGGACCCCGTTGGCGGCTCGGCGGCGTCGAGCGCGGCCGGCGCAGCATCGCTGCTGTTCATCGGGACGGCCACCACGCTGCTTCGCTTCGGCGCGCTAACTGTGCTGACCGACCCGAACTTCCTGCACAAGGGTCAACGGGCCTACCTCGGACACGGTCTCACCTCCAAGCGACTGACCGAGCCGGCTTTGACGGTGGACCAGCTGCCGCCCCTGGATGCCATCGTGCTGTCCCATCTGCACGGCGACCACTGGGACCGGGTAGGCCAACGCGGGCTCGACAAGGCCCTCCCGATCCTGACCACTCCGCACGCGGCGCGCCATCTGCGGCTGCGGGGACTCCGTCGGGCCGAGGGCCTGGCCACCTGGGCGACGGCGGAGATCACTTCGGCCGGCTCCACCCTGCGGGTCACCGCGTTGCCCGGCCGGCACGCCCGCGGGTGGCTGCGCCACGTGCTTCCACCGGTGATGGGCAGCCTGTTGGAGTTCGGCCCAGTCGGGCAGCCGGCCCAGCTGCGCCTCTACATCACCGGCGACACCCTTCTCGTCGACGACCTGCGCGAGATCCCGCGCCGGTACCCCCCAGCTCGACGTCGCCGTGCTGCACCTGGGCGGCACCACGTTGCCCGGTGGCATGGTGGTCACTATGGACGCCACTCAAGGCGCCGACCTTCTGCAGATGGTCGACGCCGGCACCAACGTGCCGATCCACTACGACGACTACGCCTTGTTCCGGTCGCCGCTGGCCGACTTCCGGGCCGAAGTCGAGCGCCGCGGTCTGCTCGACCGGGTGACGTTCGTCGAGCGGGGCTCGACGGTGACCTTGGTCCCGCGGGAGCCAGCGACCTGAGCCGTCCGAGCTCGGCCCCCTACCGGCCAACTCGACGACCGACTCTCCACCGACCGGGTCGGCACTGACCATGCGTCCGTGCCCCGGCAGGAATCGAACCTGCGACCAAGCGCTTAAGAGGCGGGCCCCTCGTCGCTGTGCAAATCCCCGTCTTCCTTTGCTGTAGGCACCTTCGAGAGGTCCTATTGAGCCCCAGTCACCTGGTCGCTGAATCCCTTGCATTGTGCAGTACGTCACAACATCAAATCCACCGTTACCCTCTGCGGTCGGTGGGTGTCGGGGATGGTCGCGGACGGGCTCGTAATGGATTAAAACGCGAGAAATCCGCACCTCTGAGGTCCATAGCCCGGGCCAAGCGTGGTCGACACCGGGCGCGTCGGTCGGTTCGCAGACAGCCGAGCGTTGCGCAGGTAGCTGCGGTTCCGCGCCTGACCCTGGCCGAGCTCATGACATTTGCGCTGAAAGAGCGTGTCCGGCGATCGTCGCGCACTCATGAGCGCTTCGGCGTCCCCGGTGCGGCCCCGGTAGGCGATACGGATCCACCGAAAGGCGCCGTCAGCTGCGAACGCTGATGACATCCGCCGCCTCGAGCCGTGGACTGCGCACGGTGTTGGGAGCGTGCCCGACCCGCAGCAGGATCTGGGGGTGCAGATCGGTGCTTAGAGCTTCGCGCAACTTCGCGTTCGTCTGCGACGCCTCGACGACCTGGGTCAATAAGCTCGCCGAGAAGCCGAGTCGCGTCAGCGTGAGCCAGACGCGCTCCAAGGCTTCGCCGGTACGAAGCCACGATTGCGGCCCGTCGTCCGCGGCGGCCAGCAAAAGCAGGCATTGCTGGCCATCCGGCTCGCTCGAGGCCGGCAGCCAGCCCATACCGCGCACGTCGAAGGGTCGGATCGGCAACGTGTCGTGGGCGTCGGAGAAGTGGCCCACATACGGGACACTCGCGGCTTGCACGCCGTCACGTCGTCGCGGGTCGTCGGTGGTCCATTGCCAGAGCTCGGCCTGATAAGCCGGGTCGGCCTCCTCGATCTGGTCGGCCAGCCGGCTCAGTTCGGCGGTCGCGGTGCGGTGCGAGGGCTCGGTGATCGGCAGGAGCTGCCCGCCTTCGGAGTGAGCGGCCGACACGAGGTCGTGAACGACGCCGGGGGGTACCGGCCCGCCTATGAACGCCCGCCGGTTCGTGTGGCGATCGTCGATAGCTCGATCGAGCGCGGCGATCGGCAGCCAGTCGCGAGCTTCGCCCACCCGGACGCGGGCCACCAGGCCCGGGGTCGTCGGGTCGGGCCGGCGTTCGACCACCGCCTCGAAGCCGGCAGCCGCGATAGCCACGCGAGCATTGAACAGAGCGCAGCCGCAGCTGATCATGAGCTGGCGACCCCGGGGATCGAGCACCGTCAGCCGCCTGAGCGGCTCCGAACGGATCTCCAGGCAGTCGCTGGTTACGACGAAATGCCACGGCTGCGTGTTGTGAACCGACGGGGCAAGGGCCGCGCGGGACGCCGCTCGCTGCAGGGTGTCGGTGCCGGTCGGCCCGGCCGCGGTGGTCATGCCGACACTTCCGCGATGTGCTGCGCGTCAACGGCGTCGGTGGTCACACCAGCGAGTAGGGCGGCGCGGGCGGCTTCGAGTCGGGCGACCGGTACCCGGAATGGTGAGCAGGACACGTAATCCACCCCCACCTCATGGAAGAAGTGAATCGAGTCGGGGTCACCCCCGTGTTCACCGCAGACGCCGATCGGCAGGGCCGGATTGACGCGACGACCCTCATCTACGGCCATGCGGATCAGCCGGCCTACGCCCTCCCGGTCGATCGACTCGAACGGCGAGATGTCGAAGATGCGGGCCTTCAGGTACGCGGGGAAGAATGCGCCCTCGACGTCGTCGCGGCTGAAGCCCCAGACCGTTTGGGTCAGATCGTTGGTGCCGAAGGAGAAAAAGCCCGCCGACGCCCCGATGAGCCCGGCCGTCAGTGCGGCCCGCGGGAGCTCGATCATGGTGCCGACCGGCATCTGCAGCTCCTGGCCGGCCTCCCGCGCGACGCGGGCGATCACTTGGTCCAGCTCGCGCCGGGTGATGTCGAACTCCTCGACTGTGGCCACCAGAGGCACCATGATCTCCGGATGCACGTCGTAGCCGCGCCTTCGGGCCTCGACCGCCGCTTCGGCCACGGCTCTGGTCTGCAGCGCGAACAGTCCGGGTACGACCAAGCCGAGGCGTACCCCGCGTAGCCCCAGCATCGGGTTGACCTCGTGCAGGCGCTCGATCGCCGCGAGCAGCCGCACGTCGTGGTCGTTGGACTGACCGGCGTTGCGGGCCACTGCGACCCGAACCGCCAGTTCGGTGAGGTCGGGCAGGAATTCGTGCAGCGGTGGATCGATGAGCCGGATCGTCACCGGCGCGCCGTCCATCGCTTCGAACAGGCCGACGAAATCGGCGCGCTGCAACGGCAACAGGTCGGCCAGTGCCTCGCCTCGTTCGGCGTCGGTGCCGGCCAGGACCAGTCGTTCCACGTACACCCGCCGTGCGCCCAGGAACATGTGCTCCGTGCGGCACAGGCCGAGGCCCTCGGCCCCGAAGCGCCGAGCCCGCGCCGCGTCCTCGGGGGTGTCGGCATTCGCCCGGACGCCCAGGGTGCGGCGCAGGTCGGCGTGCTTCAGCAGGCGGTGCACTGCGCGTACGAGCTCGTCGGTCTCCGGAGCGGCCGGGTCCAGTTCCCGTTCGAAGTAGGCGACGATCGGCGGTGGCTGCAAAGGGATCCGGCCGGCGTAGACCGCGCCGGACGTGCCGTCGATCGAGAGCTCGTCGCCCGCTTCGATCGTCTCGTCCCCGGCGAACATCCGCTGGTACTCGTCGTCGATACGCAGCTCATCCGCACCGCACACGCAGGGTTTGCCCATTCCGCGGGCCACGACGGCCGCGTGCGCGGTCTTGCCTCCGCGGGTTGTCAGCACCCCAGCAGCGGCGACGATCCCGGCGAGGTCGTCGGGGGTCGTCTCGCGCCGGATCAGTATCACCCGGTCACCGGCCGCGGCGCGGCGGACCGCCGTGGCCGAGTCGAACACCGCAACCCCGACCGCGGCCCCGGGGGAGGCGTTGACGCCGGTGGCCAGCCGGACGGTGTCCGCAGCCACGATGAACTGGGGGAACATCAGTTGGGTGAGCTCCCGGCCGCTGACCCGCTCCAGCGCCTGGTCGAGGTCGATGACGCCCTCGTCCACGAGCTGGCAGGCGATCCGGAACGCGGCGGCCGGCGTGCGTTTTCCGACCCGGGTCTGCAGCATCCAGAGCTTGCCGCTCTCAATGGTGAACTCGATGTCGCAGAGGTCGCGGTAGTGCTTCTCGAGCACATCGGCGTTGTTCAGGAGTTGTCGGTAAGAGATCGGATCGAGGCGTTCGAGTTCGGACACGGGCATCGCGTTGCGCGATCCGGACACGACGTCCTCGCCCTGGGCGTCACTGAGGTAGTCGCCGTAGAGGCCGGGCTGGCCGGACGCGGGATCCCGCGTAAAAGCGACGCCTGAGCCGGAGTCCGCTCCCTTATTGCCGAAGACCATCGCCATGACGTTCACGGCGGTACCCAGATCGTTCGGGATCCCTTCCTGGCGCCGGTAGATCGTCGCTCGCTCAGTGTTCCATGACTCGAACACCGAATGGATCGCCAACGCCAGCTGCTCGCGCGGATCCTGGGGGAAATCGCGGCCGCTGTGGTCACGCACGATGTTCTTGAACATCTGCACGACCTCGCGCAGGTCGGCCAGGGGCAGCCGGGACAGCGTGCCGCCGGCCTTCGATGTGGCGTCCTCGAGCGCACTGGTGAAGTGGTCGTTGTCGATGCCCAGCACGGTTCGCCCGAACATTTGGATCAGCCGCCGGTAGGAGTCCAGGGCGAAGCCCTCGTCGCCGACCTGGGCGGCCAATCCCAGCACCGACTGGTCGTTCAGGCCGATGTCGAGCACCGTTTCCATCATGCCGGGCATCGAATACCGGGCACCGGAGCGGACCGAGACGAGAAGCGGGCTCTCGGGTTGACCGAGCTCCAGCCCCATCCGGGCCTCGAGGGTGAGCAGGTGTTCGTGAATCTCATCGGCGAGTTCGACAGGTTCGATGCCATCACGCAGGTAGTACCGGCACGCCTCGGTCGTGACCGTGAACCCCGGCGGGACGGGCAGGCCGAGCCGGCCCATCTCGGCCAGTCCCGCGCCCTTGCCGCCGAGCAGGTCGGCCATGTCGCGGCCGCCCTCGGTGAAGTCGTAGACGTACTTGACCGGGGTCGATGTGGGCAGGTCGACGTGGAGGGTCATGGACCTCAGGGTGGCCCGGCATCGGGCGGAGCGCCCGTGGCGAAGGTATGGACTTGCACGGGACGTAAGTCACGAACCGGGCTCGGAACGGACTTCGAGGCAGGACCTTTAGCCCTCACCGTCACGCTCCGATCGGCGTTGACTTGAACTCGAGAGCCTCCCGGAGCAACGCGGGTCGACCGCCGGCCCCGTCCAAGCGTCGATCGAAAAGAGCACCCGATGAAGGCAGCAGTCGTTACCGAATTCCATGTCCCACTGGAGATCCAGGATCTCCCGATTCCCGAACCCGGACCGGGTCAGGTCCTGGTCCGGATGGAGACCAGCGGGCTGTGCCACTCGGCACCGGCGTGACCACGCGCGCGGTCGGGGACCGGGTCGCCATCGCCTGGCTCGGTTATGCGTGCGGTGAATGCCAGCACTGCATCGGCGGGTGGGAAACGCTGTGCGAGAGCCAGCAGAACTCCGGTTATTCCGTCGCCGGTACCTTCGCCGAGTGCGCGCTGGTGCCGGCGGCGTTCGCCACCCCGGTGCCTGATGCCGTCTCCTCGCGTGACGCCGCCCTGCTGACCTGCGCGGGCGTCACCACGAACAAGGCGATCAAGGTGGCCCGGGTCGCTCCGGCCGAGACGGTCGCCATCTTCGGTATCGGCGGACTGGGCCACCTGGCGGTGCAGTACGCGCGCATCGTCGGTGCCATGGTCATCGCCGTCGACATCGAAGACCACAAATTGGCGATGGCCACCGAACTCGGTGCCGACCATGTGGTCAACGCGGCCAGCGTCGATCCGGTCGAGGCGATCCAGGCCCTCGGGGGCGCTGACGTCGCGGTGGTGCTCGCCGCCTCGCCCGCCAGCTTCGACCAGGCCTACCGGTCGCTGCGGAGTGGCGGACGCCTGGTCCGCGTGGCCTTGCCGGCCGGCGATGCCGCCCTGAGCGTGCCGATCTTCGACACTGTCATCAACGGCAAGACCGTCATCGGATCGATCGTGGGAACCCGTAACGACCTCGCCGACGTGTTCAACCTGCACGCCACCGGGCGTACCAAGGTGATCGCCGTCGACCGGAAGATCGATGAGGTCAACGGATCCATCGACGATGTCTTGGCCGGCAAAGCACCGGCCGGGGTCGTCCTCCAGTTCTGATTCCCCCGCAACCTGCACCTCCACCAACAACTCCATTGGAGATTCGACATGAGCGCCAAGATCGGTATCAACGGCTTCGGCCGCATCGGCCGCGACTACCTGCGATACGTGCTGGGCTCGAGCGAGACGGATCTCGAGGTGGTGGCCATCAACGACGTAGCCGATTCGGCGACGATGGCTCGCCTGTTGAGGTTCGACAGCACGTTCGGCCCGTTGCGCCGCGATGTCGAGGACCTCGGTGACGCCATCGCGGTCGACGGTCACAAGGTCGCGGTGAGTTCAGAACCCGACCCGGCCCATCTGGCGTGGCGCCAACACGGGGTGGACATCGTTATCGAATCGACCGGGAAGTTCCGCACCCGTGACGCGGCCGCGGCGCACCTGGGCGCCGGCGCATCGAAGGTGCTGCTCTCCTCGCCGGGTAAGGGCGTCGACGCGACCATCGTGCTCGGGGTCAACGACGAGACCTATGACCCGGCCCGCCACCACATCATCTCCAACGCCTCGTGCACCACCAACTGCGTGGCACCGATGGTGAAGGTTCTGCACGACAGCTTCGGGATCGTGCAGGGCTACATGACCACTGTGCACGCCTACACCAACGACCAGAACATCCTGGACGCGCCGCACAAGGATCCGCGCCGCGCTCGCTCGGCCGCGGTGAACATCATCCCGACGACGACCGGTGCGGCCCGCGCGGTCGGCGAGGTGCTCCCGGCCATGAAGGGGCGTCTGGACGGGATGTCCCTTCGCGTGCCGGTGATCGACGGCTCGCTGGTCGACCTCGGCGTGCTCCTCGAGCGCGACGTGTCCGTGGCCGAGATCAACCTGGCCTTCGAGACGGCAGGTGCGGTCGGGTCCCTGGCCGGGCGGCTGCGCTACACCACCGATCCCATCGTCTCCACCGACGTCATCGGTGATTCGGCCTCGTGCCTGTTCGACTCGAGCCTGACCCAGGCTTCGGGCCGCTTCGTCAAGGTCTACGGCTGGTACGACAACGAATGGGGCTACACCGCTCGGCTGGTGGACCTCACCCGCTTGGTCTCACGGGCCGCCTGACCGGGTCTTCGGCGAGGACCTTTCCGATGATGGCTCATCGCCGACTGCAGCACCGAGGAGTTCATCGAACGCAGCTCGCACAAGTCGGTGCTGGTCAAGTCCACGGACCCGGCGTCCCCATCCGCACCCCCCTCTCGCCCGCCGCCAGCCGCTGGGAGGCGACCGTCGATCTGCTCCGCTCGGAGTGGATGAAGATCTGCTCCCTCCGTTCAACGGTGTGGTCGTTGCTGCTGCTCGTGGTGGTCGCGCTCGGGTTCACGGCACTGTTCACGGCGCTGACGGTCGCTCAGTGGGCCACGATCGCGCCGGCCACGAAGGCGCAGGTTCTCGCTGATCCGGGGCGGATGGTCCTCGGTGCCGGCTTCCAGCTCGGTCAGTTCGCTGTCTGCGTGCTCGGGGTGCTCGTCGCCACCAGCGAGTACTCCAGCGGCACGATTCGGGCCAGTCTGCTCGCCGTCCCGAGAGGTAGCCCGATGCTGGCGGCCAAGGCGGCCGTGTTCGCGCTGCTCGTCTTCGTGGTCGGCGAACTCACCGCGGTGCCGACGTTCTTTCTCGGCGCCGCGATCCTGCACAGCCGCGCGCCCGTGTCGATCACCGATCCCGGGGTGCTTCGAGCGGTCATCGGCGCCGGCATGTATCTCGCCGTATTCGCGATTTTTGCCATCGCGGTCGGCTTCGTCCTCGTGCTCTCGCCCCTGACGCAACTAATCCCTGGCAGTGTCGGCAACATGCACGACTACCTGCCCTCCGAGGCAGGCAGCCTCATCGCCTCGCCGCATCGAGGCATAGACGACCTGCTCGGTCCATGGCAAGGCTTCGGCGTCCTCTGCCTGGAAACCGCCATGCTGATCATCGCGGCGGCTTATCTGCTCCGGCGTCGGGATGCGTGAGGACATGGCCCCCGCGGATCGACCTACCGGGCACGAGCTCGCCAGTGAGGTCGCCGGCGTCCTGCGCGACCTACCGGCGCTGCTGACCGCGCCGCTGTATCGGCGTCGGCATCTGTGCTGGGGCGCCACCCCGCAGGAACAGCTTGCGCACATGCCGGGCGACGAGCTGTTCCCGCGTGCGCAATACCGTTCGACGAGAGCGATCACGATCCGGGCTTCTCCCGAGGCGGTCTGGCCCTGGCTGGTGCAGGTCGGCTGTGAGCAAGCCGGTTTCTACAGTCACGACCTGCTTGACAACCTCGCTCGCCCAAGCGCGACGACCATCCTCCCCGCGTTCCAGCACCTCGAAGCCGGCCAGCGGGTGCCGATGTCGCCCTCGGCGACGCCCACTGATCGAACGGCGTTCATAGTGGATTCCTTCGACGTCGACCGCTGGTTGTTGTGGGCCAAGCCGGACAGCAGCTGGGCCTGGCAACTCACGCCTCACGGCCACGGCGGGACTCGCCTGGTGACCCGCATCCACGCCGTCTATGAATGGAAGAAGCATCCGCTAATGGCGCTATTCGGCTGCGTGCTGATGGAGTTCGGCGACTTCGCGATGCTCCGCGCAATGCTGCGAGGTATCAAGCAACGCGCCGAAACGGTTGACCAGCCCCGCCGTGGGCTCGAGGTCCAGCTATGACCCGCGCCGACGACCTCGCCTCGACCACGCTCGCGGTGAATTCCCGGCCAGCCGCGGTGTACCTCGCCTCAGACATCCTGGAAGTCGGCCAAGGCCAGTTCTCCACCTCCCGGCTAGCGCTGACCTACGCCGGTGAGGCCGGGATTCCACTGTTCGTCCTTGGGCTGTACGCCGTGCAACGACCCCGCATCGGCCGGCTCGGACTGTTCGGTGCGGTGGCCTACGCCTACTCCTACGGGTTCTTCACCAGCACCGTCGTCTACGCGCTCGTGGCCCATACGCCGAACTACGAGGGGGTGACGAAGGCGTTCGGTGCCTGGATGATCGTCCACGGTCTGATTATGCTGATCGGCGAAGCAGCTTTCGGTGTCGCTGTGGTGCGTGCCAAAGTCCTGCCCCGATGGACCGGCGTCTGCCTTGCGGTGGGGGTCCTACTCGTCGCGGCGGCGTCCGGACTTCCCGTTTTCGCGCGGACCATCGCTGAGGGTGTTCCGGCGGCCGCGTTTATCGGTATGGGAGCAGTGTTGCTGCGAGGATCCGCGCGTGTCCCGGGCTGAGCTGAGCGGACGAGACGGTCGCAGAGCATCCGCGGCGAATGGCATTGTGCTTACGCGGAAGCGCGGCGCCGTGTCACGTCCGTTCCCGCCAAGTCGGCGGCTGGTGACCGCGGCCGTGCGTGCGGGTCGGCGGATCGTGCCGATGATCGGGCTGTTCCAGGTCGATATCACCGCGGCCCGGCGGACGATTGCAGAGACCGACCCGCCGCTGTCATTGACCGCCTACATTGTCGCCTGTGTTGGCCAGGCCGCCGCGAAGTTCCCGGAGGTGCACGCCTACCGCGATTGGCGTGGGCGCCTGGTCGAGCACCGTCACGTCGACGTTCAGGTGCTGATCGAGGTACCGACTCGCGAGGGACCGTTCGGGCTCGTCCACCTCATTCGTGATGCCGACATCCGCGGCGTCGCTGAGATCAGCGCCGAGATCCGTGCGGTCAAGGCCGACCCGGCGAGCACCGGCAACGGGCGGCTACTCGACACGCTCGCGCCCACGCTGGGACGAATGCCCGGTCTCTACCGGGCGATGTATGCCGTGATGAGCCGCTCGCACCGCGTGCACGACTCGATTGGCACGGTGCAGGTGACGGCGGTGGGCATGTACGCCGGCGGCGGCGGTTTCGCGATCGCCCCGCCCAGCCTGGCATCCCTTGCCGTTGTCGTCGGCGGGATCAGCCCCAGCTCTGTCGTGGTCGACGGGCGTATCAAGACGATCGAGCTGCTCGACCTGACCGTCAGCATTGACCACAACGTCGTTGACGGCGCTCCAGCCACCCGCTTCGCGGCCGAACTCCGTCAGATCATGCAGCGAGCAGTCGTGTTCGCATCGGCCGCCCCGCCGGCGCCCCGATCGGGAGGCCACCCGCATTCGTGATCGGTCGCCGAGTGGCCCCTATCCGCGGCGCACCCGGTGAAGGATCAGACAAAGGTCCCGGGCCGCCGGGGCGGTTCGGCCCTGTCCGGCGTCCTCGTCCTGGGATGTACTCATCTCATGGATACCGCCGACCGCACCTATCCTGCCCGCCTGGACGGACAGCTCGATCCGAGTGTGAGTAGGTGGAAGTGGCTGATCAAATGGCTTCTGGTCATCCCGCATGTTGTCGTGCTCGCGGTCCTTTGGGTCGTCGCCGTGTTTCTCACTGTCATCGCCGGCTTTGCCATCCTGTTCAGTGGCCGTTACCCACGCGCGATCTTCGACTTCAATCTTGCCGTCGTGCGCTGGACTTGGCGGGTCTCGTTCTACGCGATCAGCGTCTTCGGCACCGACCGCTACCCCCCGTTCACTCTCAAGGAAACCGCGGATTATCCGGCCACCTTCACCGTCGACTATCCAGAACACCTGTCCCGCGGGCTGGTGCTGGTCAAGTGGTGGCTCCTAGCGCTTCCCCACTATCTGGTGGTCGCCGTGTTTGCCGGCGGATGGGCCTTCGGCGGGGGCAACGGCTGGCGAAGCGCCGGCGGGGGCGGACTGATCTCCCTGCTCGCGGTAGTCGCCGGCGTCATCCTGCTCGTCCGCGGTCGCTATCCCCGCGACCTTTTCAGTCTCCTGATGGGCCTCAACCGGTGGTGCTACCGGGTACTCGCCTACGCCATGCTCATGCGCGACGAATATCCGCCGTTCCGCCTGGACAGCGGCGGCATCGACCCGGGGTCGGCCCACA
>JBDUAD010000012.1:0-38870 GCA_040004775.1 bacterium | reverse complement strand
CACCACTGCTGGACCCACCACTGCTGGACCCACCACTGCTGGACCCACCACTGCTGGACCCACCGGAGCCACTGGTGTCCGAGCCACCGCCACCGGAGCTACCGCCGCTCGAGCCAGCACCGCTCCCGCCACCGCCACCGGAGCCGCCGCCACCGGACGTGCTTCCGGCGGAGGAGGCGTTTCTGCGGGCGCGATCCGCGGCTCGCTGCTTGGCCCTGAGCGTGCGCAATTGCGCGGCGGCCTCCCGGGCGGCGGCCTGCTGGCGAGCGCGCTCCTGGGCCGCGCGCAGGGCGGCCCTACGTGCTGCCTCCTCGGCGAGGCGCTTGGCCTCGGCGGCCTTCCAGACCAGGAACGCCGCACGCTTGTCCTGCAGCCCGGTGAGGGCGATACCGGCGGCGGTCAGTTGGGTCTCGTACTGGCTCTTCTGGGCCAGCAGGCCGGCCCGCCGGTCCCTGGCTGCGGCGACGGCGGCCACGGCGGCCTGCTGGGCCTCGTTCGCCGCCGTGGTGAGCGCTTTCTGCCGATCGACGGCAATGCGGGCTTCGGCGTCGGCGTTGGACCGGGCCACCGTCGCCTGGGAAAGCTCGTCGATCGCGCCGCGCTGGGCAGCGGTGGCGTAGCGGCTCAGGTCGCCTCGCGTCAGCAGCACGTTGGGATCCGAGGACGTCAATAGGACGTTGTCGTCACCGGTGTTCTTGTAGGCCGCGACGATGAACTGACCGAAGCGGGCGTGCGCGGTGTCCACGCGCTTCTGCGCGGCGGCCACTGCGGCGCGCGCCTTGACCGCCGCGGTCTTGGCAACCTGTAGGTCCCACAACGCCTTGAGGTACTTCTCCTTGGCCAGCTCGGCCTGCCCATCGAGGCGGGTGAGCTCGGAATCGATGCTGGCCACCAGGGCCGAAAGTCGACCGACGTCGCGTGCGGCCTGAGCCTTCGCCGCGGCGGCGCGGGCGATCTCGCTGTCACTGGGATCGCTCGGCTTGGTCGGGACGGGGGCGGCGACGGCGGTCGCGGTGCCCGCCGGCGCGACGCTCACTGCGGTGGCCAGCAGGAGGCCCGTCGTGGCGGCCAGAGCCAGGCCGAGGGCGCGCCGTCGCCAGCCCGGCACGATCACCCGGGACGACCGAGGCGCGAGCGGTGGAAACGACACGAAGATCCCCTTCACCGGACCGATAACGGTTCCGCGCAGCGTCGCGCAGCTTCGGTCCCGATGTTCAGGGAAGCATGGCACCAGCAGTCACACAAGTCCCACGCGCCACAAATTGCTCAGCTGCGGCGTGTCGCTCCGGACGGGTCGCGAGCGTCGGTGGTATTGCCGCCCCCTTGCCGCTGGCCGTCGGCGCCGATCGACCAGACTCCGCCGAGGCCCCGCCGACCCTCGTATACGCCGACCGCCCGGTCCACCGCGACGGCGTAGAGAACACCGGCAAGCAGGTCCACGACGTAATGCTCGCCGAGGTACACCAGCGACAGGCCCATGGCCACCGGGTAGGCCAGCAGCAGCCACCGCAAGGGCGTTCGCAGGGCGGCCATGAGACAGATCGCGATGATCGTGGCGTAGGCGGTGTGCAGGGACGGCATGGCGGCCACGGGGTTGGCCGCCACCTGACCCTCACGCAGCAGGTTGCCGGCCTTGTTGATGTGCAGCCAGATGTAGCCGCGCGACGACGCGCGCACCACCGGGTCGATGACGCCCTCGCGCGCGGCGTACCAGGGCGGTGCGGCCGGGAAGAGGACGTAGGTGACCAGCCCGGCGATGGCGAGGGCAAGCACCCGACGCACGAAGGCCAGCCACACGTGTCGGTCCCCCAGGTAGAGCACCGCGGCCAGCACGGGAGTGGCCAGGAAGTGGGTGGCGTAGACCAAGGTGGCCACCGCGTCGTACCAGTGCACCCGCCCGGGATCGAAGTAGTGGTTCTGCATCCACACCGTGGGCACGGTTCCGCCGAAGAGGAACCGGTCGGCGCCGGCCACGTCCGAAACGTGCAAAGGCAGACCCACGGCGTCGGCGATGCCGCGGCTGACGTCCCACACGACGAGGGCGGCGGTGAACGGTAACCAGTCCAGCAGTACCCGGCCGAATGCCTTCCATCCCCGGCCGAGACACGTGATGCCCAGCCCCGAGACGACGATCAGAAGCAGGCTGCCGCGGTCGGTTGGCACGCCGATCAGGCCGACGAGCGCCACCAACAAGGCGGCCCACACCCAGCCGGTCCAACGCCGCCGACGGCTCCAGTCCGGTCCCTCCATCGTCGACGCCGCCGACGAAGTCGACCCCGCCGCCGGCCCCGCGGATGCGCCGGTGGCCATGGCCAGCACGATAGTTGTGAGTCGTGATCCCGTGATATCTTGACGTCAAGACATCTACCGAGGGAGTGCATCCGCCGTGACAGACACGTTCGGTGCCCGCACCACGCTGACCGTCGGCGACCAGTCCTACGACTACTTCCGCATCGGCGCGGTCGAGGGATCGGCCCGGCTGCCGTTCAGCCTGAAGATCTTGCTCGAGAACCTGCTGCGCACCGAGGACGGCCTCAACGTCACCGCCGACCAAGTCCGCGCCGTGGCCGCATGGGATCCCGAGGCGGAGCCGGACACCGAGATCCAGTTCTCCCCCGCCCGCGTGGTGATGCAGGACTTCACCGGCGTGCCGGCCGTGGTAGATCTGGCCACGATGCGCGAGGCGGTGCGCGACCTCGGCGGCGACCCGGCGCGGGTCAATCCGCTCGCTCCGGCCGAGCTGGTGATCGACCACTCCGTCATCGCCGACCTGTTCGGCACTCCGGATGCGTTCGAGCGCAACGTCGAGTTGGAGTACGAGCGCAACGGTGAGCGCTACCAGTTCCTGCGCTGGGGTCAGGGCGCGTTCAACGAGTTCGCCGTCGTTCCACCGGGCACGGGCATCGTGCACCAGGTCAACATCGAGTACCTGGCGCGCGTGGTCTTCGCCCGCACCGACGGCGGGCGCCAGCTCGCCTACCCGGACACGGTCGTCGGCACCGACTCCCACACCACGATGGTCAACGGGCTGGGCGTGCTCGGCTGGGGCGTCGGCGGGATCGAGGCCGAGGCGGCCATGCTCGGCCAGCCGGTGAGCATGCTCATCCCCCGCGTGGTCGGCTTCAAGCTGACCGGGCGGATGCCGGAAGGAGCCACAGCCACCGACCTCGTCCTGACGATCACCGAGATGCTGCGCAAGCACGGAGTGGTCGGTAAGTTCGTCGAGTTCTACGGGCCCGGGGTGGGCGAGGTGCCGCTGGCCAACCGGGCGACGATCGGGAACATGAGCCCGGAGTACGGCTCCACCGCGGCGATCTTCCCCATCGACGAGGAGACGCTGCGCTACCTGCGCTTCACCGGCCGGGACGGGTCGCAGGTAGACCTGGTCGAGGCCTACGCCAAGGCCAACGACCTCTGGCACGACCCGGAGCGGGAGCCGGTGTTCTCCGAGCGGCTCGAGCTCGATCTGTCCACCGTCGAGCCGTCGCTGGCCGGCCCCAAGCGACCCCAGGACCGGGTGCCGCTGGCCCGAGCCCAGGAGATGTTCCGCACGGCACTGGCCGACTACGTCGAGGACGACGTGGAGACCAGTTCCGTGCGCGATGCCACCGACGAGATGGTGGCGGAAACCTTCCCGGCCTCGGACCCGAACGGAGCCCCGGGCCAGGAGACCCACGCCGCCCCGGCCGACGCCGATGCGCCTGCCCCGCAATCCACCGCCGAGCGGCCGGGCCGCAGCTCACGGCCGACGCCGGTGCGCCTGGCCGACGGCACCGAATTCGAGATCGACCACGGTGCGGTCGCCATCGCCGCGATCACCTCGTGCACGAACACCTCCAACCCCTCGGTGATGGTGGCTGCGGCGCTGGTGGCCAAGAAGGCGGTCGAGGCCGGGCTCAACCGCAAGCCGTGGGTGAAGACCACGCTGGCGCCCGGGTCCAAGGTCGTCATGGACTACTACGACCGGGCCGGCCTGACGCCGTACCTGGACAAGATTGGCTTCAACCTCGTCGGCTACGGCTGCACGACGTGCATCGGCAACTCCGGCCCGCTGCTCGAGGAGATCTCCGCGGCGGTCGGCGAGGCGGACCTGGCCGTGGTCAGCGTGCTGTCCGGCAACCGCAACTTCGAGGGACGAATCAACCCCGACGTGAAGATGAACTACCTGGCGTCACCGCCGCTGGTGGTGGCCTACGCCCTGGCCGGGACGATGGACATCGACCTCAACCACGATCCGCTCGGCACCGGGACCGACGGCCCGGTGTTCCTGCGCGACCTCTGGCCGTCCGGGGCCGAAGTCCAGGAAGTCGTCGACGCGGCCATCGCCTCGGAGATGTATACGCGCAGCTACGCCGCGGTTTTCGCCGGCGACGAGCGCTGGCAGAACCTGCCCACCCCGGCCGGCAACACATTCGAGTGGGATCCGCACTCCACCTACGTGCGCAAGCCGCCGTACTTCGAGGGCATGCCTCCGCAGCCGATGCCGGTCACCGACATCACCGGCGCCCGGGTGCTGGCCCGGCTGGGTGACTCGGTCACCACCGACCACATCTCCCCGGCGGGATCGATCAAGGCCGACTCGCCGGCCGGGCATTATTTGGCCGAGCACGGCGTCGAGCGGCGGGACTTCAACTCCTACGGCTCGCGCCGCGGCAACCACGAGGTCATGATTCGGGGCACGTTTGCCAACATCCGGCTGCGCAATCAGCTCGCGCCCGGCACCGAAGGCGGTCTGACCCGAGACTTCACCAAGGCCGATGCGCCGGTGACGACGATCTTCGAGGCCAGCCGGTCCTACGCCGACGCCGGTACGCCGCTCGTGGTGCTGGCCGGCAAGGAGTACGGGTCGGGCTCATCGCGGGACTGGGCGGCCAAGGGCACCGCGCTGCTCGGGGTCCGAGCGGTTCTCGCCGAGTCCTACGAGCGCATCCATCGCTCGAATCTCATCGGTATGGGCGTACTGCCGCTGCAGTACGCCGACGGACAGACCGCCCAGTCCCTCGGCCTGAGCGGCGAGGAGACGTTCACCGTCACCGGCATCGAGGCACTCAACGACGGCGACATTCCGCGCACCGTCGAGGTCAGCGCCGACGAGGTCCGGTTCACCGCGCGGGTTCGCATCGACACCCCCGGCGAGGCGGACTACTACCGCCACGGCGGCATCATGCGGTACGTGCTGCGCTCCCTCATCTGAGCGTCGCGCCCCGCCCGCGGCCGGAATTCTCGATGCCCATACGCTCCGGAACAGGTGACGCCCGTCACCGGAACCGAGTGAAAAGGAGCAGCCACATGCCGGGACTGGATGACCTGAAGGACGCCGCGGACAGCCACGACGACCAGCTCGACTCGGCGATGGAGAAGGGGGGCGACGCCCTCTCCGACAAGGCCGGCCACGGTGACCAGCTCGACAGCGCGGTGGACAAGGCGCAGGACGCCACCGGCGGGGACAGCGAGTAATCCTCACCGCCACAACGGATACGACCACGGAGCCGGTGACCGACCTCGGTCACCGGCTGCGTGCGTCGGAGCCGGTGACGTGAACCGGCGCTTCAGCAGTGATCGCTCGGAGCGACGTCCCGGTCGGCCGGGGCGGCCGCATCCACGCCGGCGCTGTCCATCACCGTGGACGGGTAGTCCCCATACTCGAACGAGCCGATCTCGTCGGCCGGCACCGCGGCCGAGGGCCGCCGGGTGATCGTCCGCAAGGTGGCGAGGTCGGCCTTGGGGCGGCGGTCGGCGGTCAACAGGCCGTTGGCCTCCTGCAGCGTGTCGGTGAACTGGGTGTAGCAGAACCCGGCCAGCGCCGGGGCCTCGAGCAACGCGTCGACCAGTGCCCGGTAGCGCTGGAGGAGTTCCTCGCCCGAGCCCACCACCGAGTACCCGTGCCATGAGCTGTCGCGGTCGGCGTCGAAGGAGATCCCGCCGAATTCAGTGATCATGAGTGGGTGGCCGTCGGGCGTGAGACCCGGCAGCAGCACCGACCGGTATCCCGGCTGGACCGCCTCGAGCGTGTGGCTGATCGCGGCCTCGCTGCCGTAGCGCTGGCGCAGCACGTCGGCCCGCCCGGTGTAGTCGTGCACGGTGATCACATCGGTGACGACCTGCTCCCAGCCGTCGTTGCCGATCACCAGCCGGGTGGGATCCAGTCCCTTGGTGAGGTAGTAGAGGGCGGTGACGAACGCGCGCTGCTGCTCGGAGCGGCTCAGGATCGGAACGCCCCAGCTCTCGTTGACCGGGACCCAGGCGATGATGCACGGATGGCTGTAGTCGCGCCGCTGCACCTCCAGCCACTCCTGTGTCGTGCGCTCGACCGCACGCGGCGTGAACTCGTAGGCCGCGGGCATCTCGGCCCACACCAGCAGGCCGAGGCGGTCGCACCAGTAGAGGAAACCGGGGTCGGCGGTCTTCTGGTGCAGCCGGACCCCGTTGAACCCCAGTGCGCGGACCAGTTCGACCTCGCGCCGGGCCGCGTCCGGATCCGGTACGGCCAGATGGGAGTCGGTCCAGTAGCACTGGTCCAGCACCAGGCGCAGGAAGTACGGACGGCCGTTGAGCAAGACCCGGTTCTGTGAGGCCTCGATGCTGCGCATGGCGGCGTAGCTGCCCACCACATCCACGACCTCGCCCACCGTCGAGGCCACGCCGTCGGACGAGGGCTCCGCGGGCACCGCGAATAGGGTGATCTCAGCGTCGAAGAGGTTCGGGTTTTCGGGCGACCACAGAACCTGTTCGCGTTCCACGCTCATCTGGGCCTGCGGCAGGTAGACGTCGATCGACGCGCGGTCGCGGCCAACCGACACCACGGAGTCGGCCAGCATGCGCCCGGCGTGGGTGAGCACCAGGCGCAGCCGCAGGGCAAGGGCCGGCACCCGGTTCAGGCGTACCTCGAGGCCCAGTCGACCCGCCGGGACGTCCGGCGTCCACCGCACATCCTCGATTCGCGTGGCCGGCACCGGCTCGAGCCACACCGTCTTCCAGATGCCGCTGGTGCGCTCGTACCAGATGGCGTGCGGTCGCTCCTGCCAGTCCTGCTTGCCCCGGGGTTGCTCCAGGTCGTGGGGATCGTCGACCGCCCGCACGACCACCACCTGATCACCGTCGGCGTGCAGCGCCTCGGTGACGTCCGCGCTGAACGGGACATGGCCGCCGCGGTGCTCCACGACCAGCTGGCCGTTCACCCACACCATCGCCTCGTAGTCCACCGCGCCGAAGTGCAGCAGCAACCGCTCCCCGGGCCGGTGGATCGCGGCGAAAGTCCGGCGATACCAGTGCACGCGGTGGAAGCCGGGGTCGCCGATGCCGCTGGCCGGCGCCTCAGGGGGGAACGGCACGACGATGGAGCGCGCGGCCACGCCCGGCGCGGTGTGCCACATCTCGTACCAGCGCTGCTCGAGACCGACGTCGGCGTCGTCGTAGGAGAAGTCCCAGGAGCCGGACAGGTCCGACCACCGCGGACGGGTCAACTGGGCGCGGGGGTGCACCTCACCCTCGGTTGCCAGCGTCACCGGGCCAACGCTAACCCGCGCAGTCCCGTCACCGTCCGCCACCGCGGCCCGGCTCCGACACAAACGAAGTGGACCGCAGTTGCCTAGGAAGTTGGTAACGACTTGGTTTCGTCACCGCGTGTAGACCTTTCCGAAACAGACCCGGGCGGCATATGTTCCCGCCGACAACATTTTCGCCGGAACTGGGCCGACCGCTCGCCCAAGTCGGCGGCAACGCACGGGAGGACACAGGAATGCGTGTAGGCATCAAGACGACGGTCGCACTCGCGGCAGTCGGGATCACCGCGCTGGCCGGCTGTAGCTCGTCAAACAACAGCAGCTCCGGCAGCAGCGCGGCGACGGGAGCCGCGACCGCCACGTCGAGCGCGAGTTCGACGGCTGGCTCGTCCGCGGCCTCGTCCTCGGGCGGGGCGGTCGACGGCAAGGGCGCCAAGGTCGGCATCATCCTGCCCGACACCCAGTCCTCCAACCGCTGGGTCGCGGCCGACCCGGTCGCCCTGCAGGCCGAGTGCAAGAAGGTCAACCTCAACTGCGACATCCAGAACGGCAACGGCTCGGCGGCCAAGCAGAAGACCATCGCCGAGAAGATGGCGGCCAGCGGGATCAAGGTCCTGATGCTGGTCAACCTGGACCCGGCTTCGGGCGCCACCATTGAGCAGGAGGCGACCAAGAACAACATCACGGTCATCGACTACGACCGGCTCACCCCGGGCGGCGGCGCGGCGCTCTACGTCTCCTTCGACAATACCAAGGTCGGTGAGGTCCAGGGTCAGACGCTGGTCAAGTGCCCGCAGGTAGCCGGCCAGAAGGTGGTCAAGTACGTCGACATTGACGGCGCTCCGACCGACAACAACGCCACCCTGTTCGCCGCCGGCTACGACAGCGTCCTGGGCAAGACCGCGGGCTGGAAGCGCGTGGGCAAGCAGACCGGTCAGTGGGACGCCAAGGTCGCCAGCACGGTGTTCAACAGCTTCATCCGCAAGAACCCCGACATCAAGGCGGTCATGGTCGCCAACGACACGATGGCCGGTGCCGTGATCGCCAACCTCAGCAATCTGAAGCTCAACGGCAAGGTCGCCGTCTCGGGCCAGGACGCCTCGCCCGAGGGTCTGCAGCACATCATGGACGGCGACCAGTGCTTCACGATCTACAAGCCGTCCAAGCTCGAGGCCGTGGCCGCGGTCGACGCCGCGGCCCTGTTGGCCAACGGTGAGGCCCCGAAGACCACCGAAACCACTAAGGACCCGAAAACCGGCATGGAGGTCCCGTCGATTCTCTTCACGCCGACGGCGATCACCAAGGACAAAGTCGCCACGCCGATCGACGACGGGTACACGGCCAAGAATCAGACCTGCACGGGCAAGTACGCCGCCCTCTGCACGAAGGCCGGCGTGAAGTAAGACAAGTGAAGTAAAGACAGTTCCTACGACGCACCATCGGGTGGACGGCCGGCCCCGGCCGGCCGTCCACCCGCCTTCCGTGACCGGTGATCCTGCGGCCAGGCGGTCGCCGGAAGGGCGTCCTTCCCCGAACAGGCGCCCCACGTGGCGGCGAGGAGATGACCGACGGTGAGTGACGAACCGCTGCTGCAGTTGCGCGACGTGAACAAGAGCTTCGGACCGGTGCAGGTGCTGCGGGACGTGGATTTCTCCGCCCGGGCCGGTGAGGTCACCGCGCTGGTCGGCGACAACGGCGCCGGCAAGTCGACCCTGGTCAAGTGCATCGGCGGGACCTACACCATCGACCACGGCGAGTACCTGTTCGACGGACGTCCGGTTACGGTCAAGTCCCCGCGTGACTCGGCCGCCCTCGGCATCGAGATCGTCTACCAGGACCTCGCACTGTGCGAAAACCTGGACATCGTCCAGAACATGTTCCTGGGCCGCGAGAAGGTCAACGGCGGCGTCACCCTGGACGAAAACAACATGGAGAAGGCCGCCGGCGAGACGCTGGCCTCCCTCTCAGTCCGTACGGTCAAGTCCGTACGACAACGGGTTTCCAGCCTGTCCGGTGGGCAGCGGCAGACGGTGGCCATCGCCAAGGCCGTGCTGTGGAACTCACGGCTGGTCATCCTCGACGAACCCACCGCCGCGCTCGGTGTCGCCCAGACCGACCAGGTTCTGCAGCTGGTCCGCCGCCTGGCCGACCGGGGCCTGGCCGTCGTGCTGATCTCGCACAACATGCTCGACGTGTTGCAGGTCGCCGACCGTATCGCCGCTCTCTATCTGGGTCAGCTCGCGGCCATGGTCGAGCGCAGCGCCGTGAACCAGACCCAGCTGGTCGAGCTGATCACCACCGGGCGGGCGGACGGCGTGTCGTCGGCGACCGGATCCCTAGCCGGCACCACCGCGGGAGGAAGCGCATGAGCACCTCGGACGTCACCACCAGCGCCTCCGGAACCTCCTCCGACGGCAGTACCCCGAACGGCACCGGGCCCGGCGGCATCGGTCCGGACGGTGCCGCACCGGGCACTGCGTCCGCCGTGGACACCGCCGACGGTCCCCCGGCCTCGACCGTCGACTCCCCCGAGCTGGCCGCGGTCACCAACGCCCCGACCGGCAACAGCGTCTCGGACTATGTCCGCAATTACATCGCGCGCATTCGCGGCGGGGACATGGGATCGCTGCCGGCGGTCACCGGCCTGGTGGTTCTGCTCATCCTGTTCCGCCTGCTCGACTCCTCCTTCGGCGGTCTGTTCAACACCGCGGTACTGCTCACCGAGGGCTCCGGGCCGATGTTCATCGCGATGGGCTTGGTCTTCGTGCTCCTCCTGGGCGAGATCGACCTGTCGGCCGGCTACGCCGCCGGTGTGTGTGCCGCGGTCATGGTGCGGATCATGGTGGGCCACAACGCACCGTGGCCGGTATCGGTCGGTGCGGCGCTGCTCACCGGCATGGTCATCGGCCTGGTCATCGGCCTGCTACGGGCCAAGCTGCGCATCCCATCGTTCGTGGTCACCCTGGCCTTCTTCCTGGCCTTCCAGGGCATCGCGCTCTACATCCTCAACAACGGCAAGGGCCAGCACGGCAACGTCAGCGTCACCGACCCGCTCGTGAACGGTCTAATCAACGACCAGATGCCGCTGTGGGGCGGTTGGCTGTTCGCGGCGATCTGCGTTGCCCTGTACGCCGCTATGAAGATCAGCCGCATGGCCGGTCGGGCTCGGGCCGGTCTGTCGGCCGAGCCCAACGCGGTCATCGCGTTCAAGATCGCCGCGGTCGCCGCGCTGGTGTTCGGCCTGGTCTACATCCTCAACCTCGACCGGTCGCTGAACAAGAACGCCACCGGCACCTTCGCCAACATCAACGGCAAGCTGGTCAAGGTGCCGCCGGTGCGACTCGAGGGCGTGCCGTGGGTCATCCCGATCATCGTCTTCTTCCTGGTGGTATGGACGTTCGTGCTGGCCCGCACCCGCTACGGCCGCCACGTCTACGCCGTGGGCGGCAACGAGGAAGCCGCGCGCCGGGCCGGTATCCCGGTCGACCGCATCCGCGTGTCGGTGTTCGTTATCAACTCCTTCATGGCCGCGATCGGCGGCATCATGATTGCCTCGAACGTCAAGTCGGTGAGCGTCGACAACTACGGCGGCAACACCCTGCTGCTGGCCGTGGGCGCCGCGGTGATCGGCGGTACGAGTCTGTTCGGCGGCAAGGGCCGCATCGTCGACGCGGTTATCGGTGGCATGGTCGTCGAAGTCATCTACAACGGCATGTCGGACCTGGTGAAGGGCACCAACGGCGCTGCGGTGCAGTACGTCATCACCGGTCTCGTCCTGCTACTGGCCGCCGCGGTGGACGCCTTGGCCCAACGACGCTCGGGTACCTGATCCGGACCTGGTCGTGACTCGATCCGCGGCCACCCGACCGGATGCGATCCGGCGCCAGAACCTGCAGGCGCTGCTGGCCGAACTGCACCACCACGGCGAGCTGTCGCGGGCCGAGCTGACCCAGCGTCTCGGGTTGAACCGCAGCACGATCGGCGCCCTGGTTGCCGAGCTGCGCACCCGCGGACTGGTCTGTGAGCGCGCCCCCGACACCCGCCGTGGCGCCGGGCGCCCGTCGTACCTGGTCGGGCCGCGGCCGGGCGACGGCCCGTACGCCCTGGCCATCGACATCGACGTGCGCCAGTACACCGTGGCCGCGGTCGGCCTGGGCGGCCGGGTCCTGGCCCGCCGCTCCGCGCCGATCCCGCTGCCGACGCCTCCTGTCCAGCACGTGGTGACGGACCTCGCCCGGGCCTGCGCCGCGTTGCGGACAGACCTGCCGCTCGGCGCCTGGGCGGTCGGTATCGGGGTCAGCGTGCCGGGCACGGTGCGCCGCCACGACGGCCGGGTGCTGGTCGCGCCGAACCTGGACTGGCACGACCTCGACCTGGCCGAGCTGATCCGCATGACGTTCGCGACCGACCTGCCGGTGACGACGGCCAACGACGCCGACCTGGCTGCACTGGCCGAGCACCTACGCGGAGCGGCCCGCGGAGTCGACGACGTGCTCTACATCCAGGGCCGGGTAGGGGTTGGTGGCGGGGTGATCGCCGACGGCGTGCCGATGCACGGCGCGCTCGGCCTGGCCGGTGAGATCGGCCACATGACCCTCGACCCCAACGGACCACGCTGTCACTGCGGCAACCGGGGGTGCTTCGAGACCTTCGTCGGGGAGGAGGCCATCTTGCGCCGGGGCGGCCGCTCGGAGCCGGTCGGGCTGGACGGAGTCAGCCTGGTGGTCGCCGCGGCGGCGGCCGGCGACCCGGTGGCGATCCAAGCCGTCGCCGAGGTCAGCGAGTCCCTCGGGCTCGGCCTGGCCAGCTTGGCCAACGTGCTCAACCCCGCGGTCATCGTCATCGGCGGTTTCCTGGCCGCGCTGGCCGAACACCACCTCGACCTGATCCGCGCCGCCTTTGCCGATCACATGCGCTCGGCGCCGCCCGAAGACGTCGAGATCCGGGTGACCGGCCTGGGTGCGGACGCCGCGCTGCTGGGCGCAGCCGAGGTCGCGTTCTCGGTCCTGCTGTCCGCGCCCGCCGATCTGTCCCTGCTTCACCGCCCGGCCGTTGCACCCGCCCCGTCGGTGGCCACCGTCTGATCCCTGCGCACGACCATCGCGCCCGCTTCGCCCGCGGACGCCGCAACGTCCGGAAATGCAGAAGCCGAAGGGACACCGGAGCCCGTGGCTTGACGCTCGAATTGCGTGCGGTAGAGCTCGGCGTACAGGCCGCCGCGGGCCAGGAGCTGGGCGTGCGTGCCGCTGTCCACGACGCGCCCACCGTCGACGACGATGATGCGGTCGGCGTCGAGGATGGTCGACAGGCGGTGGGCGATCACCAGGGAGGTGCGGCCGGTGAGCGCACCGGCCAGGGCCAGCTGAACCGCCGCCTCACTCTCGCTGTCGAGATGGGCAGTGGCCTCGTCGAGGATCACCAGGTGCGGCGACTTCAGCAGCAGCCGGGCGATGGCCAGCCGTTGCTTCTCTCCGCCGGAGAGCCGGTAGCCGCGGTCGCCGACCACCGTGTCGAGCCCGTCGGGCAGGTTGCGCACCAGGCCACCGATCTGGGCGTCGTCGACGGCGCGCCACAACTGCTCGTCGGTCGCGTCGGGGCGCCCATAGCGCAGGTTGGCCGCGATGGAGTCGTGGAACATGTGCGCGTCCTGGCTGACCACTCCGATCCGGTCGCGCAACGACTGCTGGGTCACCGCCCTCACGTCGAGGTCACCGACCAAGACCGCGCCGGAACGCACGTCGTAGATCCGCGGGACGAGCTGGCTGATCGTCGTCTTGCCCCCGCCCGACGGGCCGACGAGGGCCACCATCTCCCCCGGCTCGGCCCGGAAGCTGACGCCGCGCAGAACCTCCTGCGTGGCCGTGGTCTCCAGCCGGGCGACGTCCTCCAGCGAGGCCAGTGACACCTCGGCCGCGGTCGGGTAGGAGAAGCGCACGTCGCGGAACTCGATGCTTCGCGCATCGGCCGGAAGTTCCGCTGCATCGGGGCGGTCGGCGACCATGGGCGCCAGGTCGAGCACCTCGAACACCCGGTCGAAGCTGACCAGCGCGCTCATGACGTCCACCCGCACGTTGGACAGCGCGGTCAGCGGGCCGTAGAGGCGGCTCAGCAGCAGGGCCAGGGTGACGACGGTGCCGGTATTCAGCCGACCGGTCAGGGCGTAGTAACCGCCGAGGCCGTAGACCAGCGCCTGGGCCAGGCTCGCCACCAAGCTGAGGGCCACGAAGAACGCCCGGCCGTACACCGCCGAGGTCACGCCGATGTCGCGTACCCGCCCGGCCCGCGAGCGGAAGGAGGCGTCCTCGGTCTCCGGGTGGCCGAATAACTTCACCAACAGGGCGCCGGAGACGTTGAACCGCTCGGTCATCGTCGCGTTCATCGACGCGTTGAGGTTGTAGGACTCGCGGGTGATGGCCTGCAGACGGGCACCGATGCGGCGCGCGGGCAGGACGAAGACCGGCAGCAGAACCAGGGACAGCGCGGTGATCTGCCAGGACAGCGAGAACATCACCCCAGCAGTGATGACGAGACCGACCACGTTGGAGACCACGCCGGACAGCGTCGAGGTGAACGCCTGCTGCGCGCCGAGAACGTCGCTGTTGAGCCGGCTGACCAGGGCGCCGGTCTGGGTACGGGTAAAAAAGGCCAGCGGCATGCGCTGGACGTGGTCGAACACCGCGGTGCGCAGGTCGTAGATCAATCCCTCGCCGATGCGCGCGGAGTACCAGCGCTGAGCGAAGGACAAGGCGGCGTCGGCGATGGCCAGCCCGGCGATGACCAGCGCGATGATTACAACGGTGCGGACCTGCCCGTGCGAGGTGATCGTGTTGACCACTCGCCCGGCAAGGACCGGCGTGGCCACGCCGATCACCGCGTCCACCGTGATGAGAACGAGGAACACGCTCAGCGCGCCGCGGTACGGACGGGCGAAGGACAGCACCCGCCGGGCCGTGCCCTTGGCCAGCCCACGCTCGAGCACGGAACGATCCGTCCGGAACGAGTGCATCGTCCGCCACATTCCACCGGCACCCGGTGCGCTCATCATCGACCTCCCGCACCAACGTACGTTCCGGCCCGGACACAACGGTGCGGCGGCCGGTTACAGCCTGCGACGGTGCCCGGCTTCCGCGGGCGGACAGCCCAGCAGTCAGCCCGCGGCGAGGCGGCGCAGCAGCCGGTGCTGGGCGGCGCGTTCAGCGGCCGCCTGCTCGTCCGGCGAGCGGTTGGACGCGGCCAGCAGCAGCGGCTTCAGTTCGGCGGTGGCGGCGGGCGGTGCGGCCAGCACGTCGGCGGCGAGGGCGCGCGCGGCATCGGCCAGCTCTGCACGGGCGACCACGCGGTTGGCCAGGCCCAGCGTGAGCGCTTCGGCCGCGCCGACCCGACGCCCGGTCAGGCAGATCTCCATCGCTCGCGTGTACCCAACCAGCTCGACCAAGCGCCGGGTGCCGAGCAGATCCGGCACGAGGCCCAAGGGCACCTCGGCCATGGAGAACTGGGCGTCGTCGGCGACGATGCGCAGGTCGCAGGCCAGGGCAAGCTGGAAGCCGGCGCCGACGGCGTGGCCCTGCACCGCGGCGATCGAGATGAGGTCGGGGCGGGCCAGCCAGCCGAAACCGGCCTGGTAGCGAGCGATCTCGGTGTCGGCCGCCGCCGGTTCCATCGCGGCCAGCTCGGGAAACGTGGGAGCGCCGGCAACACCGGTCGGGGTGAACATCGCCCGATCGAGGCCGGCGGAGAAGGCACGGCCCGCGGCGGTGACCAGCACCACCCGCACGGACGCCGGCAGGGCCGCTGCGGTCTCGGCCAGCGCGGCCCAGGTCAACGGCGTCTGGGCGTTGAGCTGCTCGGGACGATCGAGGGTGACCGTGGCCAGATCGGCCCGATCACCCTCGATCGTCACCGCGACGCCGTGCCGCGCGACCACAACGGAACAATCCGTGTCGGGCGGCGGCACGGCGGTGGATCAGCCCTTCTTCTTGCGGGTGGCTCCGCCGCGGCCGCGCAGCTCGACCCCGGACTCGGCCAGGAGCCGGTGGACGAACCCGTAGGAACGGCCCTGCTCCTCAGCCAGCTCGCGGATGCTGCTGCCCTTGGCGTACTTCTTGCTCACGTCGGCGGTGAGCTTGTTGCGTGCGGTACCCGTGATGCGGGCACCCTTCTTCAGACTGGTCATGCGTTGTCTTGCCCCCGGTCGTAACGAGATTCCGGAACGCCCCCTCGGCGTCCGGTGGTGACGATCTCCTGCCGCCCCGTTTCCACTCGCCCGGCCCCCCGGTCGAGTGGTTCAGCAGATGATCACCGCCGAAGGTTACGCGAGAGTAATGAGATCGGCTAGGTCCGGCGTCCACAGATCTTCCACGCCGTCTGGCAGCAGGATGACCTTGTCGGGAGAAAGCGCCTCCACCGCTGCCTCGTCGTGGGTCACGAGCACGATGGCACCGGTGTAGGTCCGCAGCGCGTCGAGGACCTGCTGGCGGCTGACCGGATCCAAGTTGTTGGTCGGCTCGTCCAGCAGCAGCACGTTGGCCGCACTGGTCACCAGCATGGCCAGGGCCAGGCGGGTCTTCTCCCCGCCGGACAGCACGCCGGCCGGCTTGGCCACGTCGTCGCCCGAGAACAGGAAGGCGCCGAGGACCCTTCGCAGATCTGTGTCGCTCGGTGCGGCCGACACGCTGCCGGCCGCCGAGTAGGCCGCCGCGCGCATGTTGTCCAGGACGGAGCCGTCGACGTCGAGAGTCTCGTGCTCCTGGGCGTAGTAGCCCAGTCGCAGGCCGTGGCCCGGCAACACCGCACCCGTGTCGGGGAGCTCGGCCCCGCTGAGCAGGCGCAGCAGAGTGGTCTTGCCCGCGCCGTTGAGGCCCAGGACCACCACCCGCGCTCCGCGGTCGACGGCCAGGTCGACGTCGACGAAGACCTCCAGGGAGCCGTAGGACTTGGACAGTCCCTCGGCGGTGAGCGGCGTCTTGCCACAGGGCGCGGGCTGCGGAAAGCGCAGCCGGGCCACCTTGTCCCCCATCCGCACCTCGGCCAGTCCGGCCTGCAGCGCGGCTGCGCGGCGGTCCATCTGGTGGGCGGCGCGGGCCTTGGTCGCCTTGGCCCGCATCTTGTCCGCTTGCCCGCGCAACGATTCGATCTTGCGTTCGGCGTTGGCCCGCTCGCGGTGCCGGCGTTTCTCGTCGGCCTCGCGCTGCTGCAGATAGGTCTTCCAGCCGACGTTGTAGACGTCAACTGTGGCCCGGTTGGCGTCGAGATACCACACCTTGTTCACCACCGCGTCGAGCAGCTCGACGTCGTGGCTGATGACAACCAGGCCCCCGCGGTGGCGCTTCAGGAAGTCGCGCAGCCAGACGATGGAGTCGGCGTCGAGGTGGTTGGTCGGCTCGTCGAGCAGCAGGGTGGTCGGCTCACCGGCGGTGTCGGCGAACAGGATGCGCGCCAGCTCGACCCGGCGGCGCTGACCGCCCGACAGCGTGCCCAGGGGCTGGCTCAGCACGCGGTCGGGCAGGCCGAGGTTGGCGCAGATGCGGGCCGCCTCGCTCTCGGCCGCGTAGCCGCCCAGCGTGCTGAACCGCTCCTCCAGCCGGCCGTAGCGCTCCAGGATTGCTGCGTCGTCGGGCAGCTCGGCCAACTGGACCTGCACCTTGTCGATCGCCCGGCGCAGCTCGTCGAGGCCGCGGGCCGACAGCACCCGGTCGCGGGCCACGGTGTCCAGGTCGCCCGTGCGCGGGTCCTGCGGCAGATAGCCCACCGGACCGGACACCGCGATCTCACCGCCGTGGGGCAGGGTCTCACCGGCGAAGGCTCTCAGCGTGGTGGTCTTGCCGGCGCCGTTGCGCCCGACCAGGCCGATCCGGTCACCGGGCTGCACGCGCACCGCGGTGGGCTCGAGCAGGATGCGCGCCCCGGCGCGCAGCTCGAGGCCGGTGGCCGTGATCATGGCGGTGTGCTCCCAACGTGGTGAACGGCGGTCGAGCGATGATCGGTAGCGCTGGGCCGGGACCTTGCACCGTCCTGCGCTCACGTGGTGCGCCAACGGCGTCGCGCGGACCGCTGACCGCCACTGGCCAGGGTAGTGGGCGTGCGCCGGGCCGACCCGGTGATCGACGCTGATCCGCCCCGACGCGGGGTCGGACCCGCTGACCGTGGACACCGCCGCTTCAGGCGATGCGGGCCAGGGCCACTTTCTGGATCGGGCTCTGGCGCCAGCTCGACGGCAGGAACAGCGCCGCCTGGCGCAGCGTCCGTCCGGACAGGCTGGCTGCGAGGTCGGTGGTGGGCAGGGCGGGCAGGCCGTAGAGCCGGCGCGCCCACGGCGGCAGCATGCCGGCGGCCACGGCCACCAGCCCGGCCCACGCCGGACGGGCCGGGGTGGCCAGGGCGACCCAGCGCGGCATCGGCGGGGCGAAGCCCCACAGCGCGGTCCGCAGCGCGGTGTTGGATACCCGCAATTCGGGTCGCACGTCGCGGTAGTACTGCTCGATGTCGTCTTCCGTCGCCGGAACACTGTCCGGGTCGAGGCCGACGAGTTGCGCCGAGCGGCGCATCTCCCGGACGTAGCGGTCGGCGTCCCCGGGCTGCAGTGTGCCGCCGCACCGGCGGAAGGTCGACAGGAACGACTCCACCTCGGTGACGTGCACCCAGCGCAGCAGGTCCGGGTCGTCCACCCGGTACGGGCGTCCGCTCTCCGGCTCGACGCCGGAACCGAGCCGGGCGTGCAGCCGCCGCAGGCGCTCCCCGGCGGCCTCGGCCTCGGCGGTGGTTCCATAGGTGACGGTGGCCACCCACTCGCCGGTGCGCTGCAGCCGTCCCCACGGGTCCGCCCGGTAACGGGAGTTGTCGGAGAAGCCGGCCATGACCAGCGGATGCACGGCCTGCAGCAACAGCGCCCGGAAGCCGGCCAGGGCCATCGCCGGGTCACTGTGGATCCGCCAGGTCACGGAGTCCGGCCCGAAAAGGCCGACGTCGGCCAGGGCATCGGTTGAGCTGGGGATGTGCGCGACTGCGGTCATCCTTTGAGTATCCGCAATGCGGTTGCGCGCCATCGGGCGGACCCCGCGTGCGGGCTCAGACGTTGAAGCCGAGGGCACGCAGCTGCTCGCGACCGTCGTCGGTGATCTTGTCTGGACCCCACGGTGGCATCCACACCCAGTTGATGGTGAAGCCGCGGGCCACCGGCCGTGGGCCGCTCGTCAGCGCCGCCGCGGTCTGATCTTCGATGACGTCGGTCAGCGGGCACGCGGCGGAGGTCAGCGTCATGTCCAGGACCACGGAGGCGTCGTCGTCGATGTGGACGTCGTACACCAGGCCGAGGTCGACCACGTTGATCCCGAGCTCCGGGTCGACGACGTCGCGCATCGCCTCCTCCACGTCGTCGCGCGAAGGGATTTCGACTGCGATGTCGGTCATGACCGTTCGTCCTCTCCACCGACGGTGGCCGCCCCGGCCACCGCGCTCGTCACCGCGGTCGCCTCGGCAACCGCCCCTTTCATGGCCATCCAGCCCAGCAGCGCGCACTTCACCCGGGCCGGGTACTTGGCCACCCCTTCGAAGGCGACCGCGTCGTCCAGGCGCTCCTCGGCGGCCTCGTCGAGGTGGGCGTCGCCGCGGGACTGCATGAGGTCCAGGAACTCCTCCTGCAGGGCCAGCGCGTCCTCCACGCTGCGGCCGATCACCAGCCCGCTCATCACCGAGGTCGAGGCCTGGCTGATCGAGCAGCCCAGGCCCTCCCAGCCGAGGTCGCTCACCGCGCCGTCGGCCAGGCGCACTCGCAGGGTCACCTCGTCGCCGCAGGTCGGGTTCACGTGATGCACCTCGGCGTCGAAGGAATCGATCAGCCCGTGGTGCTCCGGGTGCTTGTAGTGATCCAGGATGATCTCCTGGTACATCGAGTCGACGCTCATCGCGCCAGTCCGAACGCGCGCTGAGCCGACCGGATTCCGTCGACCAGCGCGTCGATCTCCGCGGTGGTGGTGTAGACGCCGAACGACGCGCGAGTGGTGGCGGGCACGCCGTAGCGCACGCAGACCGGACGGGCGCAGTGGTGTCCGGCTCGCACCGCGATGCCCTGCTCGTCGAGCAGCTGGGCGACGTCGTGCGGGTGCAGGCCGTCGACCACGAACGAGATCGCCGCGCCGCGCTCGACCGCGGTCTTCGGGCCGATGATGCGCACGCCGGCCAGCTCACTGAGGGCGGGCAGGGCGTACTCCACCAACTCCTGCTCGTGGGCGGCGACGGTGTCCATGCCGATCGCGCCGACCCAGTCGACCGCGGCACCGAGACCGACGGCCTCGGCGATCATCGGCGTGCCGGCCTCGAAGCGGTGCGGCGGCGCGGCGAACGTGGTGCCTTCCATGGTGACGGTCTCGATCATCTCGCCGCCGCCCAGGAACGGCGGCAGCGCGGCCAGCAGGTCGTAGCGGCCCCACAGCACGCCCACCCCGCTCGGTCCGTACAGCTTGTGGCCGGTGAACACCACGAAGTCGGCGTCGAGTTCCTGGACGTCGAGCGGGCGGTGCGGAGCCGACTGGGAGGCGTCAAGGACGACCAGCGCGCCGACGGCGTGCGCCCGCGCGACGATTCGCGCGACCGGGTTCACCGTGCCGAGGGCGTTCGACTGGTGCACGAACGCGACCACGCGCGTGCGCTCGCCGATCACCTCGTCGATCTCGTCCTGGCGCAGGCGGCCGTCGTCGTCCAGGCCGATCCAGCGCAGGGTGGCCCCGGTGCGCTGGGCCAGCAGCTGCCACGGCACAAGGTTGGAGTGGTGCTCCATCTCGGTGACGACGATCTCGTCGCCGGCCCCGAGCCGGAACCGCTCGGCGCCGGGCGTCGTCGTGGCGTTGGACATCGCGTAGGCGACCAGGTTCAAACCCTCGGTGGAGTTGCGGGTGAAGACGATCTCGTCGCGCCGCGGGGCGTTGACGAACGCCGCGACCTTGTCCCGGGCGCCCTCGAACGCGGTGGTCGCCTCGGACCCGAGGGTGTGCACCGCTCGGGCCACGTTGGCGTAGTGGTTGGCGTAGAAGTCGCTCATGGCATCGATGACCGGCTGCGGCTTCTGCGAGCTGTTGGCCGTGTCGAGGTACACCAGCGGGTGCCCGTGCACCTCGCGCTGCAGGATCGGGAAGTCCTTGCGGACGGTGTCTACGTCGAAGCTCATGTCCGCACCCCTAGCCGGCCAGCGGGACGGCCGCCGGCTCGGCCACCCCATAGCGGGCGTAACCCTCCGCCTCGAGCCGGTCGGCCAGTTCCTTGCCGCCGGACTCGACGATGCGTCCGTCGAAGAACACGTGAACGGCGTCGGGCTCGACGTAGCGCAGGATCCGCGTGTAGTGCGTGATCAGCAGGGTGCCGACCCCGGTGGCCCGGCTGCGGTTGACGCCCTCACTGACCACCCGCAGCGCGTCGACGTCCAGTCCGGAGTCGGTCTCGTCAAGGATAGCGATCTTGGGCTTGAGCAGGGCCATTTGCAGGATCTCGTGGCGCTTCTTCTCCCCGCCGGAGAAGCCCTCGTTGACCGACCGCTCGGCGAACGCCTTGTCCATGCCCAGCGCACCCATTTCGGAGTTGACCTCCTTGACCCAGGTGCGCAGCTTCGGCGCCTCGCCCCGCACCGCGGTGGCCGCGGTCCGCAGGAAGTTCGACACCGAGACTCCGGGTACCTCGACCGGGTACTGCATGGCCAGGAACAGCCCGGCGCGCGCCCGCTCGTCGACGGTCATCGACAGCACGTCCTCGCCGTCGAGCAGCACCGCGCCGGAGGTCACCGTGTACTTGGGGTGGCCGGCCACCGAGTAGGCCAGGGTCGACTTGCCCGAACCGTTGGGGCCCATGATGGCGTGGGTCTGACCGCTGCTCACGGTGAGGTCGACCCCCTTGAGGATCTCGGTGTCCTCGACCGCGACGTGCAGGCCGCGGATCTCCAGGGTGGCCATGTCAGGCGTTCTCCAGTTCGTTTGCTTTGTCGTCGTCATGGACGTCGTGCAGTACATCTGCGCGGGCGCCGGCGGTGGCCGGTGCGGCCCCGAGCCGGTGCTCGATCGCGGCGACCAGCCGCTGCTCGAGCTCGGGCAGGCCGATGCGGTGAATCACCTCGGCCAGGAAGCCCCGCACCACCAGCCGGCGGGCCTCGGCCTCGGGGATGCCGCGGGCCTGCAGGTAGAACAGCTGCAGGTCGTCGAATCGTCCCGTGGCGCTGGCGTGCCCGGCTCCGGCGATCTGCCCGGTCTCGATCTCGAGGTTGGGCACCGAGTCGGCGCGCGCACCCCCGGACAGCAGCAGGTTGCGGTTGAGCTCGAACGTTCGGGTGCCGGTCGCGCTCGGGCGGATGCGCACGTCGCCGATCCACACCGTGCGGGTCCGCTGACCGGTGAGGACGTTCTTGTAGACCACGTCGGAGGTGCACTCGGGCACGGAGTGGTCGACGAACAGGCGCGACTCCAGGTGCTGGCCGTCGCCGGCGAAGCCCACGCCGTACATACGGGCGGTGGCCCCGGAACCGGCGAACTCCACCGTGGGCACGATCCGCACCACACCGCCGCCGAGGCCGACGGCGGTGTGAGTCAGTGTGGCGTCACGCCCGACCCGCGCGCCGACGTGCTCGCCGTGGACCGTGTCGGCCGCCCAGTCCTGCACCTGGACCAGATTCAGGCGGGCACCGTCGCCGACCAGCACCGAGGTCTCTGCGGCGAAGCGGGCCGAGCCGGTGTACTCGATCACCACGGCGGCGCTCGACTGCTCACCGGCGTCGATCACCAGGTGGGTCCAGACGACGTCGGCGGAACCGGTACCGGACAGCCGCACGGCCACCGGCTCGACCGGCTCGGCGCCCTTGGCGATCCTCAGCACCGTGACCGCCGGGCTGCGCTCGCGCGCCAGGGCCGAGAGCCGGTCGGCCGGCAACGGCAGCTGGGCCAGCTCCGGTGCGTCGGCGGGCAGCGTCAGGAGCTCCACACCGTCGGGCAGCACCGAGTCCCACGTCAGGACGGCGTCGGACGGACCTCCGTCCAGCAGCACCCGGAACTTGGCCAGCGGCGTGAAGCGCCACTCCTCCTCGCGGGAGGAGGCTTGCGGGTAGGCGGCCGAGTCGGCCGAGCGGAAGCGGTCGGGCGGGGAGCCGGTGACCGGACGGGCGGGCGCGTCGGTCAATGTCATCCGACCGCGCCCTCCATCTGCAGCTCGATCAGCCGGTTCAGCTCGAGGGCGTACTCCATCGGCAGTTCCCGGGCGATCGGCTCGACGAACCCGCGCACCACCATGGCCATGGCCTCGTCCTCGGTCAGCCCGCGGCTCATGAGATAGAAGAGCTGGTCGGCGCTGACCTTGGACACCGTCGCCTCGTGCCCCATCGACACGTCGTCCTCGCGGACGTCGACGTAGGGGTAGGTGTCCGAACGGCTGATGTCGTCGATCAACAGGGCGTCGCACTTCACCGTGGACCGGCTGTGGTGCGCGCCCTTGTTGACCTGGACCAGGCCGCGGTAGGACGTGCGGCCGCCGCCCCGGGCCACCGACTTGGAGATGATGTTCGAGCTGGTGTGCGGAGCCAGGTGCAGCATCTTGGCGCCGGCGTCCTGGTGCTGGCCCTCGCCAGCGAAGGCGATGGAGAGCACCTCACCCTTGGCGTGCTCGCCGGTCATCCAGACCGCCGGGTACTTCATGGTCACCTTCGAGCCGATGTTGCCGTCGACCCACTCCATCGTGGCGCCGGCCTCGGCCCGCGCCCGCTTGGTCACCAGGTTGTAGACGTTGTTCGACCAGTTCTGGATCGTGGTGTAGCGGACGTGGGCGTCCTTCTTCACGATGATCTCCACGACCGCGGAGTGCAGCGAGTCACTGGAGTAGATCGGCGCCGTGCAGCCCTCGACGTAGTGCACCGAGGAGCCCTCGTCGGCGATGATCAGGGTCCGCTCGAACTGGCCCATGTTCTCGGTGTTGATCCGGAAGTAGGCCTGCAGCGGGATGTCGACGTGCACGCCCTTCGGCACGTAGATGAACGAGCCGCCGGACCACACCGCGGTGTTGAGCGCGGCGAACTTGTTGTCCCCGGACGGGATGACCGAGCCGAAGTATTCCTTGAACAGCTCCTCGTGCTCGCGCAGGCCGGAGTCGGTGTCGAGGAAGATCACGCCCTGGGCCTCGAGGTCCTCGCGGATCTGGTGGTAGACCACCTCGGACTCGTACTGCGCGGCAACGCCGGAGACCAGCCGCTGCTTCTCGGCCTCCGGGATGCCGAGGCGGTCATACGTGTTGCGGATCTCGTCCGGCAGGTCCTCCCAGCTGGCCGCCTGCTTCTCGGTGGAGCGGACGAAGTACTTGATGTTGTCGAAGTCGATCCCGGACAGGTCCGACCCCCACGAAGGCATCGGCTTGCGGTCGAAGATCTCCAGGGCCTTGAGGCGACGCTCGAGCATCCAGGCCGGCTCGCTCTTCTTGGCCGAGATGTCCGCGACGACTTCCGGGTTGAGCCCGCGGCGGGCCGCGGCACCAGCCGTGTCGGAGTCGGCCCAGCCGAAGGCGTACCGCCCGAGGGCGTCGATCTGCTCGTTCTGGGTGAGGGTGCGCTCGGGTGCCGTGGTCATTGCGATACCGCTTCCTGCCGGTGGGGGTGGTTGGGAACGTGGGTGGTGCAGACGCCGTCGCCGTGGGCGATCGTGGCCAGACGCTGGACGTAGGTGCCGAGGACGCGCTCGAACGCACGGGTTTCGGCTTCGCAGAGTTCGGGGAACTGGGCGGCGACGTGGGCCACCGGGCAGTGGTGTTGGCACAGCTGCGTGCCGGCCACCGCGGACTGCGTGGTGGAAGCGTAGCCAGCGCTGCTCAGCGCGCGGGCCAGGCCGTCGGGGTCCGGCGCGTCCGGGTCGAGATGGCCCGAGGCCAGCAGCGTGGTCTCCAGCTGGGCCGCCCGGTGCTCGGCGAAGCGCGCGACCGCCTGCTCGCCGCCGGACTCACGCAGATAGCGCAGCGCGGTGGTGGCCAGGTCGTCGTAGGCGTGGGGCAGGGCGGCGCGCCCGGCGTCGGTGAGGGCGTAGGTGCGGGCCGGGCGGCCCCGACCCCGGGAGACCTGGCCCCGTGAGGCGGCAGCGCGCGGCTCGCGGCTGCTCAGGCGACCCTGGGCGACGAGGGCGTCGAGGTGGCGGCGCACCGCGGCCGCAGAGATCTGCAGCCGCTCGGCCAGTGCGGCCGCCGACAGCGGACCGGACTCCAGGATGAGACGGGCCACCGCGTCGCGAGTGCGGACCTCGGCCGAAGCGTCGCCGACCGGTGCGGCCGAAGCGTCGCCGATCGGTGCGGCCGAGGCCATCGGCGCCCGGGCGGCCGCTTGCCGTTGCGCGGTCTGCTCGATTTCCACAACACCATTATGACCTATTTCCACGGCGCTCAGCGGGCGGGGTGGGCCCTGATGGCGACGGTATGTTGCCGACCGTGTTGTACCGCGCGCTGGAGCTCACGGTCTCCCCCACGTTACGTGCGGTATTCCGGCCCGAGGTCACCGGCCGGGCCTTCGTGCCTCGCTCCGGGCCGGTCATCATCGCCGCCAATCACGTCTCGTTCGCCGACGAGATCTTCACCACGTTGGCCGCCCGACGCCAGGTGGCCTATCTGGCCAAGGCCGAATACTTCACGACTCCGGGAGTACGGGGACTGATCACCAAGACGGTGTTCGAGGCGATCGGCCAGGTGCCGGTGGAGCGCGGCGACATGCGCGCGGCCGCGGCGTCGGTGGACATCTGCGTCGACCTGCTGGCCCAGCATCGGGCGTTCGGCATCTTTCCCGAAGGCACCCGTTCACCCGACGGGCGGCTGCACCGGTTCCGTACCGGCGTGGCCCGCATCGCGCTGCGGACCGGCGTGCCGGTGGTGCCGGTGGGCCTGGTCGGCACGGAGCGGGTCCAGCCACCGGGTACGCGCGAGTGGCACCGGGAGCCGGTGGAGGTCCGCTTCGGCTCGCCGCTGGACTTCTCCGGCCGGCCGGAGGACGAGCGCAGCGCCCGGGTACTGCGCGAGATTACCGAGACCGTCCGCGGCGCGGTGCAGGAACTGTCCGGGCAGCAGTACGTCGGCAGCTACGCGTCGGTGGTCAAGTCCGGCGGCTGAGCTGGGCCGGTCCGGCTCGACCGGTAACCGGGCCGACGCCGCGGGCGCGCAGGACCGCGTCCCTACACTCGTCGAGTGAGTCACGCCGCGGTCGAGGTGCACGGCCTCGTCAAGCGCTACGGCCCGCGTACGGCCGTCGACGGCCTCGACCTGCTGCTGCCCCGCGGCGAGATCCTTGCCGTGCTCGGGCCCAACGGCGCCGGCAAGACCACCACCATCGAGATCTGCGAGGGCTACCGCCGCCCCGACGAGGGAACCGTGCGCGTGCTCGGCCACCAGCCCGGCTCGGCCGAAGCCCGGGCCCGGATCGGCGTGATGCTGCAGGACGGCATCGGCGGCTACACCGCGGCTCGGGCCGACGAGCTGCTGGCTCTGTTCGCCGCCTACGCCCGGCATCCGCAGGACGTCGCCGCGCTGCTTGATCGCGTCGGCCTGAGCGAGGTCGCCCGGGTGCCGGTCAAGCGGCTGTCCGGCGGTCAGAAGCAGCGCCTGTCACTGGCCGCGGCGCTGGTCGGCCGGCCGGAGCTGGTCTTCCTCGACGAGCCCACCGCCGGGATGGACCCCCAGGGCCGCCGCGGCACGTGGGAACTCATCTCCGAGCTGCGCCGCGACGGCGTGGGCGTGGTGCTGACCACCCACTACCTGCAGGAGGCGGAGTCGCTGGCCGACCAGGTGGTGGTGCTCGACGCCGGGCGGATCGTCGCCCAGGGCACGCCTGAAGACCTGGTGCGCGGATCCGGGGACGGGCAGCTGCGCTTCTCCTGCGCGTCCGGGCTGGACGTGGAGGCGCTCGACGCCGATCTGCCGGCCGGGGCCCGGGTCACCGAGCGCAGCGCCGGTGAATACCTCGTGCTCGGCCCGGCCACCCCTGATGTCATCGCGGCCGTGACCGCGTGGTGCGCCCGCCGAGACGTCCTCGTCACCGACCTGTCGGTCACCCGCCGCAGCCTCGAGGACGTGTTCCTCGACCTCACCGGCCACGAGATCCGGGCATGACCGCCGTCGCCGCCGGACGCTGGGCGCCGGACCCGGGTGCCGCGCCACCGGGTCGGATGCTCACCGCGCAGACCGGCATGGAGCTGCGGCTCCTGCTGCGCAACGGCGAGCAGGTCGGCCTCACGCTGGTCATCCCGCTGCTCCTGCTCGTCTTCTTCAACCTGCCGTTCCTGTACTCCCTGGACGGGCGGCGGATCGACTTCGTGGTACCCAGCATCATCGCCCTGTCGGTCATGAGTGCGTCGTTCACCGGTCTGGCCATCGGCACCGCGTTCGAGCGCAAGTACGGCGTGCTGAAGCGGCTCGGCGCCACCGCGCTGCCCCGCTCCGTCCTGCTGCTGGGCAAGGCGCTGGCCGTGCTGGGGCTCGAGGGGCTGCAGATCGCCCTGGTCGTCGTAGTCGGGCTGCTGCTGGGCTGGCATCCGCACGGTGATCCCGTGTCGGTGGCGGTGCTGGTCCTGGCCGGCACGCTGGCCTTCGGCGGTCTCGGCCTGCTGATCGCCGGCACGCTGCGGGCCGAGGTCACCCTGGCCGCGGCCAACCTGGCCTGGCTGGTGCTGTTGTTCCTAGGTGGGATCGCCGTGCCGTTGAGCCGGTATCCGGGGGCGCTGCGCGACGTGCTTCGGCTGCTGCCCTCGGCCGCGCTGTCCGACGGCCTGCACGCCGTGCTCCAGGACGGACGGATACTGCCGGTGCGCCCGCTGCTTACCCTTCTGGTGTGGGCTGCGGTGGCACTGCCGGCCGCGACGCGGTGGTTCCGATGGGAATGAGCGGGACCGACCGGCTGACCCGCGCGGCGGCCGGGTCCGGATCGCGCGCCGCGGCCGGACCGGCGGCGACGCCTCCCGATGCCGCCACCGGCCTCGGATCGTGGTTGCGGCGCCCGGTGGTCCTCACCCGCTTGGCCGCGGCGTCGGTCCTGGCCAACATCGTCATCGTGGTCACCGGTGGGGCGGTGCGGTTGAGCGCCTCCGGGTTGGGCTGCCCGACGTGGCCGCGCTGCACCGAGGGCTCGCTGGTGCGCACGCGCGAGACCGGCGCCCACGGCTGGATCGAATTCAGCAACCGGACGCTGACCTTCGTGCTCGTGGTGGTCGCCGTGGCCACCTTGGTCGTCGCGGTGCGCCAGCGTCGGGCGGTGTGGTGGGCCGTGGCCGCGTTCGTCGGGATCCCGGCCCAGGCCGTGGTCGGTGGGATCTCGGTGCTGACCCACCTCAACCCGTGGGTGGTGTCGCTGCACCTGCTGCTGTCCATGGTGATGATCGCGATAACCATGCTTCTGTGGTGGCGAGTGCGCGCCGAGGCCCCTCAACCGGCCGCCGCGGTTGATGCCCCGGTCCGCCTGCTGACCGGGATCGTCGTAGCCGTCACCGCTGCCGTCCTGGTGATCGGAACGGCGGTCACCGGCAGCGGCCCGCACGCCGGCGCCGCTACCGACAACGGCCGTGTCCACCGCAACGGCCTGGATCCGGAGACGGTCAGTCAGCTGCACGCCGACGCGGTCATGGTGCTCGTCGGACTGAGCATCGGCCTGCTGCTCGTGCTGCGCGCGGTCCACGCCACGCACGCGCTGCAGCGGGCAGCGGCTCTGCTCGTCGCGGTGGAACTGGCCCAGGGCCTGATCGGCTTCGTTCAGTACTTCACCTCGCTGCCCAGCCTGCTGGTTGGGCTGCACGTCTTCGGCGCCTGCACCGTCTGGGCCGCCGCCGTGCTCGTCTGGCTCTGCGTCGTCTCCCAGAGGGACACCGTGGCCTCGTAGCAGTCGACCCGCCGGGGCGGCGTGTCGTGCTACTCAGGGGCCACCCGCGGCCGGGCGACACAGCAGCGTCCAGCGGTTGCCGGCGTCCGACACGACGGCTCAGAGAATTTGCGCCACTGTGTGTATCAGCACCCCGACGAGAGCACCGACCACCGTGCCGTTGACCCGGATGAACTGCAGGTCGCGCCCGACCTGAAGCTCGAGGCGGCGGCTTGTCTCCTCGGCGTCCCAGCGTTCCACCGTGACGGTGATGAGATCGGCGATGTCACTGGCGTAGCGGCTGAGCAGGTGCACCAGGGCGGCGTCGAGCCAGCCGTCGACCTTGTCGGCCAGCCGGGCGTCGTCGCGCAAGGCGGTGCCGACCTGCACCACCAGGGACTGGGTGGTGGTGCGCAGGGCCGAGGTCGGATCGGCCGCGGCGGCGAGCAGGGCCGACTTCAGTGTGAGCCAGAGCGAGCCCAGGTAGCTACGGACCGCCGGGTGGGTGAGTACCTGGCTCTTGATGGCCTCTACCCGCGCCGCCGTTTCCGGGTCCTCGCGCAGAGCGATCGCGTAGGCCCGTAGGCGCAGGTCGAACTGCTCACGGAACTCGTGCTCGTCGTCGGCCACGATGTCGGCGAGGAACGACTGCAGGCCGGTGAAGAGCCGGGCGAACACCCGGTCGTCGAGCCAGCTGGGTACCCACTCGGGCGATTCCTCGGACAGCCGAAACCGCAGCATGCTGCGGTTGTCCTCGAGAAAGCGCATGAGACCGCGCAGGCCGGCGGTGAGGGCCACCTGATGCTGGCCACCGTCGATCACGATGTCGATGACTCGGGCCAGCACCGGCGAGAGCGGGATCTCTTGCAGCCGCTGCTCGGCGTACTGGGCCACTGCGCTGCGGATCTCGTCGTCGCGCAGCACCTCGGCCGCCCCGACCAGCGCCAACGACACCTCTTCGGTCAGACGGGCGGCGTGGGCCGGGTCGGCCAGCCATTCCCCCACCCGGTAGGGCACCCGCGCCGCCCGCACGCGCTCGCCGACGATCTCGGCGGTGAGGAAGTTCTGCTGCACGAATGCGCCGAGGCTCGCGCCGATCTGGTCCTTCTTGCGCGGGATGATCGCCGTGTGCGGGATCGGCAGCCCAAGCGGGTATCGGAACAGCGCGGTCACCGCGAACCAGTCCGCCAGCCCGCCGACCATGGCCGCCTCCGTCATCGCCTGCAGATATCCCCACAGTCCGTGCCCGTCGCCGGCCACCACGCTGACCACGAACAGCGCCGCCGCAACCAGCAGGAATCCCGAGGCGACGCTCTTCATCCGCCGCAGGCCGGCGCGTTGCTCCTCGCTCGCGGCGAAGGGGACGCTCACCGGCCGATCCGCGCGCTGCTGGTCGCCGACGTGCCGGCTCGCGTGGCGATCGCGGTGGCCAGCCGTCCCGCCGCACCGTCGTCGTACTGCAGGAACAGCGACGGCTCGGTGAGCTCCAGCTCGAGCAGCAACGGCCCGTCCTCTCCGGGCACGAGATCGACCCGGGCGTAGAGCAGGTCGGCCGCAATCGGGACGTTGGCCAGCACGCCGGCCGCTACCGTGCGCTCCTCGTCTGTCGGAGCACGGGCGCTGATGCGCTCGCTCACGAACAGCCGCCGCTCGGAGGACAGCCCGGCCACCGGCCCGTCCGCCGGCGACACCGCCGGTATGGGAGCGCTGCGGGCGAGCATCGCGGCCTTGCGGATGCAATGGGAATATCGCCCGTCGAGGTGGATCAGGGCGACCTCGCCCGCAGTGTCGACCGCATTGACGTACGGCTGCACCATCACCGCGAGGCCGTCGGCGTGCAACGCGGCCCCGTGCGCGAGCGCCTGCGCGCGGTTGTCGACCTCGAACCGGCCGACTCCCATGGAACCGGCACCGATGACCGGCTTGACCACGAACTCACCGCTGTCCGGGAGCACGAGCGGCTCCCCCGGCGCAGCCCAGGTCGTTGCCACGACGGCGACGCCGGCGGCGGCCAGATCGCGCAGGTACGTCTTGTCGGAGTTCCACGCGATCACGTCGGCCGGGTTGACCAGCCGCGGTACCCGCCGGGCCCACCGCACGAACTCCTCTCGCCGCGTGGTGTAGTCCCAGGTCGAGCGCACGACCACCAGGTCCCAATCCGCCCAGTCCACCGTGGGGTCGTCCCAGACCACCCAGGCGGGGTTGACGCCGGCGTCTGCGCAGGCTTCGGCGAGCACCGCGCCGTCGTCGTCACCCTCGGGCAGCTCGGCACAGGTTACCAACGCGACAGCGGACACCGGGGAATCGTAGGGGCGCAGCGCGTGCCGTCCGATCGAACGCGAAGGGAGGGACGACCGGTCAGCGCACGAACGCGTCGACCGCGACGGCCAGGAACAGCACGGCCAGGTAGGTGTTCGACAGATGGAACAGCCGCATCGGCCGCGGGCCGGCGTCGGCCACCGTGGCTCGCAGCAGCCGGTGGGCCTCTACCAGGAGCGCTATCCCGGCCGCGACGGCAACCGCGGCGTAGACCCATCCGGTGGCCAACGGCCAGAGGACGAGTGATGTAGCGACGGTCAGCCAGGTGTAGACGGCGATCCGACGGGCGACGGTCACCGGGCTGGCGACCACCGGCAGCATCGGCACACCGGCTCGGTCGTAGTCCACCCGGTAGCGGATGGCCAGCGCCCAGAAGTGCGGCGGGGTCCAGAAGAACACGACGAGAAAGAGCACGACCGGCGGCCAGGCCAGTGAATCGGTGACCGCGACCCAGCCGATCAGCACGGGCATGCAGCCGGCCGCGCCACCCCAGACGATGTTCTGCGACGTGCGGCGTTTGAGCACCATTGTGTAGACGACGACGTAGAAGGCGATGGCCAGCAAGGTCAATGCGGCGGCGAACCAGTTGGTGGCCGCGGCCATGATCGAAACAGCGGCGATGCCGAGGGCGAGGCCGAAGATGAGCGCTTCCCGCGGCGAGACGCTGTGCCGGGCCAGGGGGCGGTGGCCGGTGCGGCGCATCACCGCGTCGATGTCACGGTCGACGTAGCAGTTGAGCGCATTGGCACTGCCAGCGGCCAGCGTGCCGCCAATGAGCGTGGCCAGCACGAGTAAGCCGTCGGGCAGGCCGTGCGCGGCAAGGATCATCGCCGGCAGGGTCGTGACCAGCAGCAGTTCGATGATGCGCGGCTTAGTCAGCGCGACATAGGCCGCGAGGCGGGCCCGCGGGCTCAGCGCGGATACGGACGATTCGGCTCTGGAGTTGGCGGGCGCAGACGTGACCGATGCCGCCGACGCGGTGGACGCCGGGCCCGGCGCGGCGACCGGGCGCGGGCGTCGTGGCGGACGGCGCCCGGGGCGTGACACCACCGTGGCCGCGGCCCGGGACGAGTCCCGGGTCACCGGCGCGTGCGTCACCCAGCCAGCGTATCCGCTACCCGTCCCCGGTCCCGGCCGGTCCCCACCCGGCTGGATCGGGCGGGGTCCTACATCCCGGTGTCGGGGATAGTCTCGTAACCGGACGAAGCCACCGCCCGGAAGAGATCGCTCGACACCGTCCGTACCGTCACCGCCGCTTGGAGAGAACGTGACCGATACCGCCCCCGCGCCCGTCCGCAAGTACCCGTCTTGGTGGACCGACCTGGACACACGGGCGGTCGACCAGATCCGTCTGCTGGCCGCCGACGCGGTGCAGAAGGTGGGCAACGGGCACCCCGGAACGGCGATGAGCTTGGCTCCGCTGTCCTACCTGCTCTTCCAGCGGGTGATGCGCCACGACCCGCTCGACCCCAACTGGGCCGGCCGCGACCGGTTCATCCTGTCCAACGGCCACTCCTCGCTCACGCTCTACAACCAGCTGTTCCTGTCCGGCTACGGGCTGGAGATCGACGACCTGAAGTCGCTACGGACGTGGGGCTCCCGGACGCCGGGGCACCCCGAGCACGGCCACACCCTCGGTGTGGAGACGACGACCGGGCCGCTCGGTCAGGGCGTGGCCAACGCCGTGGGCATGGCCATGGCCGCCCGCCGTGAGCGGGGCCTGTGGGACCCGGACACCGCGCCCGGTGAATCGCCGTTCGACCACCACATCTACGCCTTCGCCGGCGACGGCTGCATGGAGGAGGGCGTCTCCAGCGAGGCGTCGAGCCTGGCCGCCACGCAGCAGCTCGGCAACCTCACGCTGTTCTGGGACGACAACCACATCTCGATCGAGGACGACACCAACGTCGCTTTCTCTGAGGACGTCCTCGCTCGTTACGAGGCCTACGGCTGGCACACGCAGTACGTCGAGTCCGGAGAGGACGTCGTCGCGATCGAGGTGGCGATCGAGGCGGCCCGCGCGGTCACCGACCGGCCGTCGTTCATCGCCGTGCGCACGATCATCGGTTGGCCCGCGCCCACCCTGCAGAACACCGGCAAGGCCCACGGTTCGGCGCTCGGGGTGGAGGAGGTCCGCAAGACCAAGGAGGCGCTCGGCTACAACCCCGACGTCGACTTCTACATCGAGCCGGAGGTGCTGGCCCACGCCCGCGAGGTGGCCACCCGCGGCCGCGAGGCGCGTACGGAGTGGCAGAAGGGCTTCGACGACTGGGCCGAGAAGAACGGCGAGCGCAAGAAGCTGTTCGATCGCATGGTCACCCGTTCCCTCCCCCAGGGTTGGGCCGACGCGTTGCCCACCTTCCCCACCGACAAGGACGGCAAGGCGGCGACCATGGCCACCCGGGCCGCGTCCGGGAAGGTCCTTTCCGCGCTGGCCGACGTACTGCCCGAGCTGTGGGGCGGGTCGGCCGACCTGGCCGAGAGCAACAACACCACGATGGAGGGCGAGCCGAGCTTCGTGCCGCCGGCCCGCCAGACCAAGATGTGGCCCGGTGGTCCGTACGGGCGCACCCTGCACTTCGGCATTCGCGAGCACGCGATGGGCGCGATCATGAACGGCATCGCGCTGCACGGCGGCACGCGCGTGTACGGCGGCACGTTCCTGGTCTTCAGCGACTACATGCGCCCGCCGGTCCGCTTGGCCGCACTGATGCAGGTGCCGGTCACCTACGTCTGGACCCACGACTCGATCGGCCTGGGCGAGGACGGCCCGACCCACCAGCCGATCGAGCAGCTGGCCGCACTGCGGGCCATCCCCGGCCTCGACGTCGTACGCCCGGCCGACGCCAACGAGACCACGGTCTGCTGGCGAACCATCCTCGAGCACAATGACCGCCCGGCCGGGCTAGCGCTGTCCCGCCAGGCCCTGCCGACGCTGAACCCCGAGCAGGTGGTCGACGCCAACAAGGGCGGCTACATCCTCGAGGAGGGCTCGAAGGGCATCCCCGACGTCATCCTGATCGCCACTGGCTCCGAGGTGTCGATCGCCCTGCTGGCCCGCGAACGCCTGGAGGACGAGGGCCGCTCGGTGCGGGTGGTGTCCATGCCGTGCATCGAGTGGTTCCGCGAGCAGCCACGGTCCTACCAGGACACCGTGCTGCCCCCGTCGGTCCGGGCCCGGGTCAGCGTCGAGGCCGGCGTGCCGATGGGCTGGCGCGAGGTCGTCGGCGAGTCCGGCGAGATCATCGGGATCAACCACTTCGGAGCCAGCGCCGCCGCCGTAGTGCTCTTCGAGCAGTTCGGCTTCATGCCCGACCGCATCGTCGCCGCGGCTCACGCATCGCTCGAGCGGGTCGGCGAGATCACCGGCAGCACGACGGGCAACTGACGTGACCCATCCCAGCGCACCGCCCCAGATCCTCTGAACCCATCCGCCACGACCGGCCCCGAGCGGCTGGTGATTGGAGAAGCGATTCCCATGAGCGACCCATTGGCCGATCTCTCCGCCCAGGGCGTATCCATCTGGCTCGACGACATCAGCCGCGAGCGGCTGCGCTCGGGCACCCTGCAGGAGCTCATCGACACCAAGCATGTCGTCGGCGTGACCAGCAATCCCACCATCTTCCAAAAAGCGATGGAGAAGGGCGACGCCTACGACGAGCAATTCAAGGACCTCGCCGTACGCGGGGTCTCGCTCGAGGAGTCGGTGCGACTGCTGACCACGTTCGACATCCGCTGGGCCTGCGACGTGCTGCGTCCGGTGTTCGACCGCACCGATGGCAAGGACGGCCGGGTGTCGATCGAGGTCGACCCGCGCATCGCCCAGGAGACCGAGAAGACCTCGGCCGAGGCCGCCGCCCTGTGGTGGCTGGTCGACCGCCCGAACGTGATGATCAAGATTCCGGCGACCGAAAAGAGCCTGTCCTCGATCGCCCGCTCCACCGAGCGCGGGATCTGCGTCAACGTCACCCTGATCTTCTCCCTCGAGCGCTACGACAACGTGATGGATGCCTACCTGACTGGGCTGGAGGCGGCCGAGGCGGCCGGCGTCGACCTGTCAACCGTCCGGTCGGTGGCCTCGTTCTTCGTGTCCCGGGTGGACACCGAGGTCGACAAGCGGCTGGACAAGATCGGCAGCGAGCAGGCCATCGCGCTCAAGGGCAAGGCCGGCATCGCCAACGCCCAGCTGGCCTACGAGCACTACGAGAAGGTCTTCAGCTCCGACCGCTGGAAGGCCCTGGAGGCCTCCGGTGCCCATCCGCAGCGCCCACTGTGGGCCTCGACCGGGGTCAAGGACCCGGCCTACGACGACACGATGTACGTCGTCCAGCTGACTGCGCCGAACACGGTCAACACCATGCCGGAGGCCACGCTGGACGCGGTCGCCGATCACGGCACGATCGCCGGCGACGCGGTGACCGGCAGCTACGCCGCCGCGCAGAAGGTGCTCGACGACCTGCAGGCGGTCGGCGTCGACTACACCGAGGTGGTCGAGCTGCTCGAACAGGAGGGCGTGCAGAAGTTCGAGGACGCCTGGAAGCAACTGCTCGAGGGCGTCCAGGGACAGCTCGACCGCGCGGCCGGCCGGTAAGTTCCCCAACCGACCCGAGGGCCATCCGCCGCACCGAGGAGACCGCGTTGACTGACACCCTGACCACCGGCGGAAGTGCCGGTTCCGGCGACTCCGAGCCACGCGACTCCGAGCCACGCAACTCCGCGCCACTCAGCCCCGCGGCTGACCGGCGCGCACAGGCCTCGGCGCCCATCGGCAGCCTGCCGCCCAACCACACCCTGCGCACCAACCCACTGCGCGACGTGGCCGACCGCCGGCTGCCGCGGGTGCCGGAGCCGTGCGCGCTGGTCGTCTTCGGCGTCACCGGTGACCTGGCCCGCAAGAAGCTCATGCCGGCGATCTACGACCTGGCCAACCGCGGCCTGCTGCCCACCGACTTCGTCCTGCTCGGGTTCGCCCGGCGCGACTGGGAGGACGGGGACTTCGAGGACCTGGCCAAGAAGTCGGCCAAGGACGCGGCCCGGACCACGTGGAACGAAGAGGTCTGGAACCGGCTCTCGGGCAACATCAAGTTCGTTCCCGGCTCCTTCGACGACGACGACGCCTTCGACGAGCTGGCCCGCACCTTGGACGAGCTGCGCGACAGCCACGGGATCAAGGGCAACGCCGCGTTCTACCTGTCCATCCCGCCGGCAATGTTTCCTATCGTGCTCAAGCAGATGGACCGTACCGGCATGGCCGACAACGACCGTTCCGGTGGCTGGCGGCGGGTGGTGGTCGAGAAGCCGTTCGGTCACGATCTGGCCAGCTCGCTGGAGCTCAACGGGCTGGTCGATTCGGTGTTCACCGCCCAGGACGTCTTTCGGATCGACCACTACCTGGGCAAGGAGACCGTCCAGAACATCATGGCCCTGCGGTTCGCCAACCAGCTCTTCGAGCCGGTGTGGAACGCGCACTACGTCGATTCGGTCCAAATTACGATGGCCGAGGACGTCGGCATCAGCGGTCGGGCCTCGTTCTACGACGCCACCGGTACCGCCCGCGACGTGATCCAGAATCACCTGCTGCAGCTCCTGGCCCTGACCGCGATGGAGGAGCCGGTCGAGTTCTCGGCCGAGGCGATCCGCACCGAGAAGATCAAGGTGCTGCGCGCCATAACCCTGCCGGACAACCTCGACGAGACGGCCATCCGCGGCCAGTACGACCAGGGCTGGCTGGCCGGGTCGCGGGTCAAGGCCTACCGGGCCGAGCAGGACGTCCCGCCGGACTCCAACACCGAAACCTTCGCCGCGGTCAAGCTGTTCGTGGAGACCCGGCGCTGGGCCGGCGTGCCCTTCTACATCCGGGCCGGCAAGCGCCTGCCCCGCCGGGTGACCGAGATCGCCGTCCTGTTCACACGGGCCCCGCACCTGCCGTTCAACGCCACCGACACCGAGGAGCTGGGCCACAACCAGCTCGTCATCCGGGTCCAGCCCGACGAGGGCATGACGCTGAAGTTCGGTTCCAAGGTGCCCGGCAGCGCCATGGAGGTCCGCGACGTGTCGATGGACTTTCTCTACGGCACCGCGTTCACCGAGTCCTCTCCCGAGGCCTACGAGCGGCTCATCCTCGACGTCCTGCTCGGCGACGCCACGCTCTTTCCTCGCAACGACGAGGTCGAGGCGTCCTGGCGGGTGATCGACCCGCTCGAGGAGTTCTGGAAGGACCGTCCGGTGGACCTGTACCGGGCCGGGGAGTGGGGCCCGCGCAGCGCCGAGGAGATGCTGGCTCGCGAGAGCCGTCAGTGGCGGCGGCCGTGATCGCCGCCTCCACCGACGCCGAAGCGGCCGGCCGAAGCGTCCAGTCGACCGAAGGGAGCACCTCGTGACCACCCTGTGGGACACCACCGGCACCGCGGTCGTGGCCGCGCTGGCCGCCGAGCGCCGCAGCGGCGGGGCGGTCACCAGCGGGCTGGCCCTCACCCTCGTGGTCGTGGCCGATGAGAAGGACGTGGCCGAGGCCGAAGCCGCCGCCACGGTGGCGGCGAGCAAGCACCCCATGCGCATCCTGCTCGTCATCCGCCGCCAGGCGGAGTTGCCGGTGCCGCGCCTGGACGCCGAGGTACTGATCGGCGGACGGCTCGGTCCGGGCGAGGCGATCGAGATGCGAATGTACGGCCGGCTGGCCCTGCACGCCGAGTCGGTGACGCTGCCGCTGCTCGCCCCGGACGCGCCGGTCGTCACCTGGTGGTTCGGCGCGCCCCCGGAACAGATCGCCCACGATCCGCTCGGCGTGTTCGCCGACCGGCGGATCACCGACGTGGTCCGCATCGAGGACGCAGTGGATGCCCTGCGCCAGCGGGCCATCGACTACGCCCCCGGCGATACCGATCTGTCCTGGACGCGCATCACTCCGTGGCGGGCGGTACTCGCCTCGGCGTTCGACACCGCCGAGGGCGTGTCCACGTCGACCGTCGTCCGGGGCAACCAGAAGGATCCGTCGGCGTTGCTGCTGGCCGGCTGGCTGTCGTCACGCCTGCACATGTACGTGCCGGTGGAGACCCAGCACGGGCGCGCGGTGGGCGCGGTGAGCGTGACCTTCGACGACGGCACCCAGTTCGACGCGCACCTCGATGGCAGCCGGATGGTCCTGCGCCGCAGCAACCAGCCCGACACCGCGTCGCCCTTTCCCGAGCGGGGACTGGGCGATCTACTGGCCGAGGAGTTGCGCCGCCTCGATGCCGACGAGACCTACGGCGACGCCCTCGGGGCGGTCAGTGACGTCTCCGGGCTCAACGAGCGCCCCGCGGTTCGCGAGCACATCTGGAAGGACCCGGCGCTGGCTTCCGGAGCTGCGGCTCCGGCGGCGAGCTGACGTGTCCGCCTCGCCTGAGCTGGTCGTCGACGCGACGGCTGAGTCGCTGGCCACTGCGGTGGCTGCCCGCCTGATCGACACGTTGGCGGCCGCTCAGGCCGAGCGCGGGCAGGCGGCGATCGCGCTCACCGGCGGCAGCATCCTCGAGCAGGTGTTCGCCGCCGTCGCGGCCGCGCCGAACCGCACCGCAGTGGAGTGGAACACCGTCGACGTGGTCTGGGGCGATGAGCGCTTCGTGCCCGCCGATTCCGAGGACCGCAACGACGCACCAGCACGCCGGTTGCTGCTCGAGCCGCTCGGGTTCGACTCCGCCCGGGTGTTCGCCATGCCGGCCTCTGACGGCCCTGGCGGCCCTGGCGGCCCTGGCGGCCCTGCCGGCAATGACCTGGAGCGGGCGGCCGATCGATACGCGGCCCTACTCAACGATGTCGCCTCCGTGAATCGGATCGACTCGAACTTCCCGACCGTCGACGTGGCGCTGATCGGAGTCGGCCCGGACGGGCACTGCTGCTCACTGTTCCCACAGCACCCGGCAGTGTCGACGACGGGCCGGACCATCGTGGCCGTGCACAACTCCCCCAAGCCGCCGCCGGACCGGCTCTCGTTCACGTTCGAAGCGCTCGAGGACTGCGAGCAGGTCTGGGTGATCGCCAGCGGCGAAGGCAAGGCGGACGCGGTGGCCCGAGCCCTCGGCGGGGCCGACCGGGTCGACGTTCCGTCGGCCGGGGCGCGGGGACGTCAGCGCACCCTGTGGCTGGTCGACGAAGCGGCCGCCGGTCGCCTGCCGCACTAGGGTCGCTACGCCTCGCCGCTGTGCCTCGTGCGCGCTCGCTACGCTTCGCCGCTGTGCCTC
>JBDUAD010000161.1:0-3803 GCA_040004775.1 bacterium | reverse complement strand
GTAGCCCTGCATCGTCTTGAACCGCGGGAAGACGTCCTTGAACACCCGGGCCTCGACGTGGTGGGTGCCGGGTACGCCGTTCGCGGTGGGCGGTCCCTCGTAGAACGTCCACTGCGGTCCGTCTGCGGTGGCGGCCAGGCTGCGGCCGAAGACGTCATGCTCGGCCCAGAACGCGATCACCTCGCGGTCGGTGGCCGGCAGGTCGACGTGGGCCGGCAGCGCGGCGTAGCTCGGGCGGGTCATGGCGGTGCTCTTCCTCGAGGGACGGACACGTCGGTTCGAGGGACGAGACGCACCGGCCGGAGCCGGGACGTCCCGCGGTACCACCCTCGTTGACCTCCGGACCGTGCCCGGACGCCCACTCCGATACGCAGATGGACCCGTGCCGTCCCGCCGGATCGGCACGGTGCTCGGCCGGTGATGTCCGATCGCGTCCGTGACCCCGGGCTCACACCGTCCCCGGTTCGCTCGTGCTCGTTCTCGCGACGGCGCGTCCGACCTCAGCGCCACTCATATCGTATCCGCGTTGCCAGGCAACGGCGGCTCGGTATCTCCGGCGGCGCCGGACGGCGGCCGGACGGGCGCTGGGACCTGCGCGCGCCCTTCGGCGCCGGGCCGGCTTTTCGGCTACCTTGGCCCTCCTGCCCGGCGGCCGACCACCCCGGGCAGCGGCCCGTACCGCGGTCGAAGCAGCCCGAGGAGCCTCATCCATGAAGTCATCGGCCGTCGCCTCCACCACCGGGCGGGCGCGGAGCAGTTCGGCTCCCGCCGCGACCGACCCGGCCACCGCCACCGCCACCGCACGCCCGCACACGACCCGCGGCCGCGCGGCGAAGGCGAGCGGATCGAGCTCGGCGACGTCGGCGCCGGTGTCGTCGCGGACCGGCCGGGCAACGAAACCGACCGCGGCCGAAGCCACCACGGCAGGGACGCCCGCCCACGAACCGACCGCGCCGAGGACCCCACCGAAGACGCGGCGCGCCCGCAGCGCCGGACCCGTCGTGCCGGCCGGGTCGGACTGGACCGTCGCCCAGCTGCGCGCGGTGCGGGCCGACCTCGCGGCGAAGATCACCGACATGCAGTCGCAATACGACGCGCTCATGACTCAGCTCGAGGACCTGCAGCGCGGCGGTGCCGACGGCGCCGGTGACGACCAGGCCGATGCCGGCAGCAAGACCTTCGACCGGGAGCAGGAGCTCTCCATCCTGGCCAATCGCTCCGACCTGCTGATCCAGATGCAGCGCGCCCTGGACCGGATCGACGTCGGCACCTACGGCGTGTGCGAGAGCTGCGGTCAGCCCATTCCCAAGGCCCGCCTGCAGGCCTTTCCCATGGCCACCCTCGACGTGGCGTGCAAGCAGCGCGAGGAACGGCGCTGACCCTGCCCGGCGACGACCCCGCTCCCGCCCGGGCCCCCATCCAGCACCGGCCCGGCCGTCGGCTGGGGCTGGTGCTCGTCGTCGCCGCCACGGCGTACGCCCTGGACGCGCTGAGCAAGGTCGCCGTCGTGGCCAATCTGACACCAGGGCAGCCGCGGCGGTGGCTCGGTGGCGCGGTCTACCTGCTGCTCACTCGCAACAGCGGAGCGGCGTTCTCCCTCGGAGCCGGGGCCACCGTGGTCCTGACCGCGGTCGCCGTCGCCGTCGTGGTCCTCATCGTGCGGGTGGCCACCCGGCTGCGCTCGATCGGCTGGGCGGTGGCTTTGGGCCTGGTCCTGGGCGGAGCGCTGGGCAATCTGACCGACCGCCTGGTCCGTGCGCCCGGCGTCGGGCGGGGTCGCGTGGTCGACTTCATCAGCGTCTTCGCCGACGACGGGCACATCTGGCCGATCTTCAATCTGGCCGACTCGGCCATCGTCTGTGGCGGGATCCTGGCCGCGCTGCTGGCCCTGCGGGGAATCGAGTTCGACGGGACCCGGGCGTCGACGCGGCGGGCGGTCCGTGGCTGAGCTGCCGCCCGTGGCCGATGATCGTGCGGTGGCCGAGGACCGGACCGTTGCCGAGGTCCGGTCTCTACCCGTCCCTGAGGGTCTCGACGGACTGCGCCTGGACGTGGCGCTGAGCCGGCTGTTCGGCTTCTCCCGCACCACCGCGGCCGGCCTCGTCGACGACGGCGCGGTGAGCGTGGACGGCGACCACCCGCTGCGCTCGGAACGGGTGATGACCGGCCAGTGGTTGGAGGTGAGGCTGCCGGCGGTGGCCGAGGTGCCGGCTGCGCAGCCGGTGGCGGGCCTGGTGATCCTGCACGGAGACGAGGACATCGTGGTCATCGACAAGCCGGTGGGGGTGGCCGTCCACCCGAGTCCGGGCTGGACCGGACCCACCGTCACCGCCGCGCTGGCCGCCCTCAACGTCAGGCTGTCCGCGCTGGGTCCGGCCGAGCGGCAGGGCGTGGTGCACCGCCTGGACGCCGGCACCTCCGGCGTCCTGGTCCTGGCCGCCAGCGACCGGGCCTACACCGGGCTCAAGCGGGCGTTCAAGGAGCGAACGGTGGACAAGCGTTACGGCGCAGTCGTGCAGGGCCACCCCGACCCGAGCCGGGGCACGGTGGATGCGCCGATCGGCCGTTCCCCGAGTACGGACTACAAGTTCGCGGTCGTCGCCGGGGGCCGGCCCAGCGTCACCCACTACGAGACCGTCGAGGCGTTCCGGGCGGCATCACTGCTCGACCTCCAGCTGGAGACCGGGCGCACGCACCAGATCCGGGTCCACATGGCCGCGCTGCGCCATCCCTGCGTCGGCGATACCACCTACGGCGCCGACCCGGTGCTGGCCGCGCGCCTGGGGCTGGCCCGGCAGTGGCTGCACGCCCGAGAGCTCGGCTTCCAGCACCCAGGCACGGGACAACCGGTGCGGTTCACGTCGCCCTACGCGCCCGATCTGCGCCACGCCCTGGACGTCCTCGCCGCCGACACCGCCGCCGAGAGCTGACCGGTCGGAGCGCCTGGGCGATGTCGTCGGTGGGCGGGGGCAAGATGGGTGCTTCGCCGGGCCGGGTCCGGCCGGATCGTCGAGATCGGAGACACCGCGCACTGTGAGCACCGTGGGCACGTCCTCGAGCGATCAGTTCGTGCACCTGCACGTGCACACGGAGTACTCGATGCTCGACGGCGCCGCGCGCCTGGGTCCGCTGCTCGAGGAAACCGTGCGCATGGGCATGCCGGCGCTGGCCATGACCGACCACGGCAACGTCTTCGGCGCCCACGACTTCTACCGCCAGGCCACCGCGGCCGGTATCAAGCCGATCATCGGCATGGAGGCCTACCTCACCCCGGGCACGTCGCGCTACGACCGCAAGCGGGTGCGCTGGGCCGAGGGCGGCTCCAACGACGTCTCCGGTGGCGGGGCGTTCACCCACATGACCCTGCTGGCCGAGACCACGGCCGGCATGCACAACCTGTTCCGCCTATCCTCGCGCTCGTCGCTGGAAGGCTTCTACTACAAGCCGCGGGCCGATCGGGAACTGCTCGCCGAGTACGCCGGTGGCCTCATCGCGACCACCGGCTGCCCTTCCGGGGAGATCCAGACCTGGCTGCGCATCGGCGATTACGCCCGGGCCCGGGCGGCCGCGGCCGAGCTGCGCGACATCTTCGGGGCCGGCAACTTCTACCTCGAGCTCATGGACCACGGCCTGGCCATCCAGCGCCAGGTCAGCGAGGACCTGCTCCGTCTCGGCCGCGATCTTGGCCTGCCGATCATCGCCACCAACGACCTGCACTACACGCACGCCTCCGATGCCGACGCGCACGAGGTGCTGCTCTGCGTGCAGTCGGGCAAGACGATGGCCGACCCGTCGCGGTTCAA
>JBDUAD010000160.1:0-3812 GCA_040004775.1 bacterium | reverse complement strand
CGGGTGCGAGGGACCGGGCCTCAGGACGGCAGGGCGGAGGCACGCCAGGCGCCTCGGCGGGCCAGCAGCGGTGCCCGGAGCAGGGTGGTCCGGTCGCGCCACAGCGACGGCGGCGGACGACTCGCGTCGGCAGTCGTCGTACGGGACAGGACTACGGCGACCAGCGCCGCCACTTCCTGGTCAGTCGGCCGGCCCCGCACGACGCACATCGCCTCGCTCATAGCGGGATGTTGCCGTGCTTCTTGGGCGGCAGCGTCTCCCGCTTGCCGCGCAGCGCTCGCAGTGCCTTGACCACCTGCACCCGCGTCTGCGACGGCGGGATCACGGCGTCGACGTAGCCCCGCTCGGCCGCGACGTAGGGGTTGGCGAGTTGGTCCTCGTACTCGGTGATCAGGTCCGCCCGCCGGCTGTCCGGCTCGGCGGCGTCGGCGATCTCGCGGCGGTACAGGATGTTGACCGCGCCCTGAGCCCCCATCACGGCGATCTGCGCGGTCGGCCAGGCCAGGTTGAGGTCGGCGCCGAGATGCTTGGAGCCCATGACGTCGTACGCCCCGCCGTAGGCCTTGCGGGTGATCACGGTGACCTTGGGCACCGTCGCCTCGGCGTAGGCGTAGATCAGCTTGGCGCCGCGGCGGATGATGCCGTCCCACTCCTGGTTGGTGCCGGGCAGGAAGCCAGGGACGTCGACGAAGGTCAGCACCGCGATGTTGAAGGCGTCGCAGGTGCGTACGAACCGCGCCGCCTTCTCCGAGGCGTCGATGTCGAGCGTCCCGGCGAACTGCATCGGCTGGTTGGCCACCACGCCCACCGGCTGCCCATCGACCCGGCCGAAGCCACAGATGATGTTCTGCGCGAACAGCGCGTGCACCTCCAGGAACTCCCCGTCGTCCATGACGTGGGAGATGATCGTGTGCATGTCGTAGGGCTGGTTGGCCGAGTCGGGCACGATCGTGTCGAGCGCTTCGTCGTCGGCGGTCACCTCCAGCGACGAAAGCCCGGCGTAGGCCGGCGGCTCGTCGAGGTTGTTGCTCGGCAGGTACGACAGCAGCGCCCGGGCCAGCTCCAGGCACTCGGCCTCGTCCGCCGCCTGGAAGTGGGCCACGCCCGACTTGGTGTTGTGGGTGTGCGCGCCGCCGAGCTCCTCGAACTCCACGTCCTCGCCGGTCACCGTCTTGATCACGTCGGGCCCGGTGATGAACATGTGCGAGGTCTGGTCGACCATCACGGTGAAGTCGGTGAGGGCCGGGGAGTAGACCGCGCCACCGGCGCAGGGCCCCATGATCAGGCTGAGCTGCGGGATCACCCCGGACGCGCGGACATTGCGGAAGAAGATCTCGCCGTACAGCCCGAGGGAAACGACTCCCTCCTGGATCCGGGCGCCGCCGGAGTCGTTGATGCCGACGAACGGGCATCCGGTCTTCATCGCCAGGTCCATCACCTTGACGATCTTCTCGCCGAACACCTCCCCCAGACTGCCGCCGAACACCGTGAAGTCCTGGCTGAACAGGCACACCGGGCGGCCGTCGACCGTGCCGTAGCCGGTCACCACCCCGTCGCCGTACGGCCGGTTGTCCGCCAGCCCGAAAGCCGTCGAGCGGTGCCGGGCCAGCGCGTCGGTCTCGACGAACGATCCGGAATCGAGAAAGGCCTCGATCCGCTCGCGGGCGGTCATCTTGCCGCGGGCATGCTGCTTGTCGACCGCGCGCTCTGAACCCGCGTGGACGGCGTCGTGGGTACGGCGCTCGAGGTCGGCCAGTTTGCCGGTGCTTGTATGGATGTCCGGCCCGTCGCTCACGGTCGTAGCGTATCGACCATGTCCTCGTCCGCCGACGATCCCGGCCGGCCCGCCCTGTCGCCCGAGGCGTTACACCGGGAGATCGTGCTGCCGGGATCGTTGTGGACGTCGTTACGGGTGGCCACCGAGACTGCCTCGACCAACGCCGACCTGGCGAGGGCCGCGGCCGGCGGCGCGCCGGAGGGGGCAGTGCTCGTGGCCGAATCACAGACCGGCGGCCGCGGCCGGCTGGGCCGGGCGTGGGTGTCCCCGCCGCGGGCCGGGCTCACCTTCTCGGTGCTGCTGCGGCCAGGCTCGCCACGTGCTGCTTGGGCCTGGCTGTCGCTCCTGACCGGCGTGTCCGTCGCGCGTGCGTTGGCCCAGGTCGCGGATGTGGACGCACTGCTCAAGTGGCCCAACGACGTGCTGCTGGGCACCGGCAAGGTAGCGGGGTTGCTCGCGGAGGTCGCCGGCGATGCGGTGGTGGTCGGGGTGGGCCTCAACGTCTCCACCGGCCGCGCGGAACTACCCCGCGCGGCGGCCACGTCACTCTTCCTTGAGCAGGCCTCCTGCACCGACCGGGCGGCCCTGCTGGCGGCGATCCTGCGGTGCCTCGCCGAGGACTACCGCGGCTGGCTCGACGGTGCTGATCCTCGCCCGCGTTATGTGGCCGCGTGCGCAACGGTCGGCCAGCGGGTCCGCGTCACGCTGCCCGACGGTGAGCTGACCGGCGACGCAGTGGACGTCGATCCCGGCGGCGCGCTGGTTGTGAAGACCGACGACGGCAGACACACGTCGGTTGCTGCGGGGGACGTTGTTCACCTACGTCCAACTGTGCGGTGAGTACGCTCCGACGCATGCCGTACCCCGATCGCCTGCTCGCCCAGGATGAGGAAGTCATCGACCGGCTGCACCCCCACTGGAAGATGCTGTTCTGGCCCGTGGTGATCTTCCTGATCGCTGTGGGTGCAGGCGGCTTCGGCATCGCCCAGACCGACCGGCCGGTCCTGCGTTACGTGATCATCGCCGCTGTCGTGCTAATCGTGATCATCTTCACGATCCTGCCGTTCTTGCGTTGGCGGACGACGCACTTCGTCGTCACCTCGCACCGGGTGTTGATCCGCCGCGGCATCCTGTCACGGTCGGGCCGTGACGTCCCGCTCTCGCGGATCAACGACGTCTCCTTCGAGCACTCCTTCTTCGAGCGGCTCCTCGGCTGCGGCACCCTGACTGTCGAGTCGGCCGGCGAGCGGGGACAGGTGGTCCTGGACGACGTGCCGCGGGTCGAGCGAGTACAGGGCCAGATCTACCAGTTGATGGAAGACGCCAGCGAGCGGCACGACGACCGCTGACCCGGTTCAGCCTGCCCGTTGCGCGAGCAGGAGGTGGCAGGCCTCCTCGCGGGTGCCGACCCGCCGGTCGGCGGTGACGGACAGCCCGGCCCGCGCCAGGGTATCGGTAACCTCGGCGACTGGGCGCACGCGGAAGCCGTGCGCGACGACCGGCACCTCGTGCATCACCGCCGGGTCGCCGAGGCCCACCACCAGGCGACCGCCCGGCCGCAGGACGCGGGCCACCTCGGCGAAGGCGCGGTCGAGGTCGTCGACGAAGTAGATCGTGTTGACGGTGATCGCGGCGTCGACCGAGGCGTCGTCCAGCGGTAGTGCGGTGATCGACCCGGCGTCCAGGCGCAGGCGGCCGGCTGAGCAGTCGTCGCGGTGGGTCCGACGCGCCCGGGCGAGCATCGTGGTCGAGATGTCCACGCCGTGGACCTGCCCGGCGGTGCCGACCCGGCGAAGCAACTCCGTCAGCCCCAGGCCGCCGCCGAACCCGATATCGAGCGACACCTCGCCGGCGTTCAGGTCGAGCAGGTCGACCGCCGCCATGATGTTCTCACGGTTGCGCTTGTCGAGCTGGGCGCCGACGACGCGCCCGCCGAGCCCCCTCGGGTGGCCGAGCTGCCGGGCCCACCACGCAGTCACGACGCCGGCCATGGCTCAGCCCGTCATGATCGGGACGACGGCCCCGCCGGTGAGGG
>JBDUAD010000077.1:0-13073 GCA_040004775.1 bacterium | reverse complement strand
AAGGAGCGCAAGAAGTACGGGCTGAAGAAGGCCCGCAAGGCGCCGCAGTACTCCAAGCGCTGAACCGTTGGGCCGCTACTTCGGCACCGATGGCGTCCGTGGCCAGGCCAACGGCGATGTGACGCCGGAGCTGGTGCTCGCCGTGGCCGGTGCCGCGGCGCGGGTGCTGGCCTCCCACGACGGGACCCACCGCCCGGTGGCCGTGGTCGGACGTGACCCTCGCGCGTCGGGGGAGATGCTCGAGGCGGCGGTGGTCGCCGGACTGACCTCGGCCGGTGCCGACGTCCGCCTCGTCGGCGTGGTACCCACCCCGGCCGTGGCGTACCTGACCGCTGCTTACGACGGCGACCTTGGGATCATGCTGTCCGCCAGCCACAACCCGATGCCGGACAACGGGCCCAAGCTGTTCGCCCGCGGTGGCACCAAGCTGCCCGACGACCTCGAGGCCGAGATCGAGGCCGAGATCGACCGGGGCTGGACCCGGCCGCGTCCCGTAGGCGCCGCCGTCGGCCGGGTCCACTCTGACCCCGACGGGCGCGTCCGCTATCTGGACCACCTGCTCGGCGCGCTGCCGCAGCCGTTGAACGGGCTGAAGATCGTCGTCGACTGCGCCAACGGGGCCGCCTCCGCGCTGGCCCCCGAGCTGTACCGCCGAGCCGGCGCCGACGTCGTGGCCGTGGCCGCCGAGCCCGACGGGTACAACATCAACGACGGCGTGGGCTCCACGCATCTCGAGTTCCTGGCCGACCACGTACGGGCCGCGGGGGCCGACCTGGGCGTCGCCCACGACGGCGACGCCGACCGCTGCCTGGCCGTCGATGCCACCGGCGAGGTGGTCGACGGTGACCAGATCCTCGCGGTCTGCGCGCTCGCCCTGCGCCGCGAGGGCGGGCTGACCGACGACACGGTCGTCACCACCGTGATGAGCAACCTCGGTTTCCACCACGCGATGACCCGGGCCGGGATCGGCGTGCTGACCACCGCGGTCGGCGACCGCTACGTCCTTGAGGCGCTCGGCCGCAACGGGCTGGCGCTGGGCGGCGAGCAGAGCGGGCACGTCGTTTTCACCTCTGCGGCGACGACCGGCGACGGCATGCTCACCGCTCTGCACCTGCTGGCCGAGGTCGCCCGGTCGGGCCGCCCGTTGGCCGAGCTGGCCGCGGTCGTACACCGCCTGCCCCAGGTCCTGCTTAATGTGGCGGTCGGCGACAAGGCGGTGGTGGCCGCGTCGGCCGAGGTGGCGGCCGCGGTGGAGGCGGCCGAGGCCGAGCTGGGCGCCGCCGGCCGCATCCTGCTGCGGCCCTCGGGCACGGAGAACCTCGTCCGGGTCATGGTCGAGGCCCCGGCCGCCGAGCAGGCCGAGGCTGTCGCCGGCCGGGTCGCTTCAGTGGTGCGTGGCGCCGGGGTGACTCCCCGGGTGGCCGAGCTGGCGACGGGTCGACGACCGGCGTAATTGCCACGCACTGTCGGCGTCCCTACGGTGGGACACAGACCGTGCGCACCGAAGCGGCGGGCCGTCGACCCGAACGGCACGGCTGACCGCGCCGCCTTCCTCTCAGGACGGGACGACGCCCGATGTCCATCGACTCCACTGACCAGGTTCTCCTGGCCCGGGTGCGGGCCGGAGACACGGCGGCGTTCGGCGAGCTCTACGCCCACCACAGCACGGCCGCCCACCGGGCTGCGCGGCGGATCGCGCGTGACTCGCACGTCGCCGACGACTTGGTGTCGGAGTCCTTCGCCCGGGTGTTCAAGGCCCTGCGGGCCAACAACGGCCCGACCGGAGACCTGTTCCCCTACCTGCTGGTGACGATGCGCAACATCGCTGCCACCTGGGGGCGGGAAACCTCACGGTGGACGCCGGTCGGCGACGACACCGCCTTCGCTCCGCGTGACGCTCGCGACCTGGTCAGCGGCGCCGACGAGGCACCGGTGGACACGATGGCCGTGTCCATGACGTCGAAGGCGTTCGCGACGCTGCCATCGCGGTGGCGCACGGTCCTCTGGTACCTCGAGGTCGAGGGGGAAAGCGCGGCCGAGGTCGGCCGGCGGCTGGGGCTGTCCGACGTAGCCGTGCGCCAGCTCGCGCGTCGCGCCCGGGAAGGACTGCGCGAGGCGTACTTGACGGCATATATCGGCGGCGTGGTCGTGCAGGGAGCCCACATCCCGCCCGACGACCTCGCCGCCATGGCCCGCGGGACCATTTCGATCCGCCGCCGGGGCCAGGTCGAAGGCCATCTAGACACCTGCCCGCACTGCGCCGCCCTGCTGCTGGAGGTCGCCGAGGAGAACTCCACGCTGCGGGTCCTTTACCTTCCCCTGTTCGTCGCCCTCGGGTACGCCGTCGTGCAGTGGTTGCAGAAGCAGGCCGGCTTCCTTCGGCCGCGCGGCCGGCTCGCCCGGGGGTCGTCGGCGGTCCAGCCGGCCGTCCTCGCCGCGGTTGCCGTAGTGGCGGTGACGGCCATCGCGGCGGCGGTCATCTCCGGTTGGTTCGGCGGATCGTCACGTTCTGGCGACCGGGGAGCCGGGGCCGGTGCGGGTGGGTCCGCGGGCGCGAATTCCGCCGGTGGCTCGACCGGCGCGTCCGGATCCGGCGGCCCGGGTTCGGGCGGCGGGGGGCCAACTGCTTCGGCTGGGGGCGGTGCCGGTCCGGGAGGTGGTGCCCGTCCCGGTGGTGGTGTCGGTCCGGGCAGCTCGCCGACGACAATCCCGCCCTTGCCCGGTGGCGGAGGAGGTGGCGCCGGCGGCATCGCCATCGGCGGGGCCGCGTTCGGCGGCATCGGTGGGTCCGGTGGTACGGGCGTCGGCTCCGGACCCGGAGCCGACTCCGGAACGACGGTGTTCATCCCGCCGACGCCCACGCCGGTCACCGCGCCGCCGCGGACGAGCGCTCCACCGTCGAGTCCCCCGCGGACGACGCCGCCCGTGAACCCTCCTTCTGCTACGACGCCTGTGGCTACGACGCCCGTGGCCACTCCGCCGGTGGCCACTCCGCCGGTGACCACCACACCGGTCACCACGCCGTCGGCCACGACCCCACCGGTCACCGTCGGGCTGTGGGTCGACGTCGATGCCACCCGCACCACGTCCACCGGCGGGGTCACGACGCTCACCTTCCACCTGGCCAACGCCACCACGACGGAAACCTGGCGCACCAGCACGGTGTCCTTCGTGCTGCCGGCTGGCGTACGCCTCGGACACACCTACGCGAGCTGCGACGAGCGGGCCGGCACGGTGACCTGCGAGATCACCGAGACGCTGGCGCCGGGCGAAACCGGTCCCGTGCACACCATCGAATTGCGTTACCGCAACGGCGCCGACCACGGTGCGGTGACCGAGCCGATCGACTTCACCGTCACCGGCGTGCTCGTCGGCTGAGCCGCACCAGTCGGCTCCGCCGGTGACGACCGTGCGCTTTCGGGATCTTCGTGGCCAGGACGCGAGGGGGCATCCGACGGCCATGAAGATCCCAAGCCGGTTGGCGTGCCCGTTCTGCTCCTGACGGATCTTCATGCCCATGGGCCGTCCCGGCGCGTCGAAGGCACGACTGTCCCCTCAGGTCGACGACGGGCGGCGGCGCACCCGCTGAGCGGGGCTGAGAGCGCTCTCACTATTTGGGACGATCGTCCTGCAAAGTGAGATGGAGCGGGATAGCCTGGGGTCCCTTCGGTCCGAGGAGGCCGCGTGGTCACACGTCGTTTCCCCACTGCGACACCGCCGGCCGCGCCCAGTCGAGCGTCGCGGCGGTGGCTGATCCTGGCCCTTGGTGTCGCAGCGCAGACGTCGACCTGCGTGTTCCTCTACGGCCTACCCGCGTTGCTTCCACTGCTGCACTCGACGGACGCGGTCCGGTCCGGTGGGTTGAGCCTCGCCCGGGCGGGTGTGGTCGTTGCTGCGCCGTCGGCCGGTCTGCTGGCCACGCTCATCGCCTGGGGCGCCGCGGCCGACCGGTTCGGTGAGCGGCGGGTGATCGTGATCGGGCTGGCCGGTGCAGCCGCGGCGATCGCGGTGGCGGCCTCGGTGTCCTCGCTGCCGGCCCTGCTGCTCTGGCTGGTCATCGCCGGCGCGGCCGCCGCGTCGGTCAACGCGGCCAGCGGGCGCTTGGTCCTCGGCTGGTTCGCCCGCGAGCAACGCGGCCTGGCCATGGGCATCCGCCAGACCGCGCAGCCGTTGGGAGTCGCGGTCGCGGCCTTAGTGCTGCCGAGCGTCGGCGAGCGGGCTGGGTTCGCCGCCGCGTTGGCGGTTCCCGCGGCGCTGTGCGCGATCTGCGCGGTGCTGGTCTGGAGCTTCGCCGCCGACCCGCAGCACGAGGTCGACTCGCAGGGCGCCGGGGCCGGCCGCAGCCGATCGCCGTACCGGGAGTCGGTGCTGTGGCGCATTCACCTGGCCAGCGCGGCTCTCGTCGTACCGCAGTTCACCGTGTCGGCGTTCACCGTGGCTTACCTGGTCGCCCAACGCGACTGGTCACCCGTTGCCGCCGGCCGAGCGGTCTTCGTCATGCAGGTGGCCGGCGCGGCCGGGCGTATAGGGGCCGGTGTGTGGTCCGACCAGGTCGGCAGCCGGCTGCGGCCGATGCGGACATTGGCCGTGGCCAGCGCGTTGATCATGGCCGCGGTGGCCGCCCTGGACCGCCTCGCGAGCCCGCTGGTCATCCTCGCGCTGGGCCTCGCCACGGTCATCACCGTGGCCGACAACGGCCTGGCGTTCACGGCAGTGGCCGAGGTGGCCGGCTCGCGCTGGGCCGGGCGGGCGCTGGGAGCGCAGAACACCGGCCAGAACCTCGCCGCCGCAGCCACGCCGGCCGTGCTCGGGGCGGTGCTGCAGGCCCATGGTTATGTCGCGGGATTCGCCGCCGCGGCCGTCGTTCCGGTGGTGGCAATCGCCGTAACGCCGGTGCGCCGGGCCGAGCGACGACCGGGCCTGGCCACCCGCGCGGCGTAAAGTTCGCGCCCATGTGCGGGATCGTGGGCTACGTCGGACCGCGCGAGGCGATCGACGTGGTGGTCGAGGGCCTGCGCCGACTGGAGTACCGCGGCTACGACTCGGCCGGTGTGGCCGTCATCGACGCCGACGCCGGGTTGCAGACGGCCAAGAAGGCCGGGCGGATCGAGAACCTGGACAAGCTGCTGGCCGAGCACCGCCTCTCGGGGCGTACGGGCATGGGCCACACCCGTTGGGCCACCCACGGGGCACCCAACGACCGCAACGCCCATCCGCACGTGGACGGCGACGCCCGCGTGGCAGTGGTGCACAACGGGATCATCGAGAACTTCGCCGCGCTGCGGGCCGAGTGCGAAGCCAACGGGGTCGAGTTCGCCAGCGAGACCGACACCGAGGTCGTCGCTCACCTGCTGCGGGCCGAGCTCGATGCCGCACCGGTCGGCCTGGCCGAGGCGCTGCGACGGGTGTGCCAGCGGCTGTCCGGTGCGTTCACTCTGGTCGTGGTCGACCGGGACGAGCCCGACGTCGTCGCGGCGGCCCGGCGCAATTCTCCGCTGGTCGTCGGCGTGGGGGACCGGGAGATGTTTCTCGGCTCCGACGTCGCCGCGTTTATCCCCTACACCCGCGAGGCGATCGAGCTCGGCCAGGATCAGGTCGTCGAGATCACCGCGGACGGGTACGCAATCACCGACTTCGCCGGCACGCCGGTGGCCGGCCGGGCGTTTCACGTCGACTGGGACCTAGCCGCGGCCGAGAAGGGCGGTTACGAATTCTTCATGCTCAAGGAGATGGACGAGCAGCCTCAGGCCGTGGCCGACACGTTGCGCGGACACTTCGCCGACGGACGTGTGGTCCTGGACGAGGAGCGCCTCGACGACCAGGAGCTGCGTGACGTCGACAAGGTGTTCATCGTTGCCTGCGGCTCGGCCTATCACGCCGGCCTGCTGGGCAAGTACGCCATCGAGCACTGGACGCGGATTCCGGTCGAGGTGGAGATGGCCTCGGAGTTCCGCTACCGCGACCCGGTGCTGGACCGCCAGACCCTCGTTGTGGCGATCAGCCAGTCCGGCGAGACCGCGGACACGCTGGAAGCGGTCCGCCATGCCCGCGACCAGAAGGCCAAGGTGCTGGCGGTCTGCAACACCAACGGCGCGCAGATTCCCCGCGAGTCCGACGCCGTCCTCTACACCCACGCCGGGCCCGAGGTCGGCGTAGCGGCGACCAAGACGTTCGTCGCCCAGGTGACCGCGATCGAGCTGGTGGCCCTGGCCCTGGCCCGGGCCCGCGGGACGAAGTACGGCGACGAGATCGAGCGGGAGTTCGAGGCGCTGGCCAGGATGCCGGCTCGCATCGAGGCCACCCTGGCCGCGATGGAGCCGGTGCGCGCCATCGCGCGCGAGATCGCGGCGAGCAAGGCGGTGCTGTTCCTGGGTCGCCACGTCGGCTACCCGGTGGCGGTCGAAGGGGCGCTCAAGCTCAAAGAGCTCGCGTACATGCACGCCGAGGGCTTTCCGGCCGGCGAGCTCAAGCACGGCCCGATCGCGCTGATCGAGGACGGCCTGCCGGTCGTTGTGGTGATGCCGTCGGCCAGCGGCCGGCCGTTGCTGCACCAGAAGATGTTGTCCAACATGGCCGAGATCCGGGCTCGTGGCGCGCTTACCATCGTCGTGGCCGAGGCCGGGGACACCGCTGCCGCGCAGAATGCCACCCACCTGATCGAGGTACCCGCCGCGCCGACCCTGCTTGCGCCACTCGTCAGCGTCGTGCCGCTGCAGGTCCTGGCCACCGAGATCGCCATCGCCCGTGGCCTCGACATCGACAAGCCCCGCAACCTGGCCAAGTCCGTCACCGTCGAATAGAGCGAACGGATCGCGCGGATGTCGGCGTAGCTGGGTGCGGTTTCGTCGGCCCGCAATCGTGTCGGTGTTGGTCACCGGCCCAAGAACGGGTGCTTCTGCTAAGAACGCCGATGTCTGCCCAAACCGGCGGGCGCGGTCTAGGCTTCGCGGCATCCCCGGTTCACCGGCGGGGCGTGGAGGTGCGGGTGCTGATCGCGTTTCAGCTCTTGGTCACCGTCGTGGTCCTGGGCGGCCTGGCCGCGTTGATCGCCGCCTCTCACCAGGTCGAGGATCCGACCGACCCGCTGTGCCTCGTCTGCCCCGACCAGCTGCGCGCCGCCTTCACCGCCTCCTCCAGCGGCCAGACCGCCGGACCGGTCTGAGCGCCGCACCGGCCGCGCGCCGCACCGGCCCGCGCGCTCCAGGCAAGAGTCGCCGTTGATGACCCGCCGCCCCATCGCGGGAAATCGCCGCGCGCAATGATGGACGTATGACCTCTCCGGCCGGCCAAGCGCCGCTCGATCTGCTCATCGTCGGTGCCGGCCCCGTGGGACTCTTCGCCGCCTACTACGCCGGCGTGCGCACGCTGGAGGTCGGGCTGCTCGACTCTTTGCCCGAGCCGGGTGGGCAGATCAGCGCGATGTATCCGGAGAAGGCAATCTTCGACGTCGCCGGATTCCCAGCGGTGCGCGGCCGGGAGCTGGTCGACCAGCTGGTCGCTCAGGCGGCGCCGTTCACCCCGCGCTACCTGCTCGGGCGGCAGGCCGTCGGTTTGGAGCGCGGCGCGGGCGGCTTCGCAGTCACCACGTCGACCGGTGACCGGATCGAGACCCGAGCGGTCCTGATCACCGGTGGTATCGGCACGTTCAACCCCCGGCCCCTGCCGGCCGGGCAGGAGTACCTCGGGCGCGGGCTTGTGCACTTCGTCCCCGACCCGGTCACCTATGCCGGCCTCGACGTCGTCGTGGTCGGCGGCGGGGACTCGGCCATCGACTGGGCGCTACTGCTCGAGCCGATCGCCGCCTCGGTCGCCTTGATCCACCGTCGGTCGGCATTTCGCGCTCATCCTCACTCAGTGGAGCTGCTGAAGGCGTCCTCGGTGCGCCTGCTCACGGACGCCCAGATCGCCACCGTCACCGGCGATCCGCAGGTCAGCGCAGTGGACGTGATTACGCCGGACGGCACGGTGACGCTGCCCTGTCAGCGGCTGGTCGCCGCGCTGGGCTTCACCGCCAACCTCGGTCCTCTGCTCGAATGGGGCCTCGACATCGAGCTGAAGCGCCACATCGTCGTGGCCACTACCGGCGCGACGTCGGTGCCGGGCGTCTACGCCGCCGGCGACATCTGCGAGTACCCGGGCAAGGTCCGCCTGATCGCTACCGGGTTCGGTGAGGCGGCGACCGCGGTCAACAACATCGCCGCGTACCTCAACCCGAGCCAGGGCGTCTTCCCCGGCCACCTGTCCGACTACGCGCCGCCCGGAGAGCTGGCGGCGACGGCGGTCACCGCGGCCGGGCATTCCACCGCGGCGGTCGATCTCGAGGAGTCCGCCGGCGCGGGCGCGCGGTGATCGTCGGCGTGGGCATCGACGTAGTACCGGTGGCCCGCTTCAGCGCCGCCCTGGTGCGCACGCCGACGTTGCTGAGTCGGCTGTTCACCCCGTCCGAGCAGCTGACCGCCAGCGGCGTTCGGCGGTCGGCTGAGTCGCTGGCCGCGCGGTTCGCGGCCAAGGAGGCCCTCGCCAAGGCTCTGGGCGCTCCGGGCGGCATGCTGTGGACCGATGCCGAAGTGCTGACCGACGACGCCGGCCGTCCCCTGCTCACGGTGCGGGGCACGGTCGAGGCGCGGGCGGTCGGGCTCGGCGTCACCGGCTGGCACGTGTCGCTGTCCCACGACGGCGGGATCGCGTCGGCCGTGGTGGTGGCCGAGAGGGAGGGCTGACGGTGCAGGCAGCGTGGCCGGTGTCGGCGGTGCGTCGGGCCGAGGCGGCGTTGATGGCGACGCTGCCCGGCGGTGCCCTGATGGAACGGGCGGCGGCCGGGCTGGCTACCGCACTGGCGCGTGACCTAGGCCGCTCCGGCGGGACATACGGGCGGTCGGTGCTCCTCCTCGTCGGCCCGGGCAACAACGGCGGGGACGTGCTGTTCGCCGGAGCCCGGCTGGCCGACCGCGGAGCGCGGGTCTCGGCCCTACTGACCGACCGCGGCCGGGCCCATCCGAGCGGACTGGCCGCCTTCCGGGCGGCCGGAGGGCTCGTCCTCACCTCCCGGGCGATGCGTGGTCCTGACCTCTTCGCCTCCGCCGATCTCGTCGTTGACGGACTGCTCGGGATCGGTGGCGTCGGCGGCCTACGCCCGCCGGCCGACAGCTGGGCCGAATGGGCGGCTCGTGCCGGCGTCCGAGTCGTGGCGGTGGACGTCCCGAGCGGGGTGGACGCCGACACCGGCGCGGTCGACGGCGCGGCGGTGCGGGCTGACGTCACGGTGACCTTCGGCGCGCTCAAGCCCGGCCTGCTGGTGGGTGACGGCGCGGAGCGGTCCGGGGAGGTTCGGCTGGTCGACATAGGACTCGGACCGCACCTGAACGGCCCGGTGATCCAGGTGCTGGAAGTCGAGGACGTTGCCCGCGCCTTGGCCTCGCCCGGGCCGCGAGACGACAAGTACACCCGCGGCGTGGTCGGTGTGGCGGCCGGGTCGGCGCAGTACACCGGCGCCGCGGTGATGTGCACCGGTGCGGCCCTGCACGGCGGCGCGGGCATGGTGCGCTACGCCGGGGCGGCGGCCGACGCGGTGCGCGCGCGGTGGCCCGAGGCGGTGGTGACCGACCGGCTGGAGGACGCGGGGCGGGTGCAGGCCTGGGTGGTCGGCCCCGGTCTGGGCACCGGACCGGACGCGGTCCGCGCGCTCAAGCATGTCCTCGGCTCCGACGTGCCGGTGCTGGTCGACGCCGACGGGATCACCGTGCTCGCCCAGCACCGCGAGTTGCTGGAACGCCGCCGCGCGCCCACGGTGCTCACTCCGCACGACCGCGAGTTCGAGCGGATCTTCGGGCCGGTAGGTCCTGACCGGGTCGGGGCAACGGCGCGCGCCGCTCGGGCCTCCGGCGCGGTGGTGCTGCTCAAAGGCAACGCGACCGTGGTGGCCGGCGCCAGCAGCGTCTTCGTCAATCGCACCGGCACCCCGTGGCTGGCCACGGCCGGCACCGGCGACGTCCTCAGCGGCCTGACCGGATCGATCCTGGCCCGCGGCGCCGCACCGGAGCGCGCGGCCGCGCTCGGTGCTTTCGTCCACGGCGTGGCCGGGCAACGGGCGGCCAGCGATGGCCCGCCGTCAGCCGGTGACGTGCTCGCCGCACTGCGCCCGGCCCTCGAAACCATCGCCGAGGGCAGGCGCCGCCGGCGGTAGGAGCGCTCGCCGGTCGCCCGATTTGGCAGACTGCTGCGGTGAGCACCTCCGAGGCCGTGGTCGACCTCGCGGCCATCCGGGCCAACGTCGAGGTACTGGCCGCGGCGACGACGGCCGAGGTCATGGCCGTGGTCAAGGCCGACGGGTACGGCCACGGCCTGGTGCCCTCGGCGCGCGCCGCCCTGGCCGGTGGGGCGACCTGGCTCGGCGTCGCCCAGCTCGACGAAGCGCTGTCCCTGCGAGCGGCCGGCGTCGAGGCGCCGGTGCTGGCCTGGTTGTGGTCGCCCGACGAGGCCGACGCCCTGGCCCGGGCGGTGAGCGTCGGCGTCGACATCAGCGTCTCCTCCGAGTCGGCGCTGGCCGGGCTCGTGGCCGCCGGCGAGGTGCACGACGAACCCGCCCGCGTCCACCTCAAGATCGACACCGGGTTGGCCCGAAACGGCAGCACGGCCGCGCGGTGGCCGGACCTGATCGCGGCCACGGCCAAGGCCCAGGCCGCCGGCGTACTCGAGGTGGTCGGCATCTGGAGCCACCTGGTCTACGCCGACGCGCCGGGTCATCCGACCATCGGCCGCCAGACCGAGGCGTTCACCGCGGCCCTCGATGTCGCGGCCGCGGCGGGCGTCGTTCCGCAGTACCGCCACCTGGCCAACTCGGCGGCCACGCTGACCCGCCCGTCGGCGCACTTCGACCTGGTCCGGCCCGGTATCGCTGTGTATGGGCTCAATCCGGTGCCTGACGTGCCGGCGCCGGCGCTACGTCCGGCGATGACGCTGCGCTCCACCGTGGCGCTGGCCAAGGAGGTCGAGGCCGGCCAGGGCGTCTCCTACGGCCACCAATACACGACGTCGGCGCGCACCCGCCTGGCTCTGGTGCCGCTGGGCTACGCCGACGGTGTACCCCGCGCCGCCACCAACGTCGGGCCGGTTCAGGTGGCCGGCCGCCGGGCCACCGTCAGCGGGCGCGTCTGCATGGACCAGTTCGTCGTCGACGTGGGTGATGCGCCGGTGGCCGCGGGTGACGAGGTGGTGTTGTTCGGGCCGGGCGAACAGGGCGAGCCCACCGCGCAGGACTGGGCCGACGCGGTGGGCACCATCCACTACGAGATCGTCACCCGCATCGGCGCCCGGGTGCCGCGACGCTATGTCGGTGGCGGCCACGTCGGCGGCGATGTGGGCGGCGGTACGCCGTGGTGAGCCGCTCGCGGCTGGCCTACGGCATCGTCGGGGCGGTGGCCGCCACTGCGGCCGCCGGTGCGGCGGCCACCGGGCTGGTGGTGCAACGGCGGCGACGCACCGAGGGCCGTGACCTTCCCCAGCGCTTCGACGAGCTGGACCCGGACCGTACGTCGACGGTGTACACCGACGACGGCGTTGCGTTGCACGTGGAGGAGGTCGGGCCCCGGGACGCGCCGTTGACCGTCGTCTTCGTGCACGGGTTCGCCCTGTCCCGGCGCTCGTTCTACTTCCAGCGCCAGGCTCTCACCGACAAGTTCGGCGACGCGGTGCGGATGGTGTTCTACGACCAGCGCGGACACGGGCGCTCCGGACCCGGCGTCCCGGACGGGTCCACGGTCGAACAACTCGGCCGCGACCTGTGGCACGTCCTGGACGTCATCGCGCAGACCGGGCCGGTGGTGCTGGTCGGGCACTCGATGGGCGGGATGACGGTGTTGACCCTGGCCACTCAGCAATCGCAGTTGTTCGCACCGGGCCCGCGCCGCCGGGGCCGAGCGGCATCGGCCCGGGTGGTCGGCGTGGCCCTCATCTGCACGTCTGACGGGGGACTGGCCGACGTGACCCTCGGCCTGCCCGCGCTGGTCAGCCGGCTGCGCGGACCACTGGCGCCGTTCCTGTTGCGAACCGCCCGACGCCAGGCCGATCTGGTCGAGCAGGGCCGACGCATCGGCGGCGACCTGGCCTGGGTGATCACCCGCCGGTTCAGCTTCGGTGCCGTGGACATCGACCCGAGCGTGGTCGACTTCCTACACGGGATCATTTCCGGAACGCGGATCGAGGTCATCGCCGACTTCTATCCGACGCTCATGACCTACGACGCCCGTGACGGCGTGGGCGTGGTCGGCCAGGTCGACGGCGTGGTGATCAGTGGTGAACTCGACCGGCTGACCCCGCCCGCGCACGGCCGGCGCATCGCCGAGCGCTGGCCGCGGGCGGAGTATCGCGAGATCGAAGGCTGCGGCCACGTTGCCGTGCTGGAGCGGCCGGACGTCGTCGACGCTGCGCTCATCGAATTGGTCGACCGGGTGACTCCGCCGACTCCCGCCCGCGGCCGGTGATGCCGGCCTCGGAGGCTGGGCGGTCGGCCGACCGCCCGGGGCGGGCGGACGACCCCGGATTTTGGACCTTGCCGACCGCGAATGACACCCGGGCCCTGGGAACCGCTCTGGCCGACGTCCTGCGGCCGGGAGACGTTGTCGTGCTCTCCGGGCCACTCGGCGCGGGCAAGACCACGCTGGCCCAGGGCATCGGCGCCGGCCTGGGCGTCGGGACGCCGGTGGCCTCGCCCACCTTCGTCATCGCGCGCGTGCACCCGGACGGGCGGGTGCCGCTGGTGCACGTCGACGCCTACCGGCTCGGCTCCCCGGCCGAGGTCGAGGACCTGGACCTGGACCTGAGCGCGCCGGAGTCGGTGACGGTGGTCGAGTGGGGCAGCGGTCTAGTCGAAGGCCTAAGCGACGCCTGGCTCGAGGTCCGGCTCACGCGAACGGGCGACACCGAGGCCCGCACCGCCGAACTGGTGGCGGGAGGCGGGGACTGGGCCGAGCGACTGGGCCGGCTGACGGGGCCGCTGACGGGGCCGGCTGACGGGGCCGGCTGACGGGGCCGGGCGGCTGAGCGGGCGCCCCCGGCGGATTGGGCGCCCCGGCTGA
>JBDUAD010000159.1:0-3896 GCA_040004775.1 bacterium | reverse complement strand
ACCCTGTCCTCACGTCGTCCTGACCGTCCGACCATGTGGCCCCGTCGTCCGCGGCGGACTTCCACCCACCGGGCGCCGGCAGCTCCGACGCGGCGTGCGGGTCTCGCAGCACGCCGTGCAGCAGCTGCAGCGAGTTCGCCGACATGGCGTCGCAGCGGTCGATGATGGTGGCCGCGTGCGGGTCGGTGGCGCGCGCTTCGGCCTTCTCCTGGGGGGTCATCGTCATGACCCGCAGCGTGAGGATCTCGTCGATCTCGGTGGAATCGAACAGAGCTCCGGCGCTCTGCTCGGCCACGGCCGGGTGGTCGTAAAGGATGATCGGCGAGCCCAGCACGACGTCGGTACTGCCCTCCGGTCCGGCCAGCACGGGCCAGCAACGCGAGTTGGTGCAGGTGGCCACCGCGGACGCCAGCTGGGGCGGCGGGTCGAGCGAGGAGATCCACTCGCCGCCGGTGACGGACAGCAGCAGGTGGGCGCCGAGGAAGGACAGCTGGGTCGCCGCGTCCCGGTCCTGGACCGAGTCCGGGGCGGTATTGGCGACGGCGATCTCCACCCGCACCACTCCGGATTCCACCGCAACCGCCCGGACCGCCACCTGCGCGGCCAGCGCGCGCCGGCGGCGCACGATCCGCGCGTCCGCGCCGACCGGCTCGACGTCCTCGCCGCCCGGCACGTCCACCGGCTCGACCACGGCAGCGCCGGTCAGGTCGCTCACCCGGTACGGGCCGAACGGGATCTCGCGCTCGACCGCCTCGTCCCAGCGGTACACATCACGCCCGTCCACGGTCAGCCGCTCGACCGAGGCCATGCCGTCGGCGCCTCCGCGCTGGACGTCGCGGATCTGCAGCTGCAGGAACCGAAGGGAGACCCCGACGGTGGTCGCGTCGTCGGCGCGCAGTAGGCACTGCACGTGCATCGCCGGTTCCTCGCCTCCACCCGTGCGCTGCACATCGGGCGGTCCGAGCACGCCGAACTGCCAGCGCATCCGGTTCTTCGACGACGTCGCCCGGTACGGGTAGAGCAGGTAGCCCTCATAGAGGACGGCGTCGGCCACCTGCCGCACCGCGTCCAGCCGCGACCCGGTGTCGGTGCCGGTCATCGGTGAGCTCCCGGGGTGGCGGCCGCGGCGGCTGCGGCGGCCTCGGCGGCCAGCAGCGAGTCGAGCGTGTCCTCCCAGCCGAGCAGTCCGTGCCGGCCCTTGTAGGCGGCGAGCGCGTCGAGGGTGTCGCGAGGGATCCGGATCCACGCGCTGTTCGGGAAGTGGACGTCCATCACCGCCCGCCAAACCGCGGCCGGTAGGCGCACCTCGACGTCCTTGTGCCATGGGATCTGCTCGACCGAGAAGCCGGTCGCGCCGCGGGTGAACACCGTGCCGCTGAACAGCAGGACCAGCGGCACGTCGCCGTCACGGACGGCATGCAGGTACTTCGCCGCGGCCACATCAAAGTCGTAGGTGCAGGCCACCGGCAGGTCGACCTCGATGTCGGTGGTGAAGCCCGGCACCATCATCGCGGCGTGGGTCCACAGGAACGGGCGCAGGGTGTCTCGCCAGCGCTCGCGCCCGCCGAACAGATCGGCCAGGCGTTCGGCGGTCGCGTCGTCGTAGGGACGCCGCTGGGGTTCGATGCGGATCTGACAGCGCAGGGCGACGGCGTGCACGACCGCGCCGGTGGTCTCGGTGATGCGCAGCCGCACGGTGAGGCTCGGAGCCGCGGCGTACCGGTCGGCGATGAGATCGGCGACGGCGAACTCGAGATCGGTCATGACTGCGCCAACCCGGCCGGTCGGCTGCGGGCGCGTAGCCGGGCGAAGAAGTCCTCGATGTGGGTGCGCGCCTCCTGGCCGCCGTCGAAGCCGCGCCACAGCCGCCGCAACGTGCCGACCAGCTCGTAGCAGGCGTCGATCGGGACGAGGAAGCACTCGGCCGGCGTGCCGCGGTTCTCGGCCCGCACCAGGATCGCCTCGACGTCGTCGGCCAGGGTGCCCAGTTGCGGGTTGGCGGCCACCACCGAGTGCCACGCGTCGAGGCCCAGCTCGGACTCGGTGGCCCCGGCCGGACCGGGATAAAACGCCACCGTCTTGCCCAGCGTCGAGTTGCGGAAGAAGAAGGCCAGGCCGACCGGGATCTGCAGTCCGTCCCAGGACGCGGGCGAGAGGGCCAGGTCGTCGAAGCGCAGATAGCGGTCCGGAACCGCTCGGTAGCGCAGGGCGGCACCGGGCCGGTCGAAGAGCAGGTAGCAGGGCCGGCAGCAGCACATCAGGCTGCGGGCCTCGACGTCGACGACGTGCTGGTGCTCGTCGGCGACCGGCGCGCTGCACATCTCGCACCGCTCGTAGGGGGAGGGCTCCGGCCGCGGGGTGGTGGCGATGCGGCGCAAAACGGACAGCGGGTCGCTCATCGCCATCGGGGGCCTCGCCATCGGGGGCGTGCGAGGTGCGCTGGTCATGGAGGGGCGCTGTTCAGACGGTGGCGGCGGGCCGGCCGGCCGCGACGGCGATCTGGACGGTGTCCCCGTGCACCAGCAGTGGCAGTGGCTCGAGGTGCTGGGCGCCGTCGGCCACGTCGACCCCGGCCTGGCGAATCGCGTACTGCGCGCGGCAGGACGGGCACTGCAGGACCACGTCACCGGCCGCCCCGCCCATCCGGCGCACCAGCGTGGCGTCCCGCAGGCTCTGCTGACAGGTCGCGCACCGGTCGCGGAAGGCGAAGAGGTCCGCACCGACGCGGCAGCCGACCACCGCGTTGCCCCCCACGAGCGCGCAGCGGACTTCCCCGGCGGCCAGACCGGCCCACTCGGGGACACTCAGCCAACTTCCGGCGGCTGAAGGCGTCGCGGCGGTGCGGACGCGTAGCGAATCCAGGGAAATGAGGGATCCGGCCCGGGCCGGCGTCGCGGTCGGCTCCTCGACCTCAATAGTGATCACCTCGGGGGCGGCCGCGCGGATCGCTCCCTCCACGGCCAGGGTCAGGGTGGCCGATGACGACGCGCACCCGTCGCAGCTGCCGAGCATCCGCAGCCGGACCACGCCCTCGGCGCTGATGTCGACGACCTCGACGTCACCCCCGTGGGAGCCGAGGTACGGGCGCACGCCGTCCAGGGCCCGTCGGACCCGAGTTCCGACGTCATAGGGGTGCAGGCCGTGAACGAGCAAGAGGCTGGACACCAGGTCGTCGTCGGCGAGGGCTTCGAGTACCGGCTCGTCGAGTCGGCCGGCGTCGTAGACGATGGTCAGCAACCGTTCAATGCCGGTGCCGTAGAGCTCGGTGACCAGGCGGACCAGTTCCTCGGCCCGTTCCCGCGCCATCGGGCCCGACGTGTGCATGGCCTCGAGCAGGGCTTCGATACGTTCGCCGGAGGCTTGCAGGTCACCTGCCGCTATCGGGTCGGTGATCGGGCCGGCGATCGGGTCCGCGCCCGCGGCCGCGCTCACGTCAGGCCGAGCCAGGCACGGTGGCTCCGGCCGACTGCGTCGGGCTGTGCAACAGGTCGAGCTGCTTGCCCTCACCGAGGTACATGTGCACGCCACAGGGCAGACAGGGATCGAAGCTGCGGATAGTGCGCATGATGTCGATGCCCTTGAAGTGCTCCCGGTCGTTGTCCTCGAAGATCGGCTGACCCTGCACCGCGTCCTCGTACGGCCCGGGCGTGCCGTAGCTGTCGCGCGGATTGGCGTTCCAGGGCGTCGGGGGATACGGGTGGTAGTTCGCGATCTTGCCGTCACGGATGACCATGTGGTGGCTGAGCACTCCGCGCACCGCCTCGGTGAAGCCGCAGCCGATGCCCTCGTCCGGCACGTCGAACTTCTCCCAGGTCTTGGTCCGCCCGGCCCGGATCTCCACCAGCGCCTTCTCGGCGAAGTGCAGCGCGCAGGCCGCGGCGTAGGCCTGGAAGTAG
>JBDUAD010000076.1:0-13291 GCA_040004775.1 bacterium | reverse complement strand
CGCCGCCGCCGCCGCCGAAGAACATGTCAAAGACGTCACCGAGGCCGCCGAACCCGGCAGTGCCGAACGGGCTGCCGCCGGCGCCTGGCCCGCCGTTGCCCAGGGGGTCACCTCCGAGGTCGACGATCCGGCGCTTGTCGGGGTCGGAAAGCACCTCATAGGCCGCGGTGATGGCTTTGAACTTGTCCTGGGCGGCCGGGTCCGGGTTGACGTCGGGGTGCAGTTCGCGGGCTAGCTTGCGGTACGCGCGCTTGACCTCTTCGCCGGTGGCCTCGCGGCCGACGCCGAGCAGGCCGTAGTAGTCGCGCACAGCCTCGGGCACCACTCAACTCCACTTCGACGGGGTTCGATCAGGGCGAATTGTTGGCACTCGACGTGGCCAACTGCCAATGGTCGAGTGTACGGATCCCGCGATGCACCGGCTCAGCGTGCACAGAGAGGCGGGATCAGCGGGCGTCGCTGATCAGGTCGCCCACATACCGAGCGACCGCGGCCACCCTGGCCATCGTGTGGGCGTAGTCCATCCGCCGCGGCCCGAGCACCCCAACACCACCGACGGCGGAGTCGCTGGGGCCGTAGCCGGCCGAGACCAGGGACGTGCCGAGCAGCGCCTCGTGCCCGGTCTCGTTGCCGATGCGCACCAGGATTTGCTGCGAGGTGGCCGACTGATCGAGCAGGCGCAGCATGACCACCTGCTCCTCGAGGGCCTCGAGAACGGGGCGGATGGCCGGGAAGTCGACCGTGTTCTCGGTCAGGTTGGCCGTGCCCCCGAGCAGCATCCGCTCGCTGTGCTGCTCGACCAGTGTCTCGAGCAGGACCGTGGTCAGGGTCGTGACCAGGCCGCGGATCTCTGCCGGCGCGGTGCCCGGCAGCTCGGCCACGATAGCCGGTGCCTCGGCCAGGGGCCGGTCACGCAGGCGCAGGTTGAGGGTGCTGCGCAGCTCGTAGACGTCCTCGTCGGAGACCGGTGCCGGCAGCTCGACCAGCCGCTGCTCGACCCGACCGGTGTCGGTGATCAGCACCAGCATCAGACGCGACGTCGACAGCGACACCAGCTCGAGGTGGCGCACCCGGCTGCGCGACAGCGACGGGTACTGCACCACGGCGACGTTGCGGGTCAGCTGGGCCAGCGTGCGGACCGCCCGGTGCAGGACGTCGTCGAGGTCCACGGCGTCGGTCATGAAGGCCTCGATCGCCCGCTTCTCGGCCGAAGTGAGCGGCTTGACCTGCGTCAGCCGGTCGACGAAGAGCCGGTAGCCGGCATCGGTGGGCACCCGCCCGGCCGACGTGTGGGGCTGGGCGATGAGGCCTTCCTCCTCGAGGGCGGCCATGTCGTTGCGGATCGTCGCCGAGGACACGCCAAGGTGGTGGCGTTCCACCAGGTTCTTGCTGCCCACCGGCTCCCGGGTGGCGATGAAGTCTTCGATGATCGCGCGCAGGACGGCCAGCTTGCGTTCCTCGACGTTCATCACCCTCCTCCCCACCCGGCTCCGCCAGCTTAATCCGCAGGCTGCACCGGCCCGGTCCTCTACGATCAGCCCGCGCCGCCAGCCCCATCTGGCCTGGCGCCAGGACCACCACGACCAGCACCTCGGGCCAGCGACCGGCGGGAGTTCCAGTGATCTTCAAGGCGGTGCGGGACGGACGCCCGTACCCCGATCACGGCTTGTCGGCACGCGACTGGGGGTCGGTGGCGCCCCGTGCCGTCCGCCTGGACGAGCTGATCACCACCAAGCGGGAGCTCGCGCTGGACACGCTGCTGGCCGACGAGTCGACCTTCTTCGGCGACCTGTTCCCGCACGCCGTCCAATGGCACGGCGAGATCTACCTCGAGGACGGCGTCCACCGAGCGCTGCGGGCGGCACTACAGCAGCGCACCAGCCTGCATGTGCGCGTCCTCGACCTGGACGAGCTGCGTCCTTCGAGCGGCCGCCGGTAGCGCGAATCTGGCCGCGGCTGGCGACCTTCGTGTGAAGCCGGCGCGGCGGCCTATGCAGCATCCGTCTCTTGATCTCGCGGATCGGAGATCTTGACGGTCGGCTCGCTGTCGCGCACTCTTGGTGCAGACGTGGTCAGCACTGGCTGCCCGGGGGCGTCCTTCGGCAGAGAGGCGCTCGCCATGTTCTTGGATTGCACGCGTTGAGGCGCCGGTCGCTCGCCCTTCTGTGCGTAGTCGTCGCGGTGCTGACGCTCGCCGGTGTGGCCTATGCGTCGATCCCGGACGCAAAAGGCGTCATCCACGGGTGCCGCAATAATGCCGGCGGCGCGCTGATCGTCATCGACAGCGACGCCGGCCAGACCTGCCCGACGGGGTACACCGCGTTGAACTGGAGTCAGACCGGCCCCGCCGGCCCGGCTGGGGCAGGGACGGCCACCCCCGGCCTGGTGCAGCTCGACTCGTTCACCGGCACGAACGACGACGCCAAGCTGGACGCCGCAATTGCCGCCGTTCAGGCAACCTCCGCCGGGTCTTACTACCCGGCGATCCAATTCCCGCGTCGCACGGTCAGCCTCACTCGGGGCAACCGGGTGCCTTTCTCCGGGCTGAAGCTGATCGGCCCGGGAGCGAGCACCGGCCCCAAGAACCTGGAACTGTCCGGCGGGGCCTTCGCCAACGGCAAGGTGAGCCTCGACCTCGGCGCCAACCCGTGGTTTGCCGGCAGCGGAATCTACTACGACGTGTACGTCTCCGACCTGGCCTTCCAACTCGGGTCCGGTTCCCGCTTCTGGGACCAGAACATCGGCACCCTCTACGCCGCCGAGTTCCACGCCCTGACGATGTACGGCGGGGCCGGCGTCTTCGGCAACAGCTACAACAAAGCTCTGTTCACCCAGGTCCTGTTGACCGGGCACTGGACGGTGCTCGGCTTCACCGATACCCCGTTCCACATCGGCGGGTCGGACAACTCCCTGTGGGAGAACGGGTACCTCAACATCGAAGGGCCGGCCGGCGGCGCCGGCCGGTATCAAGTGATCGCCGACTCGCTGCAGAAGACGGACTACGGGAATATGTACGTGACGTCCCACAACGGCTGGCGTGGCCTGTGGGTGAGGGGCGCATCCAACCGCCTGAACTTCTTCGGCGGCGAATTCGAGGGGCGCAACGCCTCCGACCCGTGCCTCGGGTCCCTGATCAAGGTCGACGGCGGATCGGTCGCGTTCTACGGTCCGTGGCTGGGTTATGCGATGAGCGCGCCGACCTCCGGGGAGAACGGCGTGATCCAGGTCAACGGTGGCGACGTGATGCTTGTCCGGCCGGTGTACGGCAACGGCTCCACCGCGGCGACGGTGCCGATGGTCTCTGTCGACGGTGGCCGGGTCTACGTGCAGGCCGCCTACGGCATCGGCGGCAGGCCGGTAGTGCATGACGGCGCGGGAACCCCCATCGTCGACTCGTCGGTCGTCACGAACTAAGGGCTCACGTTCGCGCAGCAGACCACTACCCCAGGGCCAGCGCCCGACCACCAGCGACGAAGGTCAGGCCATGAGGTCGCGGACCACCGCGTCGGCCAGCAGGCGCCCGCGTTGGGTCAGCACCGCCCGCCCGGACCGGAAGGCCGGGCCGTCGAGCAGCCCCCAGCGCACCTGCTGGGACAGCTTGGCCTCGGCGTCCGGCGGAAGGGTGTCGAGGGCCAGCCCGTCCCGGCGTCGGATGCCGAGCATGAGGGATTCGGTGCGGAGAGCCGAGGCGTCGAGAACCTCCCGACCGGCGGCCGGACTGCGGCCCGCGCCCAGCAGGCCGGCGTAGCGGGCGGGGTGACGCACGTTCCACCAGCGCAGGCCGCCGACGTGGCTGTGCGCGCCCGGGCCGACACCCCACCAGTTGCCGCCCTGCCAATACAGCTCGTTGTGCCGGCACCGGGCGTTTCCGCTGCGCGCCCAGTTGGAGACCTCGTACCACTCGAACCCGGCTGCGCCGAGCACCTCGTCAGCCTGCACGTAGCGGTCGGCGAGCACGTCGTCGTCCGGTGCGGGCACGACACCGTTGGCCACCTGACGGGCCAGCGCGGTGCCCTCCTCGACCACCAGGGCGTAGGCGCTGATGTGGTCCGCGCCGGACCCGGCGGCGGCGTCCAGCGACGCCCGCCAGTCCGCATCGGTCTCGTAGGGCGCTCCGTAGATGAGGTCGAGGTTCACATGGTGGAAGCCAGCCGCCCGGGCCTCGGCCACGGCCTGCTCGGGCCGCCCGGCGCGGTGGCGCCGGTCGAGGACCTCCAGCACCTTGGGCACGGCCGACTGCATGCCGATCGACACCCGGGTGAACCCGCGGGCCAGCAGGTTCTCGAAGTAGGCGGCGGTGACGGTCTCGGGATTGGCCTCGGTGGTGATCTCGACATCACGGGCCAACCCGAACGTCTCGGCGATCTCGCTGACCACCAGGCCCAGGTGTTCGGCCGGGAGCAGGGTGGGCGTGCCGCCGCCGAAGAAGATGGTCGACACCGGCGGCGCGGCCGGGCCGAGCACGTCGCGGGCCAGGCGGACCTCGGCCAGCAGGGTGTCGGCCCAGGTTGACCGGCTTACGCCGCCGCCGAGCTCCTCGGCGGTGTAGGTGTTGAAGTCGCAGTAGCCGCAGCGCGTCGTGCAGAACGGGATGTGCACGTAGATGCCGAACGGCGTTCCCGCCATCGAGCGGAGGGCGGGGGGCGGCAGCCGTCCGTCGGGCGGAGCGGGCTGCCCGGAGGGCAGGGCGGACGGCACGTTCTCCATTGTCCCCCGCCACGACGGGCGGACTCGCGACGGCGCGCGGACTACGTCGGGCCGCGGCGACGGTTGGGCGGCGCGTCAGTCGGCTGGTCGAGCTGGTACACCGACAACGGATGCCGGCCCCCGACCGACTCGGCCGCGGCGTCGACCAGGATCTGCATGACCGAGCGCTGCACCCCCGGCGGCAGGTGCGCGTCGCCCACCCAGGCCAGGTGCACCGGTCCGGGCGGCAACCAGCCGAGGTCGGCCAGGACATCGGCCAGCGCGTCGTAGTTGAGCGCGGCGTAGTCGGGCCCGTCCACGGCCAGGTAGATCGCCGCGATCAGCCCATCCTTCGTGCGCGCTGGGGCGATCACCCGCAGGTCCGGGTGCGCCCGTCGCAAGGAGTCCAGCGATGCAGTGCTGCGCTGCAGGTCCGATCGCTGCGGCTGCCGTTGCGGCTGCCGCCCGCGCCTTCTCGGCCGTTGCGGCCGGCCGCCGTCGTCGGCCGGGCTCACCGGCTGACGTCCACGGGCACGAAGGAGTCGTAGTGGTTGCCGGTGTAGTAGTACTGGCCGTTGCGGCCGACGATGATCCGCCGGGCGCCGCGATCGGACTCGCCCGGCGTGGGCACGGTGTACTCCCGGTAGTACCCGCGCGGATGCACCGGCAGGTGGTGTTCGAGGTTGTTGAAGACGACTCCGTCGCGGGAGTACGGGAACGGCCCGCCGGCCAGGATCAGGTCGACGGTCAGGCGCGCCTGGTCGGGCAGCGCGCTGAGGGCCACCGCGCCGGCGCCGGGCGGCCTCGGCCGTCGCGGTGAGGACACCGTCGACGGGCCGGGTGACGGCCTCGTACCCCCTACCGGGATGGCGGAAGAATTCGTCGGCCGGGTGGATGCCGCGCCGCTCGGGCTGCGGTCGTCGCCGCGCACGGCGTTGACGGTGTAGCCGATCACCAACAGGGCGAGCAGGGCCAGCAGCGCGAGCAGAGGCCGACGGGTCCGGCGCGCGGGCGGCACGTCTGCACTCTAGAGCCGCCGCCGGGGCCCGATATCGTGGACGCGGTGCGCGCCCTCTACGCCAGCCGGCCCGACGCCGAGGACCCATTGGCCGCGGCCGAGGTCGGCGACCGGCCCGAGCCCGAGGTCCCCGAGGAATGGGCGCTGGTCGACGTCCGCGCGACCAGCCTGAACCACCACGATCTCTGGACGCTGCGCGGCGTGGGCATCTCGGCCGACCGGTTCCCCATGATCCTGGGCTGCGATGCGGCCGGCGTGGATGTGACCACCGGCGACGAGGTGGTGGTGCACGCCGTGCTGTCCGACCCGGCGTGGACTGGCGACGAGACGCTGGATCCGAGGCGCACACTGCTGTCCGAGCGCTACCCCGGCACGATGGCCGCGCAGGTGGCAGTGCCCCGAGCCAACCTAATTCCCAAGCCACCGGAGCTGTCGTTTGCCGAGGCCGCCTGCCTGCCCACGGCCTGGCTCACCGCCTACCGGATGCTCTTCGTCAAGTGCGGCCTTCGCCCGGGCCGGACCGTGCTGGTGCAGGGGGCCAGCGGCGGGGTGGCCGGTGCCGCCATCGCGCTGGCCCGGCTGGCCGGGTACCGGGTGTGGGCCACGGCGCGCACCGAGGCCAAGCGCGCCGCGGCATTGGATCTCGGCGCGCACGCGGCGTTCGAGCCCGGCGCTCGGCTGCCCGATCGGGTGGACGCGGTGATCGAGACCGTCGGCGCGGCCACCTGGTCGCACTCGCTCAAGGCGCTGCGGCCCGGCGGCCGGGTGGTGATCAGCGGAGCGACGACCGGCGCGGCGCCCGCAGCCGAGCTGAACCGAATCTTCTTCCTCCAGCTGGAGGTGGTCGGCTCCACCATGGGCACGCGGGCGGAACTGGCCGACCTGATGGCGCTGCTGGTCAGCTCAGGGCTGCGGCCGCGCATCGACCGGGTGGTGCCACTCGACGATGGGCCCGAAGCCCTGCGAGCGATGGCCGAGGGCGAGCTGATCGGCAAGGCGGTCGTGGAGCCGTCGTGGGGAGGAGCGTCGTGACGCAATTGCGCCGGCTGGGCCGTAGCGGGATCCAGGTGGCCCCGATCGGGGTGGGCACCTGGGTGATGGGCGGGCGCTTCGGCAGTGGTGACCAGCCGCTCGGGTGGGGGGAGGTCGACGACGCCGAGTCGGTGCGCACGCTGCACCGTGCGTTCGACCTGGGGGCGACCCTGGTGGACACGTCGGACAACTACGGCACCGGGCACGCAGAGGAGGTCCTGGGTCGAGCGATCGCCGACCGCCGCGACCGCGTGGTGGTGGCCACCAAATGGGGGTACACGTTCAACAGCGACGAGCGGGAGACCATCGGCACAGATGCCTCTCCGGGGTACCTACGGTCGGCGGTCGAGGCCTCGTTGCGCCGCCTGGCCACCGACTACATCGACCTCTACCAGCTGCATCTGAACGACGTGTCGGTCCAGCAGGCGGTCGAGCTGGCCGGCGTGTGCGACGAGCTGGTGACGGCCGGTCGCATCCGGGCCTACGGCTGGAGCACCGACGACGCTGAGGCGATGGACGCCTTCGCCGCGCAGACCAGTGCCGCCGCGGTCCAGTTCGGCTGCAACGTCCTGACCGACGCCCCGGCCATGCTCGCGGTCACCGAGCGCCGCGACCTCGGCGCCCTGTGCCGCTCGCCGCTGGCCATGGGTCTGCTGTCGAACCGCATCACCGCCGACACTGTCCTGGGCGCGGACGACGTGCGGGGCCGTTCACCGGAGTGGCTCGCCTGGTTCACCGACGGCCGTCCCGACCCGGACTTCCTGCGCCGCCGCGACGCGGTACGCGCCATCCTGACCGCCGGGGGCCGCACCGTGGCTCAGGGCGCGCTGGCCTGGCTGCTGGCCCGGTCGCCGAGCATCGTGCCGATCCCCGGCTGCCGCACGGTGGCCCAGGCGGAGGAAAACCTCGGGACGCTCACCCGGCCACCGCTGTCCGCCGACGACCTACGCCAGATCGACGAGCTGTTGACGAGCGACGAGACCAGTCCTTCTGATGAACCGGACCCCCGGCCCACGACCTGAGCAGGTCGCGAACCGGGGTCCGGGTGGTCGGTGGCCGGGCCGAGTAGACCCGGACAGCCGGACGCCACGTCGGCCGGGACGGAGGCTTCACACCGGGTCATCCCGGCGCGGCGCATCGACTTCAGCGGGTAGGCGCCGGCTCGTTGGTGGACAGCGCGGCAATGAAGGCCTCCTGCGGGACCTCGACCCGCCCGACCATCTTCATCCGCTTCTTGCCCTCCTTCTGCTTCTCCAACAGCTTGCGCTTGCGGGTGATGTCCCCGCCGTAGCACTTGGCCAGGACGTCCTTGCGGATAGCTCGGATGGATTCGCGCGCGATGACCCGCGACCCGATCGCGGCCTGGATCGGCACCTCGAACTGCTGGCGCGGGATGAGCTTGCGCAGCTTGGTCGTCATCATCACGCCGTAGGCGTAGGCCTTGTCCTTGTGGACGATGGCCGAGAAGGCGTCGACCGTCTCCCCCTGCAGCAGGATGTCGACCTTGACCAGGTCGGCCACCTGCTCCCCGGCCGCCTCGTAGTCCAGCGACGCGTAGCCCCGCGTGCGCGACTTCAGCTGGTCGAAGAAGTCGAAGATGATCTCGCCCAGCGGCATGACGTAGCGCAATTCGACGCGGGTTTCGGACAGGTAGTCCATGCCCTGCAGCGCGCCTCGGCGCCCCTGGCACAGCTCCATGATCGCGCCGATGTACTCGGCCGGCGTGATGATCATCGCCTTGACTACCGGCTCGTGAACCTCGGCCATTTTCTTGCCGGTCGGCCAGTCCGACGGATTGGTCACCACGTGCTCAATGCCGTCCTCGAGCAGAACCCGGTTGACCACGTTGGGGGCGGTGGAGATCAGGTCGAGGTCGAACTCACGCTCGAGGCGGTCCCGGGTGATCTCGAGGTGCAGCAGGCCGAGGAAGCCGCACCGGAATCCGAACCCGAGCGCGGCCGACGTCTCCGGCTCGTAGACCAGCGCGGCGTCGTTCAGGCGCAGCCGGTCGAGCGCGTCGCGCAGAAGTGGGTAGTCCGAGCCGTCGATCGGGTACAGGCCGGAGTAGACCATCGGCCGGGGGTCCTCGTAGGCGGTCACCGGCTCCGTGGCCGGGTGGGCGGCGTCGGTGACGGTGTCTCCGACCCGAGACTGGCGCACGTCCTTCACCCCGGTGATCAGGTAGCCGACTTCACCGACGCCCAACCCCTGGGTCGGCACCGGCTCGGGGGAGATGACGCCGATCTCGAGCAGTTCGTGCACCGCGCCGGTGGACATCATGCGGATGCGTTGGCGCGGGCTCAGGAAACCGTCGACCACCCGGATGTAGGTGATCACCCCGCGGTATATGTCGTAGACCGAGTCGAAGATCATGGCGCGGGCGGCAGTGTCGTCGACGCCCACCGGCGCCGGCACCTGCTGGCAGATGACGTCGAGCAGCTCCGCAACACCCTCGCCGGTCTTGGCGCTGACCCGCAGAACGTCCTCGGGCGCACAGCCTATGATGTGGGCGAGCTCGGCAGCGTAGAGATCGGGCTGGGCGGCGGGCAGGTCGATCTTATTGAGCACCGGGATGATCTGGAGATCGTTCTCCAGCGCCAGGTAGAGGTTGGCCAGGGTCTGCGCCTCGATGCCCTGCGCGGCGTCGACCAGGAGCACCGCACCCTCACAGGCGGCCAGCGACCGCGACACCTCGTAGGTGAAGTCGACGTGGCCCGGTGTGTCGATCATGTGCAGCACATGGTCCACGCCGGTCTCGCGCGACGTCCACGGCATGCGTACGTTCTGGGACTTGATCGTGATGCCACGCTCGCGCTCGATGTCCATGCGGTCGAGGTACTGCGCCCGCATCTGGCGGGGGTCGACGACACCGGTCAGCTGCAGCATGCGGTCGGCGAGCGTCGACTTGCCGTGGTCGATGTGGGCGATGATGCAGAAATTGCGGATGCGAGCCGGATCGGTGCGGGCTTGGTCGGTGCGGGCTTCATGGCGGGGCGGCCCGGCGGGAGCGTTCACGTATCTCTTTCGAATCGGCGTGCGGTGGACTTCCATGGTCCCATGACGGACCGGCGGACCTCGCGGGCGAAGCTGCTGGCGTACTGCCTGGCCAAGCCGGGTGCCTGGCCGGACGAGCCGTGGCACGAGGACGTCGTGGTGAAAGTGGGCGCCAAGATCTTCGCCTTCCTCGGCGCCGAGGAAGGGCACACCATCGGCCTCAAGTGCGGCCGCGACCGCGACGATGCCGAACCGTGGCGAGCCCGCTTTCCCGGGGACGTGACGGTGAGCGCCTACATCGGCCGGTACGGATGGAATACCTTCGCCATCGACGGTGCCGTGCCCGAGGAGGACCTGCTCGAGGCCATCGACGCCTCCTACGTCGACGTGGTGGCCCGGCTGCCCGTGGCCCAGCGGCCCTGATCCCCAGAAGCGGAGCAGCACATGCATATCGCGGTTCTCGGTGGCACCGGAATGGTGGGGTCCCGCATCGTCAGCGAGGCCTCCGGGCGGGGCCACCGGGTGACCGCAGTGAGCCGCTCCGGCGGCAGCACCGACCTCGACGACGTTACCGAACTGGCCGCCGACGCCGGGGACCCGGCCGTCCTGCGGCGCCTGGCCGCCGATCACGACGTCCTGGTCTGCGCAACGGGTCCGAACCGCACGCCCGGCGCTGACCACTCGCCCTATCTGGACCTCGTCAAGAACCTCATCACCGAGACACCGCCCGCCCGGCTGTTCGTTGTCGGTGGCGCCGGCTCGCTGTTCGTCGGCCCCGACCAGCTGCTCGTCGACTCTCCTCAGTTTCCCCCGGAGTACCGGGAGGAATCGCTTACCGGCCTCGCCGCCCTCAATCTCTTGCGCGCCAGCCGAGACGTGGAGTGGACCTACCTCTCCCCCGCGCCGGTCATCGCCCCCGGGCGCCGCAGCGGCTCCTACACCGTCGGCGACGACAACCCGGTCGGCGACTCGATCACCGCCGAGGACTTCGCGGTGGCCGTGCTGGACGAGCTCGAGAACCCGACCCACCCGCGCCGCCGGTTCACCGTCGCTGCCTGAGCCGCGCCGGAGGCGGTTGCGTGGTTGGGTCCGGCGCTGTGCGGCCCGCGGGAGCACGGCGTTCGGGCAGGATGAGCGCCATGACCGACCCCACCACCGACCCCCGCGCAGTGAGCACCTACCGGATCCCGGCGCGGACATTGCGCGCCGGGGACCTCGTCAACACCGGCGGGTCCGAGGATGACTGGCAGCAGGTGCTGGCGGTGTGGACGCCGGACAGCCCGCCGGCCGACGAGCCGGCCATCGCCGGGCTGGTGACCGGGATCGGCGATCGGTACGTGCTGGTCGAGATGACCGACATCGCGCCGGTGGACAGCAACGTCTACTTCGCCGACGGCACGGCCTACGTCTACGGCGCCGACGGCGAGCCCGATGCACCGGTCGAGGAGACCGTGGACGACGGCAGCGCGCGCCGCAACTACCTGTACACGCTGCACGAGCTGGTGACGGTGCGCGCCGCCCGCTGAGACGTCCGTGCACCGTTTGGTCAGTTCACCACCCTGGAGGTGGCTGATCGACCAGAAGTCGAAGGCGTGAGCCGAGGGTCATCGGGCCCCCTCGGAGTCATGGAGGTCTCCCGTTCCGCACCCGAATCGGCGGCCGCGTCGGCTCAGGTACCGCGGCCGGCCGCCGTCGGGGTGGCCGACGTTCGTCGTGCACAGTTCGAGCCGCAGTGGTCCCCGCGGCCGTCGTGGACTGAGGCGCCGGCGTCCTTGGTCACGTGGGCCGAGTCGATGCTGGGTGGTCCGATCATGACCTTCCGCGACGTGGTCGGCGGGTTCTCCTCTGGGCTGGCCACCCGTCTGGCCGGCCCGAGCGGACGTCGGCTGTTCGTCAAGGCGGTGAACCCGGAGCTCAACTCCTTCGCCGCGGCGGCCCTGCACCGGGAACGCGCTGTGGGTCACGCGCTGAGTCCGGTCCCCCGGCTCGCGGTGCCGCGGCTGCGCGGCGCCTTCGACGACGGTCGCTGGCTTGGCCTGGCCTTCGACGAGGTCGACGGCACGAACCCGTCCTGGCCGTGGACCGAGGCCGACCTCGCCCGCACCCTGGACGCGCTGGCCGAGCTGCATCGGGCATTGACCCCGGCGCCCGACGTGGGCCTGCCAGCGGCGGACCAGGCGATGCAGCGGCATCGCGGCCGATGGGCATCGCTGGCCGGCGACTGCGCCGCGGTGGCCGCGCTGGATCCGTGGCTGCGGGTCAATCTGGACCGGTTGGCAGCCCGGGCGGTGCAGGCCGACCTCGCCGGCGACACGCTGATCAACGTCGACGTCCGGGCCGATAACGTGGTCTTTGACGGCACCGGCCGCGTGTGGTTCGTCGACTGGCCCTGGGCCTGCGTCGGGGCGGCCCACGTCGACGTGATGTTCTTCTTGGTCAATGCCGCCGTCTGCGGGCATGACCCCGAGCAGTGGCTGGCCCGATCGCATGTCGCCGACGCACCGCCCGAGGACTGCACCGACGCACTGTGCCTGCTGGCCGGCATGCTCGCCGAAGGAAGCGGCCAGCCGGAGCCACCGGGCGTGCGCGGACTCCGGCCGTTCCAGAGTGCCCACCTGGACGCGGCCACGGACTGGCTGCGCCGCCGACTGGGCTGACGGAGCGCGGGCGTGGTCAGCGCAGGAGGGTGACCAGAACCGATACGTCGAGGCTGGCCCGTCCGCCGCCGGCGACGATGCCCTTCAGCGGCGGCACGTCGCCGTAGTCGCGACCACGGCCGACGACGAGGTGGCGGGAGCCCGCGGGTGCGTCGTTGGTCGGGTCCCAGCCGTACCAGCCGCCCGTCCACCACTCGACCCACGCGTGGCTCTCCCCCGCCACCGGATCGCCGAGTTCGGCGTGGCGGCGGGGTGCGGCGTAGCCGGAGACGTAGCGGGCCGGTATGCCTACGCTGCGCAGGGCGCCGACAGCCAGGTGGGCGAAATCCTGGCAAACGCCGGTGCGCTCCTTCCACGCCTCCGCGGCCACGGTGTAGACCCCGGTCGAGCCGGCCTGGTAGGCCATCTGCTCGGTCACCACGGCGCACACCGCGCGCGCGGCGACGTGCGGTTCGGCGCCGTCGGCGGCCTGGCCGGCCAACTCCACGAGATCCTCGGGCGCAGCACTGCGCTGCGTCGGCACCAGGGTCTCGGCAAAGGCGTCCACGGTGCGATCCGTTCGCAGCCGGTTCCAGTCGGTCCGGGGTGCATCACCCGACTCGGCGACGTCGGCCACGGTGGTGCCGATCACCACCAGTTCGCCGTGCGGGGTGTTGGCCTCGAACGCCGTAACCGCAGTGCCCCAGTAGTCGACGTAGTCGTAACGCCACGTCAGGGGCGACACGGTGATGCGTGATTCGATCACCTGCTGGTGGCGCTCGGTGCGCGGCATCATGCGGGCCTCGTTGTACGAGGCGGGCACGGCCGGGTCGTAGGTGTAGCGGGTGCTGTGCTCGACCCGCATCCGCCGGCCGGCGGAGCCCACCCCGGTCACCGGATCACCCGCTGTGGGCGCACGCGGCTC
>JBDUAD010000075.1:0-13386 GCA_040004775.1 bacterium | reverse complement strand
AATAGTTTTGGCCCGACAGCCCCGTGCTCGTGCTCCTCGCGCGCCCTCATAACTGAACTGCGGCCGGGTGCGACCCCGCCGACTACGGTCTGGCCCGCGATCGGTTGACTGCAGCGTGCGCTCCTGGTCTCGTCGTCGTCCAGGTCAGCGGTCGATCATTCGCTGCATGGCGTCGGGGTAGCGGTCGCCTTGGACGATGATCTCGGCGGCGGACGTGTCGATCCCGGCCAAGTCGTCGGCGGTGAGAATCAGGGTGGCGGCGCCGAGGTTCTCGTTCAGCCGCTCGATTCGGCGGGTGCCGGGGATGGGCACGATCCACGACTTCTGCGCGAGCAGCCACGCGAGCGCGACCTGAGCGGGGGTGGCGTTGTTCGCAGCGGCGATGCGGCCGAGCAGGACGACGACGGCCTGGTTGGCGGCCAGGGCCTCGGCGGTGAACCGAGGCAGGTTCGCGCGGATGTCGCCCTCGCCGAACGTCGTGCTGGTGTCGATGCGGCCGGTGAGGAAGCCGCGGCCGAGCGGGCTGAAGGGCACCAATCCGATGCCAAGCCGTTCGAGCGTCGGGATGATCTCCGCCTCCGGCTCGCGCCAGAACAGCGAGTACTCGCTCTGCAGGGCGGTGACCGGGTGGATCGCGTGCGCTCGTTCGATGGTGCGCACGCCGGCCTCCGAGAGCCCGAAGTGGGCGACCTTGCCGGCGGCGACGAGCTCACCGACCGTGCCGGCGACGTCCTCGATCGGCACCGTCGGGTCGACCCGGTGCTGGTAGAGCAGGTCGATGCGGTCGGTGCCGAGTCGCCGCAGCGACCCGTCGACCGCGGCGCGGATCGATTCCGGCCGACTCGACAGGCCGGTCTGGCCGCCCTGATCGTCGAAGGCGAACCCGAACTTGGTCGCGAGAACAACCTGCTCGCGTACCGGGGCGAGGGCTTCGCCGACGAGTTCTTCGTTGACGTAGGGCCCGTACACCTCGGCGGTGTCGAAAAGCGTGACGCCGCGCTCGACCGCTCCTCGCAGCAGCTCGATCATCTGGCCCCGGTCGCCCGGGTTGGGGCCGAAGCTCTGGCTCATGCCCATGCATCCGAAGCCGAGGGCGGACACCTCGAGGCCGCCGGAGCCCAACGTGCGCTTCTCCACGGTTCGTGTCTTCCTTCGGGGTTGGTCGTCAAGGGGGCGATGAGAACCTTGAGCGCCGTGCGGTCGGCCATCGCCTGGTAGCTGTGCGGGACGCCGTCGAGGTCGACGGTGCGGTCGAAGACGCGGCCGGGCTGCACGGTACCGTCGAGGATGTCGGGTAGCAGTTCCTCGATGTAGGCGCGGGCCGGGGCGACGCCCGCCGGTCAGGGTGATGTTGCGTAGGAACGGGCCGAAGTCCATCGGCACCTGGATCGTACTGCGGGGCACCGACGCGGCTCACGCTGCCGCCGTCGCGCACGACGGCGAGCGCGGTCTCGAGCGCGGGCAGCAGTCCGACGCACTCGAGCACGGTGTGGGTGCCGTCGCCGCTGGTCAGTTCGCGGACTCGCTCCCCTGGCCCAGTGTTCGACGTCGGGTGCTGGGGTCCTGTTCCGCTTCGCCAGGTTCATAGCGTGGCCTTCGCGATCGCATGTTATCTCGTCGAGAGTCCCCAGACGTCGCGCGCAGAGCAGGCTGCAATTGATATCCGAGGGCGTCTCGACCGCTCGCTCGCAGCGTCGAGCGCTTCGGACCCGCCTCGTGATTGTGCTGGAGGACCTACCAAGCGACACCTCCGGCAGTTCGGCCGAGAGAACGCCCGTGTTCGCTGAGGTTGCTAGCGGGTTCAAGTCCCCCCTCGGATACATTTTTCCACCCTCCGCGCGGGACACTGGAGTTCGTCCAGGCCGGCGCCCTGGGGATCAAACTTCGCCGTCGCCGGCGTCGGTCAGCAGAGCCTGACGTGATTCCGGCTCCCCTTCACGTAGCTGCGTCATCTCGTCGTCGTCGCCGGCGGCCGACGCCGACGGGGCGGTGTAGCGCTCAGCCTTGGCGGCCAGACGGTCGATCGCACAGCGCATCAAGGTCATCGCATCCTTGTCCGGGTCACCGAGAAGGTAGATCCGGGTCGCCTCCCGCGCCGCTCGCATCGGGTCGCTGCCCCGAGCTGCGGCCATGCCCTCCCCCAGGCCGCTGGCCGCCGGACCGACGAGGTAGGCACCGGCCGCCGCCGGGTTCATCCTGCGGAACTGCGCCTCGGAAATGGCCGCCCCGTTGGTCACGAAGTACGGCTTCTCCGACTTCAGATAGTCCGAGACGACGCTCGAGATGTCACTGATCAGCGCGTCGCTGTCGTTGAAGCACTCGTAGAGCGGGGTGGTCGTGGTCACGGCCATGTGATGGGGCCCGGCCGCCTGCAGGAGCGCGCGAATCTCGGCGTCGATCCTGGTCGCATCCGGGTTGACCTTGCCGGTGAGGGGATGAGGTTTGTACAGCACCCGCACGCCCGGATCGGACAGCAGCAGTTGCACGATCTCGTGCCCCATCGGTATCAGCGACGACTGATGCGGGTCCTCGGTCCAGCCTTCCCACGTCGGCGCGTACAGCACCGTGAAGGGCTGGCCGTCACGATCGGCCTGGGCCGGGGTGACGGCGTCGAGCTGAGGGCGCCCGACCAGGACGATCTCCTCCTGCCGCACGCCGACCTGAGCGCGCAGATACCGCTGACGGCCCGCCTCGCCGGCCACCCACACTTCGTCGTAGACCTTGGCGAACGGATTGAAGCTCGCGGTCTTGTCGCTGTCGCCGTGACCGATGAACGCGCTCTGCAGTGTCGGTTCGCGCAGCAGGTGGATGTTCTTTCCGACGTTGGCTACGTAGAGGCTGACCCGCGCACTGGGTATCGGGAAGTTCATCAGGTCCACGGAGAACGGCAGGCACAGGATCGGGACCGAGGTCTCGGGGACGTCGCCGAGGTAGCGACGTTCCCGCAGCAGGATCAGTACTCGGCGATCGAGGCGCTCCATCACCTCCAGCCACATGTTGACCTGATACACCGACGTCCGGCCGCCGGAGAAGTAGAGGATCACCAACGGCTGCAGGGCATCGACCGCTTGCTGCGCGGCCGCCATCCGCAGCTCATCCGATGGGAGCCGACGCAACCGCACCACCGCCGGCGTGAGACCGAGAGACAGGGCGAGGGCAGCAACCACCGTCACCACGGCGGCCAGAGGCACCACGTCGAAAGACCCACCGAAGGCGCCGACCGCAAGCCCGGCCAACAGGAACAGGTCCGTGGAGAGAATGAGCCAGGCGCCGCGGCGGAAGAGCCACCCGGGAGGCGGCGGCGGCAGCGCTTCACCGGGCACGGCCAGATTGCGGGTCTCGAGCCGCCGCAGCCGCCTGGCGTTGACGACCACCCGCAGTCCCGTGTGGATCGCCACCGCGCAGTGGTGGCCGACCACACAGACGACGACCACGGCCAGCTGCGCGGGCGTCAATTTCCCGCTGCGGGCCAGGACGCCGACGATCACCACCTGCCGGAAGAAGAAGCGCCAGGCGATGCCCGCGCCAACCCGATTCAGGCGCGCCTGCAGGGCGGTGTCGGGTCGCCACAGCAACCCGGTCTCGACCCCGTACGTTGCGGCGGCGGCCAGCACCAGACCACGAAGACTGCCTACGAGCGTGACCAGGACAAGGCCGTACGCGGCGAACAGAGCAAGCGCGGGCCCGAGGCGAGCGGAACGAGTCACTCCACCGAGTCTTTGCTCTGACCCGCCAGCTCGCCCTCGGCCACCGCCGCGTCGGCCTCCTCGAGCACCCCGAACCCATTCGGGCCCACCACCGAGGCGGCCTTCTGCTGGCGCACGTCCACCACGTGTCCGGTGGCATCGCTGACCAGGAGGTCCAGGACGGTCGCGGCGACCACCGCACTGTCGAGCAGGGTTCCGTCGGGCTCCGCACCGAAGGCCAGCTCTCGCATCGGCGTGCGTGTGCGTTCGGGGTTGACGACGTTCACGTGAACGCCCTCGGCCGACCACTCGTCGGCCAGAGCCTGGGCCAGGTTGACCACGGCCGCCTTGGTCGAGGAATACATCGCGTACCCGGCCCGGCCCCTGGTGTAGGAGCTGGAGGTGAAGAGCACGAGGTGGCCGCCGGTCTCCCGCAGATGCTTGCCGCAGGCCCGGGCGACGTTCACCGGGCCGAGGTAGTTGACCTCCATCTGCTGACGGACCTCATCGCCGTCCATCTCCGACAGCCGGCCCTTGGCCAACTGCGCCGCGCTGAGCACAACTGCGTCGATGCCGCCGGTCTCCCACGCCACCTCCTGCACCGCCCGAGCGACCGACTCAAAGTCCTCGACGTAGGTCTGCGTGGCCGATCGGCTGAAGGAGAACACCCGCGCGCCGGCGGCTTCGGCCTGCTTCACGACGTCCGCCCCGATGCCGTAGCTGCCTCCGAAGACGATGACCGTCTTGTCGGCCAGGGCCCTTCGCCGGTCCTCCTCCGAACTCGGAGCGGCGAGGTGCGATCCGAGTTGGAACAGCTTGTCCGCAATGAAGAGATCGACGGGATAGGTCACCTTCATGTTCTGCTCGTCGCCGGCGACCACATAGATCGCTACGTCGGGCAGGTAGTGCAAAACGACGCCGCAGTCGTCGGTGGCGCGGAAGTCCGGATCCGCGGCCGCCAGGGCATAGGCGCGCCTGATCGTCGACAGCCGGAAACCTTGCGGTGTCTGCCCGCGGCGCAGCCGACTGCGGTCGGGGATCTCGACCACGCGGTCTTCGGCATCGACCCGGATGATCGTGTCGGCCGAGCCGATGGCGACATCGACGGCCTCGTAGGTCCCCAGTGCCTCGAGGCAGGAGGAGACGACCCGGCGGGACACGAGCGGACGTACCGCATCGTGGAACAGCACGTTGGCCTCGTCGGCCTCGATCGCCGCGAGCGCGATCCTGGTGGAATCGTTGCGGTCGGGTCCTCCGGCGAGGACCCGGCTCACCTTGGGCCAGCCGCTGCGGCCGAGCAACAACTTCTGGGCGACGTCGATGAAGTCCGGCGTCATGACCACGATGATCTCGTCGACCTCGGGACAGTCGTGCAGAGCGGCCACGGTGTGTTCGATGATCGTTCGGCCAGCGACTTTCAGGAGTTGTTTGGGGATGTTCAACCCGACTCGGGAACCGGTGCCACCGGCCAGCACGACCGCGATCGTAGGGAGATCCGAAGGAGTGGCGGTCATGCCGGGCATCATCCAGTCGGGTCGATGTCGAGCGATCGGGGAAGCCAGAGACGGGCTCAGGGCGATCGAATCCTACCTTGGTGATCCCGGCTGACCGCGCAGTTCGGCCGCGCCGCCAGCGATTAGGCTGCGCGCGGTGAGCATCGCGGTCGGGCGTCGCGTGCGTCGTCTCGGGGGCCGGCTGATCCGCAGATTACGGCTGCTTCCCGAAGGGGAGCCTGACGGGCTCGGCGACGACGAGGCCCTGCTGGGCGGCACGCTGCCGTTCTCGGTGATGGTCTATTTCCCGGACACGATGACCAATCTCTACCAGCTGCAGCAGTGGTACGGACCCCTGCGCCGCCTCGACGGGGAACACCGGGTGGGAGTCGTATGCCTGGACAGCCGCACGGCGGCGGCGGTGCGGGCGCAGACTCCGTTCCCGGTCATCTGTGCCGCGCGCAGCGCGACCCTTGACGACCTGGTTTCTCGCAGCACCGTCTCGCTCGCGCTCTACGTCAACCACAACGTCCGCAATCTGCAGTGCCTGCGCTTCGCTTCGATGTTTCACGCCTACCTGGGTCACGGCGAGAGCGACAAGGTCGCCTCGACCAGCAATCAGGTCAAGGCCTACGACTTCGTGCTGGTTGCCGGTGCGGCCGGGCGCGAACGGTTGCGGCGCACGCTCCTGCACTACGACGTCGACGCCCACGTGCGACTCGTCGGGCGGCCGCCGTTGGACCAGCCCGCGACGGCCGGCCCGACGGCCGCGGACCGGCGGCCGACCGTGCTGTACGCGCCGACGTGGGAAGGCGCTCAGCCGAGCATGGCTTACAGCTCGGTGCGATCCCACGGCCACCAGTTGCTCACCTCGCTGCTGGCCGACGGAGGGCTGCGGGTCGTCTACCGGCCGCATCCGCGCACGGGTGCCAACCGCCCGGACTTCGCGATCGCCGACGCCGAGCTGCGCGAGCTGATCTCGACCAGCGCGCGGACCGACCCCGGGGCGGAGCACCGGGTGGACACCGCGCCGTCGTGGAACCCGTTGGCCGAGCCGGCCGACGTCCTGGTCAGCGACATCTCTGCGGTAGCCAGCGACTGGCTGGTCACCGGCAAGCCACTGGTGGTCACCCGGCCCCTCTCGCCGGCGGCGTACATCGACTCCGATACGTTGCTCGATCACCTGCCCAGCCTGCCGGCCAGCGCGGCCGGGCGCGCGGCGGAGGTCGTCCATGCCGCCTTGGCCGATCAGGTCGCGTCCCAACGCCGCGCGTTGACCGACTACACGCTGGGCGACGTCACGCCGGGAGCATCGACGCAACGATTCCTGTCGGTGTGTTCGGACCTGATCCGGCAACGGGACCTGGAAGTGTCCGCCCGTGCCGCCCGGAACCTCGGCGGGGGCTCGTGAGCGCCGAGCAGCGGCCGGCGCGTCCGTCGATCGCGCTCCTGCGAGAGGTCACTCAGCCACCGGCCGTGCGCGGTCGCCGCAGCGCCGAACATTGGACGGGTGACCTGTACACGCGCCGGATTTCTCCCTACCTGACCCGAATGTTGCTGCGCGCGGGGTTCAGCGCCAACGGTGTGACCTGGCTAATGATCGGAAGCGGGTGGCTGGCGGCCCTGGCCCTGCTGATCGACGGGTTGGCCGGAGCCGTCCTCGCCGTTCTTCTCACCCAACTGCAGATGTTGTGGGACGCCTGCGACGGGGAGGTGGCCCGGTGGCGAGGGACGTCCAGTCCCATGGGGATCTTCCTCGACAAGTTCGGGCACTACACGGCGGAGACACTCATCGCGTTCGCCCTCGGGATCCGCGCCGGCGGTGGGCTCAGCCATATCTCGACGCACCACGGATGGCTGGCCACGGGCGCGATCTTCGCCTGGTTGGTGTGCCTCAACAAGGCGCTCAACGATATGGTTCACGCCGCCCGGGCCGGGGCGGGGCTGTCCCGGCTGCCGGACACGGCCGCGGCCAGCCGGCCTCGTGTCGGGCTCCTGGCCCGGCTGCGCCAGCTGGCTCGATTCGTTCCCTTCCACCGGATCTACCACTCGGTGGAACTGACCCTGATCGCCCTCGCCGCCGCCGTGGTCGACGCCGTGGCCGGCGGGCACCTCGTCGGAACGCGGACGCTCGTCGCGGTCGGCGCGCCGCTGGTTCTACTGTCCGTCGTGGGTCACTTCCTGGCCATCCTGACCTCAGCTCGACTGCGCGCGGAATGAGCCGTCGACCGTCGTTCGGCGTGGTCGTCCTCACTCAGGGCCGCCGTCCCGACGAGCTCAGCCGAGCCCTGCGGGGCGTGCTGGGCCAGCGCGGCGTCGATCTCGACGTGGTGGTGGTCGGCAACGGCTGGGAACCGAGCGGCCTACCGCCCGGGGTGTCCGCGGTCGGACTTGCGGACAACGTCGGCATCCCGGCCGGGCGTAACGCCGGCGTCGCCCATGTCTCGGGCGACCTGCTGTTCTTCCTCGACGACGACGCCTGCCTACCGGACCCCGACGCCCTTGCCCGTGTCGCCGCCCTCTTCGAGGTTCACACTGACCTCGGCGTCGTCCAGCCCCGGGTGATAGACCCGGAGGGACGACCGGCCCCGCGGCGGTGGACGCCACGGCTGCACGTCGGCGACCCGGCCCGTTCGAGCGACGTGACCGCGTTGTGGGAGGGCGCGGTCGCCATCAGACGAGCCCTCTTCGAGCGCATCGGCGGATGGGCCGGGGAGTTCTTCTACGCCCACGAGGGCATCGACCTGGCCTGGGCGGCCTGGGATGCCGGTGTCCGGGTTCGTTACCAGGGCGACATCGTGGTCCACCATCCCGCGGTGGCACCGACCCGGCACGCCGACCTCTACCGGCTGTCGGCTCGCAACCGGGTCTTCCTGGCCCGTCGACGCCTGCCCCTCCCCATGGCGATCCTGTACCTGCTGATCTGGTCGGTGCTCACCGTTTCGCGCGTCCGCGGTCGGACGGCGCTGCGCCAGTCGCTTCGTGGTGCGATCGAAGGATTTCGCGGCGACGCCGGCCCGCGCCGACCGATGTCCTGGCTCACGATCGTGCGGATGACCCGAGCCGGCCGGCCGCCGCTCATCTGACCCGGCCGGCCATCGAGCGCTTCTCGGCCGTGCTTCTCGACCGCGCCGCCGCGAGCTCAGTCCTGTAGCCGCCGGATCGTGGCTCCCACTCCCTCACGCCGCACCGAGCGAAGGACGGCACGAACGTCGGACACGCCGACGCGTCTAACCGAGGACTCCGGCGCCACGAGAACCCGGGACGCGCCATAGCGCGGCACGCGCACCACCAGGCCGCATCGTGTGGGGATGGTCGAACCCAGCTCGGGGATGATCAACAAGATGTCCCAGGTGCCCGGCGTCAGCGGAAACGGCTGCCCATCACCCGATCGGAAGCGGCTGGATGCGGTGAGGCCGTCAGCAGTCGGCTCGACCGTCATCGGCTGATCACGGACGGCGGCAGTTCGACGCTCGATGAGACGGAGTTCGGCGCCGGAGAACTCCTTGCGGCCGGCAATCAGCGGCAGCTGCGCGGTGAGACCGCTCGGGCGGATTCGCCCGGTCAGGCGGACCTGGGCCGGGCGCAGCGTCAGGGCGTCCTTGATGCTCTTGGCGTGCTGGTCGATGTCGAGGCTGAGATTTCCGTAGGGATCGGTCCAGTACGGGATCACCACGATGGCCTCGTCCCCCACGATCGCCGAGCGCGCGGCCCCACTCACCGCAGCGTCGCGATCACTGCCCAGACGGATCGTGCGCGACACGCCGAGCCCAGACAGCCGGACGTTGACGTCCCAGACGCCACGCGGCAGGCGCCGTCCGCCGAGTGCGGTGCTCGGATCGATATGGACGTCGCCCTGCCAGCGCGGGCTCACGACCGCCTGACCGTCCTCGCGCCGCAGGACGTCGCGGCGACACCGCAGATCCGCCGGCAGGAAGAACTCGTCGGCGGTGTCCCGGTTTCTGATCGTCACGTCCGCCAGTAGGTCGGCGACTTGGTCGGTGCACTCGAGCTGCGCTTCGGGCACGCCAGGAGCAAGCTCGGGCGAGACGGACAGCCGGTCGTGGCGTTGGTTGAGCTCCAGGCGTTCGCCGGCGAATGTGAACCAAGCGTCGACCGTGAGCCGCAGCGTTGCGTTCTGCCATTGCACCGACTTCAGTCGTGCTCGGGCGTGGATCGCGTTCGAGCGCTGCGCGGCAGTCAGAAGATCCTCGACGTTCCCCTCGCGCACGAGGTGGGACCGCGCACGAAGCAGGACCGGCAAGCCCGCGTGGACCTCAGGAGCGAACCGGGGCTCCAGCGTCAGCCGCCGCACCTCGGCCAACAGCGCTTCCCGGTAGTGCGGCTGGTACTGGAGCAGCCCCGAACCGCCGACGCGACCCAGCATCTCGCCTCGGTAGAACCGGCGTTGTATGGAGTTGCGGAACTCACCCGGCTCGGTGTTCGCCTCGACCACGTCGAGTACTTCTCGAAGATTGTCGTAGTAGGCGGCCGGTTCGATCCGGGTGGAGCCGGCGTTCTTACCGTCGTCGCGTTTGAGGTAGTAGTAACAGACGTAATCGCCGACGATGCTGACACTTTTCGCCGGGAAGTAGGCGCGGGCCATGATGAGCTGATCCTCGAGGCGACGCTTGCCCTCGGGATAGCGAATGCCGTTGTCGAGCAGGAAGGCGCGCCGGAACATCTTGTGTGGCGTAAGGCTGTCGAAGAGCGGCGCGTCGTGGACGGTGCACCGCTCCCGGGTGTAACGGAACACCTGGTGGGGAACGCCGCGGAAGTTGCTGATCACCTTCCCGATGACGATGTCGGACGTGTTGCGGGCACCGATGGCGTACATGCGCTCCAGCGCTTCGGCACCGAGCGCATCGTCGTTGTCCATGAAGAACACGTATTCGCCGGCGGCTCGGTCGATGCCGAAATTCCGCGGTTTGCCCGGCCAGCCGGAATTCGGCAGGTGGTGGACGACGAAATGGGGGTGGGCGGTAGCCAGCTCGTCGAGGCGATCCTGGGTCCCGTCGGTAGAACCGTCGTCCATGAACAGTACTTCGAAGTCCTCGGCCGGCATGGTCTGTGCCACCAGAGACGCTATGCACCGGTCGATGTAACGGCCGGGATTCCACACCGGTATCACGACGCTGACCTTCTTGGTCACCTGAACGTTCCTGTCTTCGGTGGCGGGTCCTCGGTGGCCAATCTTCGCGGACGCGTCTTCGGTCGCGAGGGCGGATCAGATTGCCGAGGACTCGTCGTAGGCCCAGACCTTGCCGCCGGCTCGCGCCGCGGCCAGGCGGTCGCTGAGCGCCTGGGGATCGTGTCGGGCTTCGTAGGCGTCGACGACCTCCCGAGCGCTGCCGTCGGCCATGACCGCGCCCTTTTCGAGCCAGATCACGCGATTACACGTCTCACGGACCACGCCCAGCCCGTGGCTGACCAGGAAGACGGTGCCGGCATCGGCGCGCAGCTCCCGGATGCGGGCCTCGCTACGCCGGCGGAACTCCGCGTCGCCGGTGGCCAATGCTTCGTCGATCAGCAGGACCTCGTGCGACTTGCTCGCGGCGATCGCGAAGCGCAGCCGGGCAGCCATGCCGGAGGAGTAGGTGTTCATGGGCAGCGAGATGAAGTCACCGATCCCGGCGAATTCGCAGATGGAGTCGTAGCGCTCCTTCACCTCGGCCGGAGTCATGCCCATGGCCAGACAGCCGAGGATCACGTTGCGTTCCCCGGTCATGTCGTTCATCAGAGCCGCTCCGACGCCGAGCAGCGACGGCTGGCCCTGGGTGTAGATCGCGCCGGACTGCGGTGGCATCAGCCCGGCGATCGCCCGCAGCAGGGTCGACTTGCCCGACCCGTTGGGGCCGATGAGACCGATGGCCTCACCACGGTGGGCAATTAGGCTGACGCCGCGGACCGCGCGGATCTCGCGTAGTCCCGGCGGACCCGTACGCAGCACGATGCGACGAAGGGCGGCCGGAGCGCCAGCTTTGGCGTGTCGACCAGCCACCTTGTACACCAGGTGCACGTCATCGACGATGACCGTCGGCGAGTCTGCTCCGGAAGGCTCAGACACGCCCGTATTGCTCCTCGGCCTGCCAGAAGAAGACGTAGCCCGCCGCGGCGACAACGATCGCCCAGCCCACCGCGTACACCCACTCGAACCGCGGCAGTGGCGGGCCGCCGACGATCAACGCGTCGCGGACCAGCTCCACGTAGACCGCCCCCGGATTGATCGTGAGGAGGAACGTGACGTAGTGGCTGTGGCCGGCGCCGAATGTGTGAACGCTGTAGAAGACCCCGGACAAGTAGAGCCAGGTCCGCAGGACGAAGGGCAGGATCTGGGAGGTGTCGGGGATCTTGGCGCCGATGCGAGCGATGACGCAGGCCAGCCCCAGGCAGAACATCGCCTGCAGCACTAAGGCGGGGAACAACAACAGCCAACGCGGCGACGGGCGCTCACCGGTCAGCAGGACGATCGGGATCATGACCACCAAGGAGATGACCAAGCGCTGCAGAGCGACCAGTGTGGACGAGACGGGGAGCACCGCCCGTGGAAAATGGAGCACACGCGTCAGCCCGAGGTTGCTGGTGATGGACTTCGCTCCCTGAAGCACGCTGCTCTGGGTGAAGGTGAAGATGAAGATCCCGACGACCAGGAACGCGACGTAGTTGTGCACCCCCCGCCTGGTGTGCAGCAGCACACCGAAGATGAGGTAGTAGACGCCGGCGTTGAGCAGTGGCGTGAGGACCTGCCAGGCCTGACCGAGGAGACTGCGGGAGTAGCCGACGGCATTGTTCGCGCTGGAGAACTCGAGGATGAAGTGCCGCCGCCCCCAGAGCTGCTTCGAGTACTCGGCAAGGGAAGGGCGAGCGCCGGCGCGACGGAGGTGATAGGTCTCGACCAGCTCCTGCACCACGTCGCCGTCAGCGGAGGCCAACAGCGCCGTGTCACCGTCCTTCACGCTGGTCGAGGGTACGGCACCCACATCGGGGCGACCGGCGCGAACTGTCCGCCCGCGAGCTACCCGCCCCGCGGGTTATCGCGGCGCCTGGGCGCGACCCGTCCGGCTCGGACGGGAGCGTGCGGGATACTCGATCGGTGCAGACGTTCCTGCCCTACCCGAACTTCCGGGCCTCGGCGCAGGTGCTCGACCCGGCGCGGCTGGGCAAGCAACGGGTCGAGACGTTGCAGATCCTGCGCGCCATCGAGCTGCCGGACTACGGCTGGCGTAACCACCCCGCGGTGGCGATGTGGCGGGGACGAACGCCGGCGCTGGTGCGGTACGGGCTGGACTGTGTGCAGGCCTGGACCGCGCTGGGGCACGCCGATTCGACGGCGGCCCAGATCGGCGAGTTCGCGCCCGAGGTGGCCGAGCGCACGCAGGCGGATTTGGCCCGCGCCGGTCAGCTGCCCACCTGGCTGGGTGACGAGCGCCTGCACAACTCGCATCGCGCCCGCCTCGTGGCCAAGGATCCCGCCTACTACGGGCCACGGTTTCCCGGCACGGCTCCGGACGACGAGTACTGGTGGCCCGAGCCCGACGACGTGATTCCTGACCCGCCCAACCGGCCCGTCCCGGCCGGGCACCTGTGGGTCCTGCGACCGGAGACCGAGGCCGCGCTCGGGCGGTGCGTGGCCCAGGGGCTGGTCGGCTTCGGACCGGCCACTGGACTGCTCGCCGACGTCGCCGGCCACGACCTGGCCATGCTGCGCGAGCGGCTCGAACCGGCAACCCGGCGCCCTCCGCGCGCGCTGCGGGCCTTGGCCGAATTGATCAGTGACGTGCGCACCGGCGACGACATCGCCGTTGCCGTCAGTGGCGGTCGGGCCCTGCTCGTTGGAGCCGTGGCCGGCGACTACCGCTTCGTGCGCACGGATCCGGCGCAGCTGCACCACCGCCGGCCCGTCGAGTGGACCGAGGTCGTCGCCCGGTCCACAGTGCAGCCTCCGGCCGCGCTGCAGGACGTCCGTCCGCTCTTCAGCGTGCCGTGGGAACCGCCTCGATGACCGTGGATGCGCCCGCGCACCTGCAGCCGCAGGAGCCGACGACGGTGCCGTGGTGGCGGCACCCCGGGTCCTGCTGATCGCGGTTGCGGTGGTCCACACCGCGTCGCCGCTCATCCTGCTCGGTGGCCACTGACGGTTCGGGATCGACGAGACCGTCTATCTGTCCCAGATCAACTCCTACGTGCCGCCCGGGCTGTTCTCCGCT
>JBDUAD010000074.1:0-13471 GCA_040004775.1 bacterium | reverse complement strand
TCGGCCGGGGTGCGGCGCAGGAACTCCCCCTCCAGCTCGGCCGTGCGCGTAGCGTGATTGGCCTTTTGATCGACGGTTCCCCCGGCCTGGATGTCGTCCTTCTTCTTCTTGAGGTGCGTCAGCTCGCGCAACAGGTCCTCGTCGGAGAGATTTTGCGGGGGCACGCCCATGCTCATGGATTTCTCCTGCTCGAGTGATGTCGTCGTCGACGCACTGATCCCGGGGCCGTTCGTGGGGGCCGGTTCGCGCTAACCGTGCCATAGCCGCGGCGGCGTTCACCCACCGGCCACCGACTGCAGGATCCTGATCTCCTGCCCGGGCCGCACCGGCGTTGCCGGCCCGGCCAGGCCGCGGACCTCTTCGCCGTCGAGATAGACGTTGACAAAGCGGCGCAACCCGCCGGCCTCGTCGCGCACCCGCCGTTCCAGCCGTGGATGCTGTTCGCCCAGTCGGTCGAGCAGGTCGGCCACGGTGGCGCCGGCGTCCAACGCGACCGCCAGTCGGCGCTGCCCGCCGGCCGCGTCGACCAGCATGCGGGGCAGCACGACCGTGACCGTGCCGCCGGCTCCCTCGATATCGTCCGCGGAACGAGCTCTGCCTATCCCGTCCGCGCCGCGCGTCAGATCAGCGCCGGGCATCAGATCAGCGCCGCCCGGACGCACAGCACGTCGGGCAGGTGCGCGGCCACCGCGGTGAACGACGCGCCCTCGTCCGCACTGGCGTGGACCTCGCCGCCTCGCGTGCCGAAGTACACGCCGGTCGGATCAGCGGTGTCGACGGCGGCCGCGTCGCGCAGCACGGCGTTGAACTCCTGGTGCGGCAGGCCGCTGTCGAAGCGGGTCCACGTCTGGCCGCCGTCCGTCGTCCGGTGCACGGCCAGCCGGCCCTCGGGCGGAATGCGTTCACCGTCGGCCTTGAGCGGGATGACCCACGCCGTGCCGCCGCGCGTGGGATGGGTCAGCATCACGAAGCCGAAGTCCGAGGGCAGGCCGTCGGCGATCGACTTCCACGTGTCGCCGGCGTCGTCGGTGCGATAGACCCCGTGGTGGTTCTGGGCGTAGAGCCGCTCGCTCACCTCGGCGTCACGGGCGATCTTGTGGACGCACTGTCCGAACTCGGGGTTCGGCTCGGGCAGGAAGTAGGCGGAGATGCCAGTGTTGCGCGCCGTCCACGACGCTCCGCCGTCGGTGGTGCGATACACGCCGCCGGTGCTCATGGCCACGTGGACGGTGTCCGGGTCGGCCGGGCTCGGCGCGATCGAGTGGGCTGCGGCCCCGCCGTAGCCCGCCCCCCACTGCGGGCGGTGCGGGTGGTCCCACAGCGCCCGGTTGAGCTCGAAGTGCTCGCCGCCGTCGTCGGAACGCCAGACCGATATGGGTTCGCAGCCGGCCCAGACCACGCCCGGCCGGTCCGGGGCGTCCGGCTGCAGCTGCCAGATCCGCTCGACGGCGGCTCCGCTGTCGGATGGGAAGCGGATCGCGCCGCGCTCCGGTTCCACCCAGGTCTGGCCGAGGTCGTCGGAGTGGGCCACGGTGGGTCCCCAGTGCTCACTGCGTACGCCGACGAGCAGGCGGGTACGGCCGGCGCGGGTGTCGATCGCCACGCTGGGCACCTCGTGCATGAGCCAGTGCGGGCCGGAGACCGACCAGCTGCGTCGGTCGTCGCTGCGGGCCAGCCACAGGCCCTTCTTGGTTCCGATAGCCAGCAGGGTTCCTCCGGGGGCGCTCATGGCTGCATCGCACCACGCCGGTACGACGGCCACAACGGTTTCCCGGAAACCGCCGCGACCGCGAACCGTTCGCGGGTCAGCCGGCAGGCGCCGGCTCGGCCAGGCCGGCCGGCAGCGCTCCGGAGTAGACGATGTGCAGCTGCTGGGTGGGGCGGGTCAGGGCTACGTAGAGGTCGTTGGGCCCGCGCGCGGAACCGGCCCCGATGCCGGCCGGGTCGAGCAGCACCACTGCGTCGAACTCCAATCCCTTGGCCTCGGCCACGGTGAGGACCGGCACGGTCTCCCCCAGGTCGGCCAGCGCCGCCTGCGCCGGCTGGCGAAGGCCGACCGGGCAGATCACCGCCGCGGTACCTCCAACAAGTGACGGCAGCACGGCGCCGAGCACCGCGCGCAGTCGTTCGGCCCAGTCCGGGGCGTCGGCGGCGATACGGTGCCAGGCCGGCTCGAAGCGACCGCGGCGGGCCGACGACGGTGGCGTTACCGGGCTCCCATTGGCGTGCAGGACGGCCGCGGCCAGCTCCATCACCTGGGTTGGCGTGCGGTAGTTGACCGTCAGCTCGGCCTGCCGCCACCGATCGGCAACGTGCGGCGCCAGGACCTCGGCCCAGCTCGTCGCGCCGGCCGCCGAACCGGTCTGGGCCAGGTCGCCGACGACGGTCAGTGAGCGGGAAGGGCATCGCCGCATCAACAGCCGCCAGGTCATGGCCGACAATTCCTGGGCCTCGTCGACGACGATGTGGCCGAAGGCCCAGGTCCGGTCGGCGGCCGCCCGCTCGGCCACCGAGGCCAGGTCGCTGTCCCCGGCGTAGCGCTGAGCCAGCTCCTCGGCGCTGACCGGGGACCGGCCGAAGGTCGCCTGCACCGCGCGCGCGTACTCGATCTCGCTGGCGGTCGGTCCGGCGTCGCGGCGCTCGGTGCCGACCGGGACGGGATAAGCCCCGAGGTGCTGGGCCGCCTCGTCGAGCAGAGCGATGTCGGACACCGTCCACGGCGCGGTCCGGGGACGCTGCAGCCGCCTCCGCTCCTCGTCGCTCAGACCGGCCCCTGCCTCGGCCAGCCGTTTCGGCACCGCGAACAGGTCGCGCAGCAGGCGTTCAGCGGTGATCGGCGCCCAGCACCAGTTGACCTCGCGACGCACCGCCGGCGTCTCGCGCAGCTCCTCCAGTAGCTCGCCGCGCACCTGCTGGTCGAGCTCGACGCCGCGGGCCGCCGCCAGCTGGCGGACCAGGCGGTTGAGGACCTCCCGCACGAAACCGGTACGTGCCTCGTTGTGCGGACTGCCCTCGCGGCGGGCGTGCTCGCGGGCGGCCCGGACGTCGCCCGGACGCAGCGTCACGATCGCTGCGTCGATGTCCAGACGCACCGGGCGATCCGGGACCCGTTGGCGCCGGCGCACCGCCTCGGCCAGGACGTCGGCCATGCGCGGGTCGCCCTTGAGGACAGCCAGCGGCGCGTCCTCCTCAGCCGTGGCCACCACACCCGGGTACAGCTCGCCGGCGGTGCGCATGACCACCGCCTCGGCCTCGCCCAGGGTAGGTAGGACCTGGTCGATGTAGTGCAGGAAGCGCCGGTTCGGTCCGACGACGAGCACTCCGCTGCGTTCCAGGCGCTCCCGGCGGTCGTAGAGCAGAAAGGCCGCGCGGTGCAGCGCGACCGCGGTCTTGCCGGTGCCCGGGCCACCTTGCACGACCAGCACGCCCTCGGCCGGCGCCCGGATCACCCGGTCCTGATCGGCCTGGATGGTGGCCACGATGTCGCGCATCTGGCCGGTGCGCACCGACTCCAGGCTGGCCAGCAGCGCGCCCTCCCCGATGACCACGCGCGATCCGCCGGCACCGTCGGCGGCGAAGCGCCCGGCGTCGAGCACCTCGTCGGAGACGCCGGTGACCGTCCGGCCTCGGGTGGTGATCTGGCGGCGGCGCACCACCCCCCGCGGCGTGGCCGCGGTGGCTTGGTAGAACGGCTCGGCCGCCGGCGCCCGCCAGTCGAGCAGCAGCTCTTGACGCTCGTCGTCGCTGATGCCGATCCGCCCCACGTAGCGGATCCCGCCCTCGGCCAGGTCCAGACGACCGAAGCACAGCCGTTGCTCCACCGACTGCAGCTGTCGTACCCGCCGGGCGTACAGGTCGACGAACGCCTCGCGCTCCGAGCGAGCGGCCGGCGTGCCGGCGGTCGGTGCGCCGGCGGCGTCGGCCAGCGCCTGCGCGGCGGCCTCGCGCATCCCGTCGAGGCGGACGTAGAGGACGGCCACCCGCAGCTGCTCGGTGGCGATCTCATCGGCTGCCGCGGCGGCGGTGGACGAGGACTCTGCGGGCGGGGCGTCGTCCTCCGGCCGGTCGGCCGCTTCGGCGCTCAGGACGCTCCCTCGCGCAGCAGCGGCAGCCTCGCCCGCACGGCCCGCTGATGAGCCGAGGCCACGAGGTACACGACGACGGCCACCGCGGGCAGGCACATCACCGACCCGGCCACGGGCAGCGGGAGCACCGCGCCGGTAAGGGCGAGCAGAACGGTGGCCGCCGCGCTGGCGAACACCGCTGGAAGTGGCGGCTCGGCGGCGTCGTCCAGGGCGCGCACCAGCAGCCCGTGCACCAGCAGGAACACCGCGACCGGCATCCCGATGGCCAGGGCCACCTCGAGATCGGAGATGGCCAGGCCGTCGCCGCCGCCCGCATGGCCGCCGACGGCCTCGATGCTCACCTCCAGTGCCGCGGCCATCGCGGCCAGCGAGGCGAAGACCAGCAGGTGGCCGTAGCCCCAGACGAACGCGAGGCTGCGGCGGTCACGCAACTGGTCACCGACCGGCCGCGCGAAGTAGATCCACCACAACGCGAAGAGCAGCACGATGCCGCCGACCGCAGTGGTGATGAGGTTGACCGTGATGTGGCCGTCGACGGCGGCGGCGAAGGCGTTGCCGACCTGGGCGATGCCCTCGCCGAGCACGATGATCGTGAACAGCCCGTAGCGCTCGCCGATGTGGCGCGGATGCCAGGTGGTCATCGCCCCGCGCTCGGCCCACACCGGCACGATCACCTCGGCCGCGGCCAGCAGGACGAAGCTGGCCGTGCTGACGTCGGCGGGCAGGGCCATCCTGGCGATCCAGGCGAGCTGGACGAGCGACACACCGGCGGCGTAGCGCAGGCAGGTGATCCGGAAGGCCGGGTCGCCGGCAGCGGCCCGCAGCCATTGCCCGACCATGGCCAGGCGCATGATCACATATCCCACGACGATGACCGTGAAGTCCGAGTCCTCGAACGCGCGCTTCACCCCGGCGGCCAGCACCAGGACGCCGGCCATCTGCACCAGGGTCAGCAGCCGGTAGGGAACGTCGTCGGTGTCGAAGGCCGAGGCGAACCAGGTGAAGTTCACCCAGGCCCACCAGATGGCGAAGAACGTCATGAGGTACAGCCCGACGCCGTGCGCGATCTGCCCGGCGGCCAACTGGTGGGCCAGCGCGGTGGAGACCGCGGCCACGGCGACCACGAACGTCAGGTCGAACAGCAGCTCGAGGTCGGTGGACGCCCGGTGCTCGACGGTGGCGTCGCGGGCCTGCATCCGCCGCCGCCACACCCGGCCCGGCGTGGCCGCAGGTGCGCTCACGCCGGTTGGTCCTCCAACAGCGCGGTGCGCAGGACGTCCAGCCCGACCGAGCCGACGTCCAGAGCCCGCCGATGGAACGCGGTCAGGTCGAAGCCCGCGCCCTCTGCCGTCCGGACCTGCTCCCGCAGGTCGAGCCAGATCCGTTCGCCGACCTTGTACGACGGTGCCTGCCCGGGCCAGCCGAGGTAACGGTCCAGTTCGAAACCCAGCAGCTGCTCCCCGACTCGGGCGTGGCGGCGCAGGAACGTCCAGGCCCGCTCGGCATCCCAGGTCCCCTCCCCCAACTCGGGCGGCACCGGCAGTTGCAGGTGCACGCCGATGTCGAGCACCACCCGGGCGGCCCGGAAGGCCTGCCCGTCCAGCATGCCGAGCCGGGCGCCGGGGTCGTCGAGGTGACCGAGGTCGGCCATCAGCCGCTCGGCGTAGAGCGCCCAGCCCTCGCCGTGGCCGGACACCCAGCAACCCAGCCGGCGCCAGCGGTTCAGCTCCGCGGCTCGATACGCGGTCTGCGCACACTGCAGGTGGTGGCCGGGCACCCCCTCGTGAAACACGGTGGTGACTTCGCGCCAGGTCGAGAAGTCCTCGACGCCCTTCGGCACCGACCACCACATGGCGCCCGGGCGCGAGAAGTCCTCGCTCGGCGGCGTGTAGTAGATGCCGCCGGTTTCGGTCGGGGCGATGCGGCAGTCCAGGCGACGGATCGGCTCGGGGATGTCGAAATGGGTCTGCCCGAGTTCGGCCACTGTCCGGTCGGACAGGTCCTGCATCCAGGCCCGGAACTCCTCGCGGCCGTGAATGCGCCGGGCGGGATCGGCGTCGAGGACCTCGATCGCCCGGTAGAGATCTGCGCCGGGCTCGATCTGCTCGGCCACCCGGGCCATCTCGGCCTCGATCCGCGCCAGCTCGTCCTGGCCCCACTCGTAGGTCTCCAGCAGGTCCACCGCTGCGCCGAGGAAGTAACGCGACCCGAGGCGGTAACGCTCCTCGCCCACCGCGTCGGCGGGATCGGCATCCGGCAGCAGATCGGTGCGCAGGAAGTGGCCGAGGTCGCGGTAGGCCGACGCCGCAGTAGCCGCGCTGCGCTGCAGGTCCGCGCGCAGCTCGTCAGACAACGGCGCGCCGTCGGCGTCCGCGCCGGCGGCGAAGGTGACGAAGAATCCGGCGTCGGCGCCTCCGTAGTCGGCGCATTGAGCCGCGACCTTCTCGACCTGGCGGCGGGCCGGGCGACGGCCGGCCCGAGCCTCGTCGGTCAGCGACAGCCGGTACCCGGCCAGCGCTTCGGGCACGGCCAGCAGCCGGGCGGCTACGGTCTGCCAGTCCTGCGCCGTCGCCGTGGGCATAAGGTCGAACACCGCGCGAACGTCCTGCACCGGTGAGCTGATGACGTTGAGACTGCGGGCGGTCTCGCCGAGAGTGGACCGTTCGAGCTCGAGGCCCAGGCGTTCGCGCAACGCGGCCACGGTGATGCGGTCGGTGCGGTCGAGGTCGGCCGACCGGTCCCGCTCGGCGGCGTCGACCTCACGCAACGTCGCGCGCAACAGGGCGGCCCGCGCGGCGTGGCCCTCGGGCGAGTAGTCCGTCAGCCGGTCGTCGTACCCACTCAGCCCCACGTTCGTGGCACTGATCGGATCCAGCGCGGCCGACGCCTCGAGGTACCGCTCGGCCAGGTGGTCGACTGCGCTGGAGCGGGCCGCGGAAGGGGTCGCCATGGGCAGCACGGTAGTGGCTCGCCGGTACCGTGGCGCCGTGCCGGCCGACGCCCCCGCTGCCGCCGAAACCGACGGCGTGGTTACCTCGTCCCGCCACGGTCTCGAAGTACTCGTGGTGCTTGGCGTCTCGCTGGGCCTGTCGGGTGTCCGCGCCGTGCTGGACCTCATCGACCGGCTCACCCAGCCCACCGCCCTCAGCCAGCAGACCGCGGTGCTCAACAGCACCTACGTCGCCGACCGCACGTGGTTGGACTTCCTCTACCAGGTCGTCGGCGTCCTCAGCGGGGTGGTGCCGGCCCTGCTGGCCCTGCTGCTGCTGTCCCGCTCACCCGGTGGACGCGGATACGGCATCGGCTTCGACCTGCACTGGCCCCGGCGGGAGCTGCTGCTCGGGGCCGGGTTCGCGGCGCTGATCGGCCTGCCCGGCCTCGCGCTGGTCTACACCGCGCACGAGCTCGGCGCCAACGTCAACATCGTGGCCAGCGGACTGCCCGACGTCTGGTACCGCCTGCCGGTCCTACTGGCCTCGGCGCTGCAAAATGCGACCGCCGAGGAAGTCATCGTCGTGGGCTATCTGCTGACCCGGCTGTCCCAGCTCGGCTGGTCCACCGAGCGCTCGGTACTGACCTCGGCTGTCCTGCGCGGTAGCTACCACCTGTACCAGGGCTTCGGCGGGTTCGCCGGGAACGCGGTGATGGGCCTGATCTTCGGCTGGTGGTTCACCCGCACCCGCCGGGTGCTGCCGCTGCTCATCGCGCACTTCCTGATCGACGCCATCAGCTTCATCGGCTACGTCTACCTGAGCGATCGGATCAGCTGGATCTGAGCTTGCATCGAGAATCCGCAATTGCGGCCCCAGCTTGCCCGTTCCGCCGCAACTGCGGATAGTTACCGGCCATGGTGCCCTCGTACCGGATCCGGGACGCGGCCGCCCTGCTCGGGGTCAGCGACGACACCGTCCGGCGCTGGATCGAGTCAGGGCGGATGGTGGCCGCCTCCGGCGGCGGAGCCCCACTGCGCATCAATGGTGCCGAAGTGGCCCGGGCCGCGGTGGAACTCGCCGTCGATGCCCGGCCACCACTGCCGGCGGTGGTGGGCGAATCGGCCCGCAACCGCTTCCTCGGCGTGGTGACCCGCGTGGTCCGGGACACGGTCATGGCCCAGGTCGAGATCCAGGCCGGTCCGCACCGGGTGGTCTCGCTGATGAGCCGCGAGTCGGCGGACGAGCTCGGCTTGGAGCCCGGTGTGCAGGCCGTCGCCGCGGTCAAATCGACCAATGTGGTGATCGAACTGGCGGCCTGGACGTGACCGCGGTCGGCGGCCGGACGGTGGCGGGCTTCCACCATCGCGCTCGGACCTACGGAGTGGCCGCGCTGGTCGGCCTGGGCCTGATGGCCGGGTGCTCCTCGTCCTCGCCCCCCTCCGGCGGCTCGAGTGCGGGCTCGCCGGTGAAGGGCGGCCTCACCGTCTTCGCCGCGGCGTCGCTCAAGGAAACCTTTCCCGCGATCGGCACGAAGTTCGAACAGGCCCATCCCGGAACGAAGGTGACCTTCAACTTCGGCGGCAGCTCCGAGCTGTCCACTTCGATCGACGGCGGCGCTCCGGCCGACGTGTTCGCCGCCGCCTCGACCAAGACGATGGCCACCGTCGTCGCCGCCGGCAACGCGAGCCGCCCGGTCGACTTCGCGACCAACACGATGGAAGTAGCCACTCCACCGGACAATCCAGGGCACGTGAGCGCCCTGGCCGACCTGGCTCGGCCGGGGGTGACGGTGGCCGTCTGCCAGGCCAAGGTGCCCTGCGGCGCCGCGGCCACCGCGCTGTTCGCCAAGGCCGGCATCACGGTCAAGCCGGTGACCCTGGAGCCCGACGTCAGCTCGACGCTGCAGAAGATCCGATCCGGCGAGGTGGACGCCGGCATCGTGTACGTAACCGACGTCAAGGCGGCCGGGTCCACGGTCCACGGCATCGCGATCCCGACCGCGGCGAACGTAGTCACGACCTACCCGATCGTCGCCCTCAAGCATGCGCGCAATCCCTCGACCGCGTCCGCGTTCGCCGACTTCGTCCGATCACCGGCGGGCCAGCAGGTGCTCGGTGCGGCCGGTTTCGGGCCGCCGTGAGCCACGCGGGCCCGGGGCGTATCTCGGCGGCTGAACGGGACCAGCTGGCCACCGGACGAGCCGGTCGCAATGCACCGTGGCCGGTGCTCCTGGTGGGCGCCGCGGCGCTCATGGTGTTCGCCCTTCCCCTGCTCGCGCTCCTGGTGCGCGCGCCGTGGCGGTCGCTGCTGTCGATCCTGCGCGACGAGCAGGCGGTCACCGCGCTGCGCCTGTCGCTCGGCTGCGCCACCGCGGCCACCGCGCTGTCGGTCCTGCTCGGGGTGCCGCTGGCCTGGGTGCTGGCCCGCGGGCGCCTGCCCGGCACCGCGGTGATCCGCGCGTTTGCCCTGCTCCCGCTGGTGCTGCCGCCGGTCGCCGGAGGGGTTGCGCTGCTGGCCGCGTTCGGCCGGCGCGGCGTGGTCGGGCGCTACCTGGACCAGTGGTTCGGGATCACTTTGCCGTTCACCACCGCTGGCGTGGTGGTGGCCCAGACCTTTGTGGCCATGCCGTTCCTCGTCCTGGTCTTGGAAGGCGCGTTGCGCGGCCTGGACCCCGGACTGGAGCAGGCCGCGGCCACTCTCGGGGCCGGCCGGTGGACGGTCATCCGCCGGGTCACGGTGCCGGCCCTGCTGCCGTCCCTGGCCGCCGGTGCGGTGTTGTGCTGGGCCCGGGCGCTCGGAGAGTTCGGCGCGACGATCATCTTCGCCGGCAACTACCCGGGCCGCACCCAGACGATGCCCATCGTGGTGTCGCTGGCCCTTGACGACGGGCCGGACGAGGCGATCGCCCTGAGCGTCGTGCTGCTCGCCGTGTCGCTGACCATCCTCGTCGCCCTGCGGGATCGGTGGCTGCGCCCCGGCGCGGCAGCGTGACCGGCCGGGCGGCGTGACGGGCCGGGCGGCGTGACCGAACCGGCCGACTCGGGCCTACTGCGCGCGGCGATCGCCGTTCGCCGCGGAGCGTTCGAGCTCGACGCGGAACTCAGCGCCGGACCGGGCGAGGTCGTGGCGGTCATCGGGCCGAACGGCGCCGGCAAGTCCACCGTGCTCAGCGCGTTGGCCGGCCTGACCGCGGTCCACGCCGGGCGGATCGTGCTCGGCCCGACCGTGTTCGACGACGCGCGGAGCGGCACCTTTCTGGCGCCCGAGCACCGCCGGGTCGGGGTGATGTTCCAGGACTATCGCCTGCTCGCCCACCTGAGCGTGCTCGACAACGTGGCCTTTCCGAGTCGCTGCCGCGGCAAGGGCCGGGGACCGGCGCGCGAGGATGCCCGGCGGTGGCTGAGCCGCCTCGACCTCGACCGGCTGGCCGCCCGGCGCCCGGCGTCGTTGTCCGGCGGCCAGCAGCAGCGGGTGGCCCTGGCTCGCGCACTGGCCGCGGAACCGGAGCTCCTCCTGCTCGACGAGCCGATGGCCGCCCTGGACGCCCAGAGCCGTCTCGACGTGCAGGCCCTGCTGGCCAGCCATCTCCGGCGCTTCGCCCGACCGTGCGTGCTGGTCACCCACGATCCGGTGGACGCGCTGCTGTTGGCCGACCGGCTGGTGGTGCTGGAGGGCGGCCGAGTGCGTCAGGTCGGTTCACCGACCGAGGTGAGCCGACGTCCGGCTACCGCCTACGTGGCTCGGCTGCTCGGGCTGAACCTGTACCGCGGGCGCCTGCGCGGCGGCCGGCTCGAGCTGGCCGACGGCGGTGAACTGGCCGTCACCGCCAGCAGCGACGACGATCGCACCAGCGGCCCGCAGCCGGGCACGAGCACCGCGTTGGCCGTCCTGCGCCCGAGCTCGATCACCGTGCACGCGTCGCGGCCGAGCGAGTCGAGCGCTCGCAACGCCTGGCCGGCGCGGGTAGACGGCGTCGCCGCGCTGCCCGACCGCATCCGCCTGCACTTCGACGGCGATCCGCCGGCCATCGCCGACCTGACCCCGGCTGCCGCGGGCGAGCTCGGACTCGGTCCGGGCTCCGCGGTGTGGCTCACGGCCAAGGCCACAGATATCACCGCCTGGCCCGATCCCGGCGCCGGCGCACGCGCCGAGGACGCGACACATCCGGTGCCCGATCGCGTGGTCCCGAAATGGCCGTGGGCGCGTCGGCGGCCCATGGCAAGGTGACGGACATGGAGGAGGCACGCGACGCGGTGGAGGTTCGGTCGGTCGAGGCGGAGGAGATCGAAGCCTGGGACCGGGCCAAGGCGGTCACGTTCCAGGGCGATCCACGTGAGGTGACCGGACCCCGGGTCGAGTTGCGCCGTCGCGCCTGGGACCCGGCGCGAGCCTGGGGTGCCTTCGCCGGGTCGGCGGTCGTGGGCACACTGCGCACGCTGCCGCGTCGCTTCACTGTCCCCGGACCGGACGACGCCACCGTGGACCTGGCCCAGGTCGACGCGTTGACCGCGGTGACCGTGTCGGCCACCCACCGTCGGCGGGGCCTGCTGCGGCGGATGCTCACCGAATCGTTGACCGCGGCCGCCGAGCGCGGTGACCCGATGAGCATCCTCATCGCCGCCGAGTGGAACATATACGGACGCTTCGGCTACGCGCCGGCGTCGGCGTGGAGCAACTGGACGCTGGACCGCCGGCGGCCCGGTGCGGCGCTGAGGCCAGAGATCCCAGTCCGCGGTGTCCTGCGCCCGGCCGAGGCCAAGGAGCTGCTCGACGTGGCTCCGCCGGTGTTCGACCTGGCTCGGCGCCAGCGGGCCGGGCAGATCGACCGGCCCAGCGACGTGTGGCAGTTCTTCCTCGACCCGCAGCTGCACACCGGCGGCTCGAAGTCCTCGATCGGGATCGTGCACGAGGGCCAGGACGGCGTCGACGGCGTGCTGGCCTGGCACACGGGCACCGAATTCGACTTCGACCGCGGCGGAACCATCGTGGTCGAGGACTTCTTCGCCGCCAACCAGGACGCCTACACCGCCCTGTGGAGTTACCTGCTGGCCATGGACGTCGTCGACGAGGTGACCTTCGACGCCCGGCCTCCCGACGAGCCCATCCGGCATCTGCTGGTCGACGGTCGCTGCCTGCGGACGGCGAAGAGCCTCGACGCGGTGTGGGTGCGCCTGCTCGACATCCCGGCCGCGCTCAGTACTCGCCACTACAGCACCGAAGGGGCTCTGGTGCTCGACGTGGTGGACGAGCAGGTGGGTCGCTTCGCGGCCGGGCGCTACCGGTTGGCGGGCGGCCCGGACGGCGCGACGTGCGTCCGGGCGCCGCAGGCCTCGCCCGACCTGCGGCTCTCGCAGCGGGCTATGGCCGCGGTGTACCTCGGCCTCCCGTCGCTGCGCGCGCAGCAGATCGCCGGACGGGTGGACGAGCTGACGCCGGGCGCCGTGGCCCGGGCCGACGCGATGTTCATCACCGGCTGGCAGCCCTGGTTGGCCACCGGCTTCTGAGCCTGGCCGGTTGCCGGGAGCCGGGTCAGTCGCCCGGCACCGGGGCCGGGCGCAGGTCGGCCGCCCACCGTTGCTCGATACGGCCGTAGTGCCAGATGGCAATGGCCAGGATCCAGGCCAGGACGAACAGCGCGACGATGCCGTAGCCGGCGTAATCGAGCGGGATGCCGGCGATCGCCGAGATCGGGCCGGAGGTGATGTTGGCCTGGTCGGCCAGCACGCCGATCAGCTCCATCGAACCGATGAGCAGCGCGACGGCCACCGAGACGGCGGTGATCGTGAGGTTGTAGAACACCTTGCGCACCGGTTTGGTGAAGGCCCAGCCGTAGGCCGCGTTCATGAACACGCCGTCGACGGTGTCCATGAGGCACATTCCAGCGGCGAACAGGATCGGCAGCACGAGAATGGCGTAGAAGGGCAGGTTGAACGCCGCCGCCCCTCCGGCCAGCACCAGCAGGCCGACTTCGGTCGCCGTGTCGAAGCCCAGGCCGAACAAGACGCCGACCGGATAGATGTGCCACGGCTTGGTCACCGACCGCGTGAGTCCACCCAGGAAGCGGTTCATCAATCCGCGCTGGTTGAGGTGGTCCTCCAGCTCCTGCTCGTCGAAGTGCCCGCTGCGCATCCGTCGGAAGACGTCGACGATGCCGAGCAGCACCACCAGGTTCAGGGCGCCGAGGATGCAGAGGAACACCCCGGACACCGACGTACCGATGAGGCCGGTGACCGAGTGCAGACCGGACCTGTCGTCCTCCACCTGACCGGCCAGCGCCTTGACGCCGACCGAGAGCAGGAAGGCGAGGGCGAAGACAACGCTGGAGTGACCGAGGGAGAACCAGAACCCCACGGACAACGGCTTGCGCCCACCGCCGCGCTCGGCGTTGTCGGCGAGCAGCTTGCGGGTGGTGTTGTCGACCGCGGCGATGTGGTCGGCGTCGAAGGCGTGCCG
>JBDUAD010000001.1:0-98751 GCA_040004775.1 bacterium | reverse complement strand
TCAAGTCCGGTGGCTTCCAGGCCGTCTGCTTCACCTCGTCCTCGACCGTGCGCAATCTGGTCGGGATCGCGGGCAAGCCGCACGCCAAGACGATCGTCGCGGCGATCGGACCGGCCACTGCGGCCACCGCGGCCGAGTTCGGGCTGCGGGTGGACGTGCAGGCCGAGACGTCCACGGTGGCCGGGCTGGTGGACGCGCTGGCTGAGTTCGCGGTGCGCCGGGCGGAGGAAGATCGCGAGAAGGCGGCCGAAGCCGCGGCCAAGAAGGCGGCCCGCAGCGCCACCCGTCGCGCGGCGCGCTGATTGCGTCGCGCCGCCCGCTGAGTTCCACGTCGCGTTCGGTGGCCCCCGTCGCCCGCGCTACCGAGGTTTCGCGGCCGGGCTCGGCGGCCGACGTCGTCCTGCTGCGTGCGGTGATGGCGTCGGCGGGGTAGCGGCGCTACTTTCTGAGCATGGTCTTCGCCGTGCCGGCCGACCGGCCTCGCTCGCTCGCCGGCAGCCTGCTCGACCGCCTGCGCGCCGAGCCCGCCGCGGCGGAGCTGCTCGACTGCGGCGTGCGGGTGGTGACCGGGGACGTCGCGGGAGAGGGAACCCGCTGGCGGTACCGGCGCAGTGCAGTGGACCCGCATCTCGGCGACCGAGTCGTGTTCGTGCTGCACGGGGATACCCGGCTGTACCTGCGCTTCGTCGCGCCGGTGGAGGGCGAGACCCGGCGCATGAAGCCGGACTACGTGGTGTGGACGGCGACCGAGACGGCCTCCGGGGCGCAGGTCGAGGTGGCGGTGTCCGCCGAGGACGCCCCGCGCCTGGGTCTGCCCAAGCCCGACTAACCCCGGGCGTCAGACCTGGATGCCGCGCTGGGCCAGGAACACCTGCGGGTCGATCTTGGTGCCCTCGATCCCGCCGATGCGGATCTCCAGATGCATGTGCGGTCCCGTGGACTGGCCCTCGCTGCCGACCAGGGCGATGAGCTGACCGCGTCGCACCCGTTCACCGGCATAGACCTTCAGAACTCGCATGTGGCCGTAGACCGAGTACGTGTTCGACCCGTGGTCGATCACTACCCAGTTGCCGAAGCCCTGCGCCGGGCCGGCGGCCACCACCCGCCCGGACGCAATGGCGTGGATCGGCGTTCCGTAGTCCGCCGCGAAGTCCACGCCCCAGTGGAAGACGCCCCAGCGCATGCAGAAGCAGGTGGAGATCGAATACGTGCCGGGGGACATGGGGTTGCCCCACGACCCGACCGACGCCGGAGGCGCCACTGCGGTGGCGTTCTGCCGGGCCAACTCACGCTGGCGCTGCCGCTCCCGTTGCCGGGCCAGAGCGGCCTGCCTCGCCCGCTCGGCCGCCCGCTTGCGAGCGACCTCGGCCGCCCAGGCGACGAACGCGGCCCGTTGGCTGCGCAGCTGGCGGACCCGCCCGTAGGCCAAGGCGGCCTGGCGCTCCAGCGACCTGCGTTCGGCGGCCAGAGCGGCCTGCCGGGCCTGGTAGTCGGCCAGCGCGCGCAGCACCTGGTCGCGCTCGCGGCCGGCTTGAACCTGCAGGGCGGTGGCCCTCTCCTCGGCCAGCCGGGTCGCGGCGCGCGCGTTCGAGGCGGTCACCGTGGCTAGCTGGAGACGGGCGACCGCGCCCTCGGACTGCACGGCCAAATAGCGACGCATCGCCAAGGCGTCGGTCTGGGCGGTCGGGTCGTCCGACACCGCGACCCCACCAAGGGAGAGAACCGGGCCGCGCATGTAGGAACGGCGGATCTCGACGCGGGCCTGCTCGCGGGCGTCGTCGACGGCGGTCTGGGCGGCGGCCAGCGCGCGTCCGGTGCGTTCGACCTCGGCGGTGGCCTGCTGTAGCCGCCGGCTGGTCTCGTTGTAGGCCGCGATCGCCGCGTCGAGCGAGGTGCGGGTGCGTTCGATGTCGGCGTCGACGGCGGCCAGCTGTCCGGACAGCCGCCCCAGTGCGGCCACATCGGCGGCGTGCCGGCGCTGGGCCGCGGCGATCTCGGCGTTGGTCGGATTTCGGGGCGCGGCGCCGGCCACGGCGGGGACGAACAGTCCGACGAGCAGGACCAGCAGGCCCAGTAGGCCCACAACCACAGTTCGGCGGGCACGGCGCGAGGGTGCGGCGAACGTTCGCATGCCACCTCCGGCTCGGACCACGAAGCGAACGGAACGCAGGACGGACCGCGAATGTAACAACCGCCTCATCTGTCCCACCGTCAACACACCGACGAATTAGATCCTCCGGGTCTGGGGGCACCGGCCTGGTTGGAATCGTAGGACGGGCGCGGCGGGGCTGCACGGCAGGACGTTGGATCGGTCGCGTCGGAACACGGTCACCGGGCGGGCTCGGGACGGCGCGTAATCTCGCCCGCGTGCCTGAACTGCCGGTGTTGCCGCCGTATCCGACCGCTCGGCCGCGGCGGCTTCGGACCACCGCGGCGCTGCGCCGGCTGGCGGCCGACGTGGCGGTGCGCCCCAGTGACCTGATCCTGCCGATGTTCGTGCGGGAGGGCATCGGCGAGCCGAACCCGGTGGCGTCGATGCCCGGCGTGGTCCAGCACAGCCGCGAGTCGCTGCGCAAGGCGGCGCACGACGCGGTGACCGCCGGCGTCGGTGGATTGATGCTCTTCGGCATTCCCGCGGCCAAGGACGCGCGCGGCAGCGGCGCCGACGATCCTCAGGGCATCCTCAACGTCGCCGTGCGCGATCTGCGGGCCGATCTGGGTGACGACACGGTGGTCATGGCTGATCTCTGCCTCGACGAATTCACTGATCATGGTCACTGTGGCGTGCTGGACGCGGCCGGGCGGGTCGACAACGACGCCACGCTCGAGCGCTACGCCGCGATGGGCCTGGCCCAGGCCGAAGCCGGCGCCCACGTCGTGGGCACCAGCGGGATGATGGACGGCCAGGTGGGCGCGGTGCGTCGCGCGCTGGAGGCCGAGGGTCACGCCGACACCGCGATCCTGGCTTACGCGGCCAAGTTCGCCTCCGCCTTCTACGGGCCGTTCCGCGAGGCGGTCGACTCCTCGTTGCGCGGAGACCGGATGAGCTACCAGCAGGACCACCGCCGCGACGCCCGCGAGGCGCTGGCCGAGGTGGCCCTGGATGTGGCCGAGGGCGCCGACGCGGTGATGGTGAAGCCGGCGCTGCCCTACCTCGACGTCCTGCGGGCCGTGGCCGACGCCGCGCCCGTGCCGGTGGCCGCCTATCAGGTCAGCGGTGAGTACGCGATGGTCGAAGCCGCGGCCCGGGCCGGGTGGATCGAGCGGGAGCGGGCGGCGCTGGAGACCCTGACCGCGATCCGCCGGGCCGGCGCGTCGATGATCCTCACCTATTGGGCGGCCGAGGCCGCCGGCTGGCTCGCCTGACGCTCCGTCCCCCGCGGTCCCCGGCTACCACCGGTTGGCGAGCCGGAGACAGCAGCGGTAGTCAGGGCGTGCGCCTGGCCCCACGCCACGTAGACGGCTCACCGTCGGCGGGGGTCCATGAGCGCAATGGGAGGATGGCGGCGTGACGTCGTCGGCAGCGCCTGAGGCCTATCCGCGGGAGGCTCCGCGATCGGCCGAACTGTTCGCGCGGGCTCGGCAGGTCACGCCCGGCGGGGTCAATTCACCCGTGCGCGCGTTCGGCTCGGTCGGCGGGACCCCACGATTCATGGTGAGCGGCCGCGGGCCCTACCTGACCGATGCGGACGGGCGCGAGTACGTCGACTGCATAAGCTCCTGGGGGCCGCTGATCCTCGGGCACGCCCATCCCGCGGTCGTCGAGGCGATCACCGCGGCCGCGGCACGGGGCACGTCGTTCGGTACGCCGACCGAGCCCGAGGTCGATCTGGCCGCCGAGATCGTCGCACGCGTGGCGCCGGTCGAGCAGGTCCGGCTGGTCAACTCCGGCACCGAGGCGACGATGAGCGCCATCCGCCTGGCCCGCGGCGTGACCGGCCGGCATCGCGTGGTCAAGTTCGCCGGGTGCTACCACGGGCACGTCGACGCACTGCTGGCCGCGGCCGGCTCCGGAGTGGCCACGTTGGGTCTGCCGGACACTCCCGGCGTCACCGGCACCCAGACCGCCGAGACGATCGTCCTGCCCTACAACGACCTGGCCGCGGTGCGCGACACGTTCGACCGGTTCGGCCCCGACATTGCCTGCGTGATCACCGAGGCCGCGGCCGGCAACATGGGCGCGGTTCCACCGGCCGTCGGCTTCAACGCCGGACTTCGGGAGATCACCGCCGCCGCCGGCGCGCTGCTGATCTCCGACGAGGTGATGACCGGCTTCCGGGTCACTGCGTCGGGCTGGTTCGGCATCGATCCGGTGGCCGCCGACCTGTTCACCTTCGGCAAGGTGATGGGCGGCGGCATGCCGGCGGCGGCGTTCGGCGGTCGGGCCGCCGTGATGGCCGCGCTGGCGCCACTTGGGCCGGTGTACCAGGCCGGCACCCTGTCGGGGAACCCCGTCGCCGTCGCGGCCGGCCTCACCACGCTGCGCCTGTGCACGCCCGACGTCTACGCCCGACTAGACGCCGTGGCCACGCAGGTCGGTCAGTGGGCCGGTGACGCCCTGACCGCGGCTGGAGTAGACCATCAGGTGCAGTACGCCGGCAACATGTTCTCCGTCTTCTTCAGCGCCGCGCCGGTCGGCGACTTCGCCGCGGCCAAGGCGGCCGAGACGTGGCGCTTTCCCGCTTTCTTTCACTCGATGCTCGCCGCCGGTGTGTACCTGCCGCCCAGCCCGTTCGAGGCCTGGTTCCTGTCCGCAGCCCACGATGACGCCGCCCTCGAACGCATCGCCGCCGCGCTTCCGGGCGCCGCCCGCGCCGCGGCCGCCGCGGTCGCCCCGACGGACGGCTGACGCCACGCGCCGACCCGCCGTCGGGCCCGACTCGAGCGGCGACCGTGCGCGCCGATGGGCGGTCCCGCGCGAGGGACTGACAGAGTGGAGGCATGGATGCGGCGATCGTCTCGAGTCCGGCTCGGACGATGGCCGGTGTCGAGGGCGTCGAGGGCACCGTGCACGTCATCCGTCACGGCGAGGTCTACAACCCCCAGAAGGTGTTGTACGGACGGCTGCCCGGATTCCACCTCTCCGAGCGCGGCGTCGAGCAGGCCCGCTGGATCGCGGATCTCTTGGGCGACGGCGGCATCGTCTCGCTGGTCAGCTCGCCGCTCGAGCGGGCGCTGGAGACGGCGGCGCCGCTGGCCGAGGCGACCGGCCTCGCGGTCGCGCCGGACGAGCGCCTGATCGAGGCCGGCAATCGTCTCGAGGGGCAGCTGGTGGCCGGCGGCGGGAGGCACCTGCTGCGTCCGGCCAACCTCTACCTTTTCCGCAACCCGATGCGCCCGTCCTGGGGCGAGCCGTACACCCAGATCGCGCTGCGCATGCTGGACGCGGTCACCGACGCGGTACGCGCGGCTGAGGGGCAGCCGGCGGTGTGCGTCACCCACCAGCTGCCGGTGGTCGTCCTGCGGCGCCTGGTCGAGGGCCGCCGGCTCTGGCACGATCCCCGCTCCCGTCAGTGCGCGCTGGCTTCGGTGACGACGCTGACGTTCAGCGAGGGAACGGTGGCGGTCGAGTACCGGGAGCCGGCCGGATCCCCATCGCCCGGAGCGGTCGCCGGCGCCTAGTCCAGGGGCAGTGGCCCGCACGTCGGGCTGACCGCAGGTCGGCACAGGAGGCAGGGCACACTGGTACGGTGCTGCGTCGTCCCCGTTTCCGGCCGCTGGTCGTCCTCACCGCGGCGGCGGTCATGGTCGTGGCGCTTCTCGCCGGCTGCACCGGCGGCACGGACGCGGTCGACACCAATGCCAACGGCGAGTTCCGCTACGTCGGTTCCACCAAGCGCGGAACCGTCATCCCGCCGGACAAGCGAAAGCAGGTCGGCGACGTCACCGGCGATCTGCTGACCGGCGGCGGGACCTTCGACCTCAAGGCCAACCGCGGTCAGGTGGTGGTGCTCAACTACTGGGCGTCGTGGTGCTCGCCCTGCGTGGTGGAGATTCCGGGCTTTGACCAGCTCTACCGCACGGTCAAGTCGCAGGGCATCGAGTTCGTCGGTGTGGGCGTCAAGGACACCCACGCGCACCTGTCCGAATTCGTCAAGGACAACCGGGTCTCTTATCCGAACGTCTACGACCCCAACGCCAAAACCGCCCTGCAGCTGGGGCGCATCCCGGCGTCCAGCCTGCCGTCCACCGTCATCCTCGACCGGAAGGGGCGCGTGGCTGCGGTGTACGTCGGGCCGGTGCTGGCCGGTGACCTGCGCCCGGTGCTGCGCACCCTCGGCGCCGAGAAGTAGCGTGCCCGTCGCCTCCGGGGCGCTCGCCGCGAGCCTCGCCGACACCGTCAACGACGGCCCGCTGCTGGCCGCGGCCGCGGTGGCCATGCTCGTCGGCGTCGTCGGTTTCCTGTCCCCGTGCGTGCTGCCGCTGGTGCCGGGCTACCTGTCCTACGTCGCCGGTCTGACCGGGACGCAGGAGCGGCCGACCGCGGGCCGGGCGGTCGGCGGCGCGCTGCTGTTCGTCCTCGGGTTCAGCGCCGTCTTCGTCTCGGCCGGGATCCTCTTCGGCCGCCTCGGCGGAGAGATCCAGGCCCACAACCTCGCTCTGCAACGCATCTTCGGCGCGATCACCATCGTCATGGGCTTGGTCTTCCTCGGCTGGATCCCGTTCCTGCAGCGGGAGGCGCGCATCCATGCCCGGCCGGCCGCCGGGTTGGCCGGCGCTCCGCTGCTGGGCATCACCTTCGGCTTGGCCTGGGCGCCCTGCCTGACGCCGACGCTCACCGCGGTGGCGTCCCTGGCCCAGCAGCAGGGCACCGCGGAGCGCGGGGCGATCCTGTCGGTGTTCTACTGCCTCGGCCTCGGGGTGCCGTTCGTGCTGGTCGCACTGGGCATCGGGTGGGTCAGCGGTGCGCTGGGGTTCGTGCGCCGCCACGCCCGCGTCGTCGGCCAGCTCGGCGGCGGGTTGCTCGTTCTGTTCGGGCTGCTGCTGCTCACCGGCACGTGGGGCCACTGGATGGCTGAACTGCGCGACTGGGCCGGCCCGGCCTCCGGCTTCGGCAGCGGCCTGTGACCGCCACCGTCACTCGGCGCGCGCCGTCGCCAAGCCCGCCCCCACCGGCCGGCCCGCCGGCCGGTGCCGCCGTCGTGCGCCGCCTGCGCATGCTGTGGCGACGGCTGACCTCCATGCGCACCGCGCTGGTGCTGCTCTTCCTGCTCGCCGTCGCCTCCGTACCCGGGTCACTGCTGCCACAGCGCCCACTGAACCCGAGCAAGGTCGACGCCTACTTGGCCGGGCACGGCTCCTGGGGCCGGCTGCTCGACCGGTTCGGCTTGTTCGACGTGTTCGGCACCGCCTGGTTCGCCGCCGTGTACCTGCTGCTGGCCATCTCGCTGGTCGGGTGCCTGGTGCCGCGGATCCGCCTGCACCTGCGGGGCGTGCGCGCCCGGCCGCTGCCCGCTCCGCGCAATCTGTCCCGCTTGCCGCAGTCCGATACGTCAATGGCTGTCGGCGACCCGGCCACGGTGGCCGAACGAGTGCGGGCCGGCCTCGGCCGGCGATGGCGCACCGAGGTGCGGCGGGAACCGGCCGGAGTGGTCACCGTCTCGGCCGAGAAGGGCTATCTGCGCGAGACCGGCAACCTGATCTTCCACATCGCCCTGCTGCTCTCGCTGGTGGCCATCGCCACCGGCCGGCTGTGGGGCTACAGCGCCTCGATCGTCGTCACCGAGGGCACCGGGTTCTGCAACACCGTGCAGCAGTACGACTCGTGGCGTCCGGGCCGGTTCACCCAGGACGGGCGGGTGGCGCCGTTCTGCGTGGACGAGCTGACCAAGTTCACGGCCTCCTACCTGCCGAGCGGGGAGCCCGAGACCTTCGCGGCCGACATCGTCTACTCCCGCGGTGTGAACGGCGCTCCGGAGCGGCACACGATCACGGTCAACCACCCGCTGCGCCTCGAAGGCGACCGGGTGTATCTCATCGGCCACGGGTTCGCCCCGACGATCACCGTGACGATGCCCGACGGCGACGTCCGCACCGAGACCGCGCCGCTGATCCCGACCGATCCCACCACCTACCAGAGCGAGGGCGCGTACTCGCTGCAGGCCAAGGCGTCGCCCAACGGCACCCACCGCGACGACATCGGCATCAGCGCGTTCTTCTCGCCGTCGCCGGTGGTCAACGCGCAAGGGCTCATCACGTCGCAGGCCCCGCAGCCGAAGAACCCGGTGCTCGGCGTCATCGCCTATCGCGGCGACCTGGGCTACAACGGTGTTCCCCGTTCGGTGTACTCACTGCCGGCCGACCAGCTCGACAACGGCGGTTTGAAGGAAATCGGCCGCAGGAACCTGCTCGTCGGCCAGACGCTGACCACACCGTCCGGAGTCAAGGTCCGCTTCGACGGGTGGAAGCAGTGGGCCTCGCTGCAGGTCTCCCACGACCCGAGCCAGGGCTACCTATTGATCTCGGCCTCGGCGATGGTCCTCGGGCTGATCGGCTCGCTAGCCGTGCGTCGGCGGCGGGTGTGGATCCGTGTGCGCCCCGACCGGTCCGAGCCCGCCCCGGCGTCAGGCCCGATCGCCGGCGGTCGTAGCGTGGTCGAGGTCGGCGGCCTGGCCCGCAGCGACTCGGGCAGCTTCGCCACCGAGTTCTCCGGTCTGGCCCAGCGGGTGCGAGCGTCGGCCGAACTGCCGGCACCCAGCGACGACGGATCGGCGGGCGAGCGGCTCGCATCGGCAGGGAGGACGTGACGATGGCGGTCAACGATTCGATGGCCCATCTGTCCGACGCGCTGTTCACCACGGCCATTGCCACCTACTCCGTCGCTCTGGTCGGCTACTGCGCCGAGTACGCGTTCGGCCGGCGCGGACGTATCGCGCGGACCAGCACCGTTGTGGTGACCGCCGAGCCGGTGCGCGTGTCGGCGGCGTCGGCTCCGCAGCGCACTCGGGTGCTCACCACCGCCGGTGGTCCCGCTGGTCTGGACTCCTCCTTCGACGACTCGCCGGCCCGTGCGGTTCCGAGCCCGTCCACACGGTCGAGCCGCCGCGGTTGGGCCGAGCAGGCCGGCGCCGGGGCCGTGGCCGTCACCGTCGTGGGCTTCGTGATCCACCTCAGCTCCATCGTGCTGCGCGGCACCGCGGTCGACCGCGTGCCGTGGGGCAACATGTACGAGTTCTCCATGGTGGTCGGGCTGATCGCCGTGGCCGCCTGGCTGGCCGTGCTGGCGCGGATGCCCGAGCTGCGCTACCTCGGCGTGTTCGTGCTGGTGCCGGTCGTCGTGGTCATGTTCCTGGCCGGCAACGTCCTCTACGCCCAGGCCTCACCGTTGGTGCCGGCGCTGCAGTCGTACTGGCTGGCCATCCACGTGTCGGCCGCGGCCAGTGGCGAGGGCATGCTGATGACGTCGGCCGTGCTCGCCGGCCTCTATCTGATCAAGATGCGGTACACGGCGACGGTGGCCGCCGGCCGGCCCGCGCGCTTCCCGGTCTCCGTCGGCGAGCGGCTGCCGTCGGCCCAGAGCCTGGACAAGGCGTCGTACCGCATCGTGGCGTTCGCCTTCCCGATCTTCACCTTCGGGGTCATCTGCGGCGCCATCTGGGCCGAGGCGGCGTGGGGCCGCTACTGGGGCTGGGACCCCAAGGAGACGTGGGCGTTCATCAGCTGGGTGGTCTACGCGGCGTACCTGCACGCCCGGGCGACGGCGGGCTGGAAGGGTCGCGGCGCGGCGTGGATCAACCTGGCCGGCTTCGCGGCGATGACGTTCAACTTCTTCGTGGTGAACATGGTCGTCTCCGGCCTGCACAGCTACGCCGGGCTGAACTGACCGGCAACCACTTCCTGGGACCGGGGGGAAGTCCGCGGACTCCACGCGCCAGGTAGGTGATCGAGGCTCGGGTCAGACGCCGGCGGGCGGGGTGCCGTCGTCGGGACGGCTGCGCAACGTTCGCAGGAATTCCGGGTCGTCGTCCGGAGCCATCGGTCGCGACCGTCCACCGGGGCGCGGACTTCCACCCGGGCGCGGGAACCCGCCGGGGCGCTCGGACGCGCGCGGGCGTCCGACGGCGAACCAGGCGACGGCTCCGAGGATGAAGCCGAGCAGGACCACCAGCACCCACAACGGCTTCTGCATGAGGCGGATCTGATCGACCGGTGCGGTAATGACATCGAAGATCGCGAAGAGCCACGTGCCCACCATCACCAGCGTCAGGATTGCGCCGAACTCGATGGCCATGCCCTCACAGTAGGACGCTCGGCCCACCCGCGCCGGGCGAGCGACCCGTCGATCGGCGCGATCGTGGGCGAAGGCATCCCCTGGTGGCTCGGGCACGACGACGGTGGTGGCCATTTGACGCGGCCGTGGTGATCGGGTCGACTGCGGGCATGGACGCCGTGGACCGCGTGCTGCTCGACGCATTGCGCAACAACGCTCGCGCCACCTATGCCGAACTGGGTCGGGCGGTAGGTCTGTCCGCTCCGTCGGCCCACGACCGGGTGGCCAAGCTCGAGGCGTCCGGAGTGCTGCGCGGCTACCACGCGGCCATCGCGCCGGAAGCGCTCGGCTACGCGATCAGCGCGCTGATCGGGGTGTTCCTGTCCGACGAGGCTGACGAGGACACGATCATGGCCGCGCTGACCGGCGTGCCCTCCATCGAGGACTGCTGGTTCGTGGCCGGCGAGGAGTCCTACGTGGTCAAGGCGCGCGTGCCGGACGTCGCCGCGCTGGAGAAGCTGATCGGCGAGCTCAACCGCATCCGCGGCGTGGCCCGCACCCGGACCACGGTCGTGCTGTCGACGAAGTTCGAGGGTCGCGTGCCACCGGTGGCGGCGCACTAGGACGGAGCCTGCGGCCGTCTCAGGCCGGCGCGGACGCGGTTGAGGCCGCCGTCATGGCGGCGGCCACGTCCTGGTCAACGGCCGACCCGTGGCTCAGCGCGGTGACGACGCCGTCGATGTCGGCGCCCGGGCGGTTCTGGCTCAGCTTGTACTTGGCCTTGATCGTGTCGACGACGACTTCCACGCCGACGATCGCCCGCAGCTGGCCGGTCAGGTACGGCAGCGGGGCGTCGTCGACCGACCACGGGGCCGGGCGGCCGCCCTCGAAGTGTTCGGTGAGCCCGCGAACCAGCGCCTCGACCCACACCGGGTCGTCGTGGACCACCAGGCGGCCGGTGACGTGTGCGGTCAGGTAGTTCCACGTCGGCACCACCCGACCGTGCTCGGCCTTGCTCGGGTACCACGACGGCGAGATGTACGCGTCGGGCCCGCGCAGGATCACCAGCGACGGGGCGCCGTCGAGGTGCCAGTGGGTGTTGATGCGGGCCACGTGGCCGAGCAGCGACCCGTGCGCCCCGGTACCGGCGTCGAACAGCAGCGGTAGCGGCGTGGCGACCAAGCCGTCCGGTCCGGCGCTGACCAGATCGGCCAGGCCCGCATGCGCCAGCAGTTGCTCCAGCGCGTCGTCGGGCGCGCCGAAGTGTGCCGGTACGTACATGCCACCAGCGTGGCACACGTCCACGCCCCTACCCTCGACTCATGACGTCCGGGCCGACCCCGCCGCCGACGGAGTCGACCTCGAGCGCGCCCATACCTCGCCGCCGACACCCGCTCGTCCACTTCTGGACGTACACCCTGCTGCGCGTTGCCCTGTTCGGTGTGCTTTTCGTCATCCTGTGGGTTAGCGGCCTCGTCGGCCTGCTCGCAGCGGCGATCGCCCTTGCCCTGTCGGTGCCGCTGTCCTACGTCCTCCTGGCCCGCCCGCGGGAGGCGCTGGCCGAGGAGATGCGGCTGCGGGTCACCGAGCGCCAGGCCCGCGGCCACAGCCTGGACGCTGACCTGGCCGGCCCGTCGGCCGATGTGAACGTCGTCCAGGAGGACGGATCCTCCGCCGGCACGGAGCGCGAGCAGCCGGACCCGGCGGACGTCGCCGAGCCGGACCGGAGCCGCTCCGCACGCGCCGGTCGGCGGACCAAGTCGCGGGACCCGGCCGCGCCTCCGCCCGAGCCCAGCTAGGTCGCTCGCCGGGAAACGCGAGCCAGCGTCAGCGTCCGCCGGGACGGTTGGGTGCGCCGATGGCACAGGCGGCCGGGCGCGGCGCTCGCGCGTCGTCGTACGGATCGCCGATACCGCCGCGGCCGGCATCGACCCGGTCCGCAACGGCGGATTCACCGGCAACGTAGATACCGTCTGCGTCGTCCGCGGATCGATCCGCCGAACCGACGCCCGGCGGCGACGTGCCCTTGGGCTCGGCCGCCACCCGCGAGAGCGCGGTGTTGCGGATGGTCAGGAACGCCAGCACTCCTCCGGCGGCGCACAGGGCCGCGGCGATGAGCACGGCGCGGTGGAAGCCGGGGGACAGCCGGGCCGGGTCGGCGTACACCGACGGCGTGATCCCGGCCAGCGCCGGCAGCACGGCCACGGCCAGCAGGCCGGCCACCCGGGCGACGTCATTGTTCACCGCCGAGGCCACGCCCACCTGGTGCTGCGGAGCCGCGGCGAGGACGGTCGCGGTCAGCGGCGCGACGGTGATCGACAGCCCCAGGCCGAACACCAGCACCGCGGGCAGCACGTCGATCCAGTAGGAGGAGTCGGCGTCCACCCGGGCGAAGGCGGCGATGCCTACCGCGGCCACCACCGGCCCGACCGACATGGGTACTCGCGGGCCGATCCGTTCGGCCAGCGCCCCCATGCGGGCCGAGAGCAGCAGCATCACGAGGGTCACCGGCAGGAGCGCACTGCCCGCCGCCAGCGGCGAGAACCCGGACACCCGCTGCAGCTGCACCGGCAGCAGGAACAGCCCACCGGACAGCGCGGCGTACACCGCGAAGGTCACCAGGTTGGCGGCGCTGAACTGGCGGTCGCTGAACAGGCCGAGTGGCATCAACGGATCCCGCGTGCGTCCCTGGTGCAGCACGAACGCGACCAGCACGGTGATGCCCAGCGCCGCGGTCGCGAGCGTTACCGCGTCCCACCGACGCGGCGGCCCCTCGGTCAGCCCGAAGACGAGCAGGGCCAGCCCGACCGACGCCAGCGCCGCGCCGACGACGTCCAGGTGCCCTCGGGAGTCCTCGTCGCGCGTCTCGGGAATGTGTAGTCGCGACGCCAGGATCACAACCGCGGCCAGCGGAACGTTGATGAGGAAGGTCAGTCGCCAACCCCACGAGAAGGCGCCGACCAGCACGCCGCCCAGCACCGGGCCGAGGGCGGTGGCCACTCCGCCGAGGCCGGACCAGGCACCTACCGCGGCCGCGCGGTCCTTGGGCCGGAAGACCGCCTGCAGGATCGCGAGCGATCCCGGGGTGAGCAAGGCCCCGCCGACGCCCTGCAGCGCGCGCAGGCCGACCAGCACCGAGGCGCTCGGGGCGAGGGCACAGCCGACCGAGGCCAGGGTGAACCACACCGTGCCGATCTCGAAGATGCGCCGTCGACCCAGCCGGTCACCCAGCGAGCCGCCGAGCAGCAGCAGGCCCGAAAGGGTGAGGGTGTAGGCGTTCAGGGTCCACTGCAGGCTGGTCAGCCCGGCGTGCAGGTCCTCACCGATGCGCGGCAGTGCGACGTTGACCACCGTGCCGTCGAGTTGGGCGAGCCCGCTGCCGAGGATCGTGGCCAGCAGCACCCAGCGACCCTGCGCCGAGTGGTAGGCCAAGCCGGACTGCGGGGGATCGTCAACCTCGGTCACGGCGTGCTCCCGTCGATCGGTGTGCCGGCCCGGCCATGGCTGGACTGGCTTGGGACTCGACTGCGGTGGGGCCACCAACCGCGCCCGCCCGCGCATCATTCCATCGCGGGTCTACATCATCGGCGGGAGAGTGATCCGGTGCGAAGAGCGGCTCACCCGCTCCAGTCGATGGACCGCAGTTGAGCCCGCAGCCGACCGCCGCGGTGGGGATCCAGCCCGTTGACCTCGGCCACCCGGGCGGTGAGGGGCGGCCCGGAACTCCTCCAGCGACTGCTCGCGGGCCTGCCCGGCCGGTCCGTGCACCTGTCAGTTGTGCAACGTGGCCCGCAGCGCGTCGTAGGCCGGGCGGGCCAGGGTTGGGCGTTGGTTGACCACCGCGCCGAGCACCTGCTGACGTCCGGCAGGGGAGAGGACCACTGTCTTGGCCGCGGCGACGGCGAAGCCCTCCTCGGCCACGATCTCCGGCACCCGTGGCGAGGCCGGCCAGCCGCACGTCGAGGCGATACGTGACCAGATTGCCCAACCCGGGTGACGTGGGCGCCCCCTGCGGCAGGTGGGCCATGGCCAGCGCGCGCCCCAGCGCGTGGTGCTCCGCCGCCGTCGACGTCGCCGGTGCCGGCAGCGCGGCCCACGCCGCCCGGCTGACGCTGGTGGTGACCAGCCCGGTGATCGTGTGGGCCACCGCCTCGGGATAGCCGGCCGTACGCAGCACGCCCCAGATCCGGCCCGCCTCCACCGAGGCGAAGAACCGGGCCAGGTCCAGGCACAGCAATGCCCCGTTACCCGTGTGCGGCGCGAGGGCGGTGGCCACGCTGTGGGCGGGTACCGCACCGTGGGCCGCGGCGTGCGTGGGGATCGGCGCGACGACGTGGCGCAGCAGGCGGCGCTGGGCCTCGCGCAGTCGCGGCTTGGGAACCTCGAGGACCCGCAGGCCGCCACCCCGCTTGGTGCGCGCGCTCAGCCGGTAGTGGCACAGGGGAATGCCGCATCGCGCTCCATGCCGCGCACGTCGGCCAACCAGGCCAGCTCACCGGCGTCGACGTCGAGCAGGCGGGCCAGGGCGAAGAGGTCGTCGAGCGGGGTGACCGGCCAGCCCGGCGCGGGCGGAACGGTGCCCATGGCGCTCGGGGCCGGCGTCCAGGAGCGCACCCGCAGGCGTTGCCGGCTGATCCGCCCGGACTCCCCACGCCGGGTAAACCGCGGCAACAGCGCGGCCAGCTCACGCAGAGCGTCGCGCGGCGGGTAGTGGTGGTAGCCGAGTACCTCGACCACGAGCTGCCGCAGCCAGCGCGGCGTCCGTTCCCGCCCGACCGCCTCTCGGCAGCGGCGTTGCATCGGCGCCGGCTCCCACGGCCCGGCCAAGAGCGCCGTGGCCAGCCCGGCGGCCAGGTCGGCACTCATGGGTCGGTGCTCATCCGTGGATGCGGCGGAACGGGCGGCCTGTCCCTGCCGTGTGCGCCGGTGCCTGCGTAGTGGCGCTTCCGGAGGCGGCTCGATGCGCGATGATGGCCGGCGTGGACGGCCCCCGCGATACCGCTGGCCAGGGCCCGGTGGGCCCATCCGGCCCGTCGCCCGGACCGCCGAGCTACCGCATCGGTTACGCCGAGCGGGAGCAGGTCATCACCGCCCTCGACGCGCACCTGGAGGCCGGCCGGCTGAACGCCGGGGAGTACGGCGAGCGGGTCGGTCGAGCGGCTGTGGCCCGCACGGTCGAGGACATCACGCCGCTGTTCACGGATCTGCCCGCCCCCCATCCGGCTTTCCTCAGCGGCGGCCCGGTCCTCCCGGCATCGACGCCGACCCGGCGGCACGAGACCGCGGCCTACGGCTGGTCGAGCGGTGCGGCCGGACCTGGGTCACCGGCCGGTGCGGGTACGAGCCGAATGCCGCCGCCCGGTGCTCCGCCGCTACCAATTGGGCCCGATCCAGCTCTCGTCGACCGGCACGGACGGGCCGGCCGGGGAGTCCCGCTCGGCGGACGTGTCGGTGAGGTGGCGGTGGCGGTGTCACCCTTCGTCGCCCTGATCCTGTTCTTCGCGCTCAACGGCGTGTGGGACAGCAGTTGGCTGCTCTTCCTCCTGATTCCGGTGACCGGCGTCGTCGTGTACGGGCGGCACCGCAGGTGAGCGTCCGGCGCTGACTGACGCGTCGAGGAGGGACACAGGCTCACGGGTCCAGGATGGACAGGACGTCGGCGACCGCGGTCGCGTTGCCGGCGATGTGCCAGCGGTGGCCACCACGCTCGACCACCTCGGTCCGCCCGCCCGCGCCCTCCACCAGCGCCCGCCCGGGCAGCCAGTCCCAAGGCAGGCAGTCGGTCTGGACGTACACGCCGATCCGGCCCGCGGCCACCGCGGCCAGTTCCATCGATCCGCTGCCGAGCATGCGTACCGATGCTGCCGGGCGCAGCACGTCAATCATCGGTTCGCGCACCGCCGCGTTCGACAGCGAGGACGACGGGTGCAGGTACGTGGCCACCGACACCTCGGCCAGCCGCCGCCGGGCCAGCGGCGGCACCGGAACGCCGTTGACCGTCGTGCGGGCGTCGGGGCCGCCGGTGAACAGCTCGCCCGACGACGGTTCGAACACCGCTCCCAGCTCCAGCGTCTCGCCGTCGACCAGGGCGACCGCGGCACACCATGTGGCCAGGCCGCTGACGTAGTTGTAGGTGCCGTCGACCGGGTCGACGAACCAGGTCCGGCGCCCGGGCCGACGAGCCCCTTCCTCCGCGACGATGCCGTCTTCGGGTCGCTCGGCGACCAGGCGGGCCACGACGAGTTCCTCGGCCGCGGTGTCGGCCGGGGTGACGATGTCGCTGATCGACGTCTTGCGGGTGACGGTCACGCCGTCGCGGCGCATTGTCGCGGCCAGTTCGCCGGCCGCCCGGACGAGCTCACCGGCCAGCTGCAGATCCGCGGCGGTCACGGCGGCGAGGCTATCGGGGAGGCGACGGAGGTCACCCCGCCCACCTGGTCCAAGCGGTCAGCGGCCGCCTAAAATTAGGGCATGGTCATTGTCGAGCCGGCGATGAGTCACCGGCACCAGGTCGTTGTCATCGGCTCCGGATTCGGCGGGTTGAGCGCGGCGAGGGCGCTGAAGAACGCGCCGGTCGACGTGACGGTGATCAGCCGCACTGCACACCACCTCTTCCAACCGCTGCTCTACCAGGTCGCCACCGGCATCCTCAGCGAGGGCGAGATCGCCCCGGCCACTCGCGAGATCCTGCGTCGGCAGAAGAACGCGCGAGTCCTGCTCGGCTACGTGGACCAGATCGACCTCGAGGCCAAGACCGTGCACTCGACCGCGCTCGGGGTGGAGACGGTGACCCGCTATGACAGCCTCATCGTGTCGGCCGGATCGTCAACGTCCTACTTCGGCCACGACGAGTACTCCCTCGACGCTCCCGGGCTCAAGAGCATCGACGACGCCCTGGAGATCCGCGCCCGGATCTTCAACTCCTTCGAGTACGCCGAACTGGAGCCCGACCCCGCGGTCCGCGAGGAGTGGATGACCTTCGTCGTGGTCGGCGCCGGTCCGACCGGCGTCGAGATGGCCGGGCAGATCGCCGAGCTTGCTCACCGCACGCTGCGACACAACTACCGCGCGATCGACCCGGCCGAGGCCCGCATCGTCCTGCTCGATGCGGCCGGCTCGGTGCTGGGCAGCTTCGGCAACCCGCTGGCGGCCAAGACGGCCAAGGAGCTGCGCAAGCTCGGCATCGAGGTCTGGCTGAACGAGAAGGTCGTCGGCGTCGACGAGCGCGGCATCGACGTGGTCGACGACCAGGGCCGCCCAGACCGGATCTCGGCTCGGACCACGGTGTGGGCGGCCGGCGTGCGCGCGTCGTCGCTTACCAAGCAGCTCGCCGCGCAGTCCGGGGCCGAACTCGATCGCGGCGGTCGCATCAAGATCTCGCCCGACCTGACGCTGCCGGGCCACCCCGAGGTGTTCGTGATCGGCGACATGACGACGCTCAAGGACTACCCGGGCGTGGCCCAGGTGGCCATCCAGGGCGCGCGGTTCGCCACCAAGACGATCAAGAAGCGCCTGGCCGGCCGGGCGACCAAGCCGGAGTTCCTTTACTTCGACAAGGGCAACATGGCCACCATCTCCCGCTTCCGCGCGGTGGCCAGCATCGGTCCGGTGCGCCTGTTCGGATTCATCGCGTGGCTGATGTGGCTGTTCGTCCACCTCTTCTACCTGGTCGGCTTCAAGAACCGCGTGACCACGCTGCTGCACTGGGCGGTGAGCTTCATCGGCCGCGGTCGGTCCCAGCGGGCGGGCACTCACCAGCAGGTGCTGGCCCGGGAGGCGGTCAAGCAGCTCGACGTCGGCCATCTCGGTGCCGCGCCGCGAGCGGCCCGCGAACGCGAACCGCAACCGGTCGCCTCCGAGTAATGGCCTGGCTGGGTCAGCCGGGTCGGGCGTCAACGGGCTTTCGAGTCAGCGAGATCGTCGGTCAGCGAGCCTTGTGCACGCTGAGCCGCCCGGCCGCCTCGATCACCCGGCCCACGCGTAGCCGCAGCACCCGCGAGTACGCCCGGACCAAGGACGTGTAGCCGGGCGTCGGCCCGTGGTAGCCCAGGAAGCCGCGCGGTCCGCTGACCATGGCGCCGGTGCGCACGTCGTAGCGGCTCTGGTGCCACGGGCACACCAGGCAGCCGGCGGCGTCGATCGAGCCGTCGCTCAGGTCGGCCAACTGGTGGCGACAGCGGCGCGACACTGCGAACAGCTCGCCGTCGCTGTTGCCCACCGCCCACTTGCCATCGCGGCGCACGGTTCCGGGCGGGAGATCGGAGCGGGTGAGGGCCATGCGTCAACGATGCCCGACGCCGTCCGGGCCGCGGCACGCACCCCCGGGTGCGGCCGTGCGTCGATAGGGTGCTGGTCAGCCGGTCAGCCGGGGACCGAGGTCGTTGTCCACCAGCGTCAGCGCCGACGCAATGGCCATGTGCATGTCGAGGTACCTGTAGGTGCCCAACCGACCGCCGAAGTAGACGTCGGGCTCGGCCGCCGCCCGTGCGCGATAGCGCTCCAGTCGCGCCCGGTCCTCGGTGGCGTTGACCGGGTAGTAGGGCTCGTCGTCGTGCTGGGCTCGGCGGGAGTACTCCCGCACGATCACGGTGCGGTCCTCGGGGTAGCGCCGCTCGGGGTGGAAGTGGCGGAACTCGTGGATGCGCGTCCACGGCACGTCGGCGTCGGCGTAGTTCATCACCGACGTCCCCTGGAAGTCGCCGACGCCGAGCACCTCCTGCTCGAAGTCCAACGTGCGCCAGCCGAGGCGTCCTTCGGCGTAGTCGAAGTAACGGTCCAACGGGCCGGTGTAGACCACCGGCGTGCCCGCCGGTACGTGCGCCCGCACGTCGAAGTAGTCGACATTGAGACGCACGCTGATGTTGGGATGGTCGGCCATGCGCTGCAGCCAGGCGGTGTAGCCGTCGACCGGCAGGCCTTCGTAGCGGTCGTTGAAGTAGCGATTGTCGAAGGTGTAGCGCACCGGCAGCCGGTCGATGACCTCGGCCGGCAGGTCGCGCGGGTCGGTCTGCCATTGTTTCTCGGTGTAGCCGCGCACGAACGCTTCATAGAGCGGACGCCCGATCAGTGCGATGGCCTTGTCCTCGAGGTTGTCCGGTGTCCGGCCGACGACCGAGCCGGCCTGCTCGCGCACCAGCGCCCGGGCGTCGGCCGGGCTGAGGTGGCGCCCGAAGTACTCGCAGATCGTGGCCAGATTGATCGGCAGGGGATAGACCCGGTCCTTGGTCACCGAGAAGACCCGGTGCTGGTAGTCGGTGAACCCAGTGAACTGGTTGACGTAGCGCCACACCCGCTCGTTGGACGTGTGGAACAGATGCGCGCCGTAGCGGTGCACCTCGATGCCGGTCACCGGCTCGGTCTCGGAGTAGGCGTTGCCGCCGATGTGGTCGCGGCGGTCGAGGACGACCACCCGCCGACCCAACTCCGCGGCCACGCGTTCGGCGACGGTCAGCCCGAAGAAGCCGGAGCCGACGACGACCAGGTCGGCCGTCCTGAGCTTCACCGCCAGCTTCCCGTCGCCGACTGCCGCCGTGTCCGCACTGACGGTCACGCCGTCACCTCGTCGACCTGCTCGACCGCGCCGGCAACCGCGCCCGCACCCACGGAGGCACCTCGAGCGGACATGGTCGAACCGGCGGCATCGGTGAGGGTGTGGTGGTCGAGCCAGCGGGCCATTTGGCTGGCGATGTAGTTCCACTCCTGGCGATCCTGAAACGGGCGAGCCTGTTCGTCACGCGCACCCGCCCGATGGGTGACGACCTCGCGGCAGGCTGCGGCGAAGGTGCCGGCGTCGTCGGCCAGGTGAACCACCTTCGCATAGTCGGCCACGACGTCGGGTACCCGGGTGGAGACCACCGGCAAGCCGGCGGCCAGATACTCCAGCGTCTTGGTCGGGCTGATGGAGCGGGTGGCGGCGTTGAGCGCGAACGGCATGAGCGCGACGTCGAAGCCGGCCATCACCTTTGGCAAGTCACCGTAGGCTGCCAGCCCCGGGTACTCCAGGTTCGGCGCCTGCGGCAGGTCGGCCGGATCGATCTTGGTGACCGGACCCACCAGCCGCACGGTCCAGTCCGGGAGCGCCGCGGCCAAGCCGGCCACCAAGTCCAGATTCAGCCGCTCGTCGATCACGCCGACGAAGCCGGCCACCTTGCGCGCGTGCGGCCTCCGTAGCCGGCGGGCAGCGGCGAAGTGGCCGCCCTCCACCCCGCTGCGGAAGAGGTGAACGGCCCCGCGACGCTGCTCGACGATCGAGCGGTGCAGGGACGGGCCGCCGGTGAAGACGACGTCGGCTTCACGCAGGAGCCGTCGTTGCCCCAGGAGTAGTCCGGCAGGAGCGTTGCGGAACGACGAAAGGTCGTCCATGACGTCGTACACAAGCCGCCCGCCGGCCAGCGCGTGAGCCAGATCGAGCGCCATGGGCGTATAGACCCAGACGTCTGGTGCGGCGGGACGCCGCTGGTCGTACAGGTCCCGGGCCAGTAGGTCGCCGTAGTCACCGGACACCTGGGAATCGAAGCCGAGGTCTGGCGGGTCGGCGAGTGGCGTCGGCACCGCCAGCCACACGCGCGTCACGTCACCGTGTCGTTCGTGGCGCACCTCGAGGGCGGCTACGTCGGACCGGAGCGGCTCTTCGACGAAGAAAGTCCGGGCGCCGGAGGCCGCTCGGGCGGCGGCCAGCCGGGAAACCAGGTGGTGCGGGCGCTGCCACGCACCGGTCCAGCGCAGGTGTGACAGCACCACGAGATCCGGCGCGGCCAGGTCCGGCTGATTGCGGCCCACGCTCGGAGCGGTCGCCGTCCGGGCGGCGGGCGAGGACGCGATGGTGGTGGTCAGACCCGATAGGACGGTGCGTCCCTTGTGAGGCAGAGCAGAGTTGTAAGGCAGAGCGAAGTTCGCGTCACTCAAATCAAGATCCCCCACGATGCTGCATCAGAGGACCGGCGATCACGGTTTGACCGGCTGCCTGCCGATGCGCCGGCGGCTGCAGATTGCGGCCGACACTGCCTCGAGCTGTGGTTCAGCCGATGCTTGACAGTACCAATCGCCCGGCACGGTCCTCGCTACGATGCCGCGGTGACCGACTCCGGGCTGCTGGTCAGGATCGCCCCCGGCTCAGCGGCGGTCACCGTGGACGAGGCCCGCGCGCAGACGAGAGCCCGGAGTGCGGAGGCTCTGGCCGACCTGGGTCCGCGGTTCTCGGCGGTCGAGGAGTCCGACCAGGAGGTGCCGACGCCCGCCGGCCCGATCCGGATACGGGTCGTGCGCCCGACGGCCTCCGATCGCCGGAACTCGCGCGCGACGGTCGTGTACTTCCACGGCGGCGGCTGGATGATGGGGGACCTGGACACCCACCTGGCCCAGGCCCGGCGCATCGCCGTTCTCGCCGACGCGGTGGTGGTGTCCGTGGACTACCGCCTGGCGCCGGAACACCGGTTCCCGGCAGCGTTCGACGACGCCGCGGCGGCCACCGAGTCGGTGGCCGGGCGGCTGTCCGACTTCGGCGGCGGCCCGGACCTGGTGGTAGCCGGTGACGGCTCAGGCGCGCAGCTGGCCGCCTCCGTGGCCCTGGCCCGCCGCGATGTGAGCGCGCCGCTGGCTGCCCAGGTGCTGTTCTATCCGGTCACCGACGTGAGCGGTCGCTACGTCGACCCGCAGGTGAACGCCGGCTACATGTCCCGCGGAACCAGCCACCAGCGCTTCGGACTGACGATGGAAGGCATGGTCACGTTCGCGGCCACCTACGTCGACGAGGCCGACGCCGGTGACTGGCGGGTGTCGCCACGGCGGGCGGTGAGCTTTTCGGGCGTAGCTCCGGCGGTGGTGCACACGTCGACGCTGGACGTGCTGCGCACCGAGGGGAACTTCTACGCCGAGGATCTGCGCGCCGCCGACGTCGACGTGATCGCGCGGGAGTACCCCTCGCTCAACCACTCCTACTTCGGCGTGGGTGGAGTAGCGGCCGTGGCCGACTCGGCCGCCGCCGAAGCGGCCTCGGACCTGGCCACGCTGCTGGCTCGGCGCTGAGTCGACCGACGACGAGCCGCGCGACGGTGAGGGCGACAATGAAGCGGTGATGAGCCGAGCGACGTTGGACAAGCAGCCGGGCGAGGTCGCGTCGATGTTCGACGGCGTGGCCCGGCGCTACGACGTGACCAACACCGTGCTCTCACTCGGCCAGGACCGGCGTTGGCGCCGGCTCACCCGCCGCAGCCTCGATGCCCGGCCGGGTGATCGGGTCCTCGACCTCGCCGCCGGCACCGGTGTCTCGACCGCCGAATTGGCCTCCGGCGGCGCTCGAGCCGTCGCCTGCGACTTCTCCCTCGGCATGCTGCGCGCCGGCCGCCGCCGGGACGACCGGGGCGCCCTGCCGTTCGTGGCCGGCGACGCGCTGCGCCTGCCCTTCGCCGACGGCGTGTTCGACGCCGTGTGCATCTCCTTCGGGCTGCGCAATGTCGCCGACGTCGACGTGGCCCTGCGCGAGATGGCTCGGGTCACCCGGTCCGGAGGGACCCTGGTGGTGTGCGAGTTCAGCCGTCCCACACGGGCGCCGCTGCGCCTGGTGTACCTGGAGTACCTCATAGCCGCGTTGCCGCGAATCGCCCGCCGCGTGTCGAGCAACCCCGACGCCTACGTCTATCTGGCCGAGTCGATTCGCGCCTGGCCCGACCAGTCGCAGCTGGCTCAACGGATTACCGAAAACGGCTGGTCGGAGGTTGCCTGGCAGGACCTGACCGGCGGGATCGTCGCGCTGCACCGCGCCACGCGCCTATGAGTTCGCGGGACGCAATGCGCCGGAACTACACCGCCGAGCGTCGGAGGAGGACAGTGCCTTTCATGACCGTTCCCCCCGTGGACCCCGAGCCCCCCGCCCCGTCGCCCGAGCCCGCGCCTCCGGAGCCGACGCCCGGACCGACGCCGCAGCCGCCGACGCCGGGGCCCGCCCCGACGCCGGGGCCTGCACCTACACCGCAGCCGCCGATGCCCCAACCCCCGGCTCGCCCCGGTGAACCGGGCGGTCCGGCTCCGCAACCGCCGATGCCCTCGCCGCTGCCCGATCCCGGTGGCGCTCCACCACTCGCTCCGCCCCCGCTGCCCGGCCCCCTCGGCCTCCAGGTCTGGAGCGGGTAGGTGTCGAGCGTGCGTCCTGACGCGGGCGCGGCCGGCTGAGGCCCGTGTCCTCCCCAACCGCTGGTGACGGGGGGACGTCGCCGTGGTCGTGGGATGCCTCGCTGTACGCCGGAAGTGCGGAGTACTACGCCACCGGGCGGATCGCGTATCCGACCGAACTCGCCGATGTGCTCGTAGCCGAGGTACCGCTCGACGGCTCTGGGCGACTGCTCGACGTCGGCTGCGGGCCCGGATCGCTGACCCTGCTCCTGGCCCCGCACGTCGCCGAAGCGATCGGGGTCGACGCCGACGCCGACATGCTGACCGTGGCCGCCCGCCGGGCCGCCCAGCAGCAGATCGCCAACGTCACCTGGCGGCACCTGCGGGCCGAGGATTTACCGGACGACCTGCCACCGGTGCAATTCGTCACCTTCGCGCAATCGTTCCACTGGATGGATCGGCCCCGTGTCGCGGCCACTGTGCGCGCTCTGGTAACCCCGGGCGGAGTGCTGATCCACGTCCACGCCACCACGCACGAGGGCGTCGAGACGCAGCTCGAGCTGCCCCACCCCGGCCCACCGCGGGCGGCGGTCGCCGACCTGGTGCGCCGCTACCTCGGCGATGAGACGCGGGCCGGACAGGGGTTGCGGCCGACGGGGAACCTGGGCGGCGAGGAGGAGATCTACCGCGCCGCTGGGTGGACCGCACCGCAGCGACTCGAGGTGGCTGGTCGGGTGGTCGAGCGCACGGTCGATCAGGTGGCCGCGTCGGTCCACTCGCTATCCTGGTCCGCGCCGCACTTGTTCGGCGACCGGTGGCCCGCCTTCGACGCCGAGCTGCGGCACATGCTGGCCGAGGCCAGCCCGGACGGGCGGTTCAGTGAACAGATGCGCTCGATCGCCATCGACATCTGGCGCTGATCGATTCGCCGAGCCGTAGGTCCCACGTGCGGCCGGGCGCACAGCACGTATACGGCTCGGCGGCTCGCCCGCCGCTGGCGGTGATGGATCGGGTGGCGTCAGTTACTCGGTTCGGGACCCTGACCGGCCGCGACACCGCCGAGCTTGGCCGGGTTGAGCTGCACCCGCACGGTGTTCACCTGCCCGTCCCCGGTATCAAGATCAACGGCGCCGATGAGCTGGTCGCCGAAGTAGACGAGGACACCCGGGCGGCCGTTGAGCGCGGCCGGTGTCCAGGTCGCGCCGACGGCGTCGTGGCTGATCGCGGCCAGGAATCGGGCGGCCTTGTCCGCGCCGTGGATCGGCCGCAGGGCCGCCTTCGTCGCCCCGCCACCGTCGGTGATCACGACGACGTCGGGAGCGAGCACGTCGAGCAGGGCCTGGACGTCGCCGTTGACCGCCGCATGCATGAACGCGGTGGTGACGCGAGCGTGTTCGGCCGGGTCGGGCACGCTGCGCGGCCGCCGCTCCTGCACGTGCTGGCGGGCCCGCGAGGTGAGCTGGCGCACGGCCGGCTCCGAGCGCTCCACGGCACGGGCGATCTCGGCGTGTTCGAAGCCGAACAGGTCGTGCAGGACGAATACCACCCGCTCCAACGGCGTCAACGACTCCATCACGACGAGGAAGGCCATCGAGACACTCTCGGCCAGCAGCACCGGTTCGGCCGGATCTCCGTTGGCCGAGACGTCGTCGTCCGAAGTCCGGATCGGTTCCGGTAGCCAGGGCCCCGCGTACTTTTCCCGCCGGTTGCGTTGCGCGCGCAGCGCGTTGAGGGCCAAGCGCGAGGTGGCGGTGACGAGGAACGCCCGAGGGTCGCGTACCCCGGCTGCGTCAACGGTCGACCAGCGCAGCCAGGTCTCCTGCACGACGTCCTCGGCGTCGCTCACGCTGCCCAGGATCCGGTAGGCCACGCCGACAAGCAGCCGCCGATGGTGCTCGAACTCCTCGTCCGGATCGCGACGGGAGCCGGGACCGGGATCGGGATCGGACGTCATGCTCGCTATGACACCGCATGCTCCCTGGCTGTGACACGGCAGGGCGGACGGAGAAGAGATCGCCGCGCCCATGTCACAGTCCGGCGGTCGGCGGTGTCTGCCTGGCATGACGACGAACGAAATGGTGGTGGTCGGCGGCGGCATGGCCGGACTGGTCGCCGCAGTGACCGCAGCCGAGGCCGGCGCACCGGTGCGGCTGTTGGAGAAGAACGCGCACCTTGGTGGCCGGGCTCGCTCCACGCCGGAACCGTTCGTGGCCAACGAAGGCCCGCACGTGCTCTACGCCGACGGCGCACTGTGGCGATGGCTGCTCCGCCGGGATCTGGCCCGGCCGTACCGGCGCCTGCCAATGGGCGCGGCCGCCGGCATCCGGTTCCGCCGAGACGGACGACTACGCGCAATGCCATCAGCGGGCCTGATGAGGCTGATGGCCCGGCGGGGAAGAACCGCACCCGTCGACGTCGACTTCCGCAGCTGGGTCACCAGCATTCTGGGCGAGGCGACGGCGGCCGCGGCCTCGTCCTTCATGGGCGTGGCGACGTTCACCAGTGATCCCGGACGCCTGTCCGCGGCGTTCGTCTGGGAGCGCCTGCTGCGGGTGAGCAATCCCGGCGGCGGCCCGCGGTACCTGGTCGGCGGGTGGAGCGCGCTGGTCGACCGGCTGGCTGACCACGCCCATGACCTCGGCGTCCGCATCGAAACGGGCAGCCCGGTCACCACGCTGCCAACCGGCCCGACCATCGTGGCGACGTCGCTGCCCGCGGCCCGCAACCTGCTCGGCCGCCCGCTGTCCACGCCGGCGGTCAGCGGGGACACGGTGCTGCTCGACGTCGCGGTGCATCGGCGTCGCGGCGACGCATTCATCGTCTCCGACCTCGACCGGCCGGGCTGGGTCGAAGCGTTCTCGCGGGCCGACCCTGCCCTCACGCCGAAGGGCAGCACCCTGGTGCAGGCGCAACGCCCGATCGGCGAGGAGGGCCGGCCCGACGCCCGGCGCCAGCTCGAGGACCTCGTGGACCTCGGCCTGCCGGGGTGGCGCGAGCGCACGGTGTGGCGGCGCGACGGTAGCGCCCACCACCGCACCGGAGCGCTCGACCTGCCCGGCTACACCTGGCGCGACCGGCCCGCCGTCGACCAGGGCGACGGGGTGTTCCTCGCCGGGGACGAAGTCGGGGCTCCTGGCCTGCTCTCGGAGGTGTCTTTCGCCAGCGCGACGGCCGCTGCGACCGGCGCGGTCGAGGCCGCGAAGTCCCGTCGCTTGCGCGTGGACGCCGCCAATCCGGCCGTGATTTGATCCGTCGCCCGGAAGGACGTTCCCAGTGGTGATCAACCGTCACCGACCTGAGGTCGGGATGCTCACCGCAGGCGTCGGCCTGATCCACCTCGCCATCACCCCTGCCCTCTTCCCGGACGGTGTCCGCAGCATCGCCCGAGGCGGCGTCGTGGGTGCCGTCGACGCCGATCCGGAGCTCACGCCCCGGGGTAGACGAGCCAATCCTTGTGCTCGGTCGTGTATGGGCAGCCAGTCACCAGCAGATGCGTTGTGATCGATTGCGGACCCGAGTTTCCCCAGCTGAACGCGACATGGCGACTCCATGCGAGCGGGACGATGAGCTCGACGAATTGACCGACCCGAATCTCCAGCGGCGACTTGGCAAAATAGGCATACCTCGGGTCGGTCAGGCCGGACGTTGGAGCCTGCAGTGTTCGGTTGGTGTCCAGTGCGACAACGTCGAACACGGATTGCATCTCGGGTTCGGGTCGATCGAGATAGCCGATCGCGCCGGTACATGTCAGAGAATCCGCGCCAGCAATCGGTGCGGTGGAGAGGGTCGCGGTTGCCGGAGAGCCAACCACTGTTGTGCTGATACTCGTGGGAGGCGCCCGGCCGGGGTGCTTTGTACACGCAGCGACGAGGCTCACGGCGAGCGCCACCGGCGCACAGGCTGGCGGTTCTGCGCCAGCGTTGCGTGCGGTGGTAGCCATCGGGCGTGGCCATGTCCACTGTGGGTTCGCCCACAACGACAACCTCTCACCGGTTGGGGATGCTGAGCACCGCGCCGAAGCCGACGACCGATCACTGTCCTCCTCGATCCGCCGCGCCGCCGAACACGAGCTCCGCAACTCCGCCTGACATCGCGACAGCGCCGTAAGCCAATCCATAACTGGGACGGCTCGAGGGGCTCAACGTCCTCCAGCTGGGCGGGTCACCGAGGCCCGGCGGGCCGGGCCGGCTCGAGCGACTTCTTCGACCTCGGCACTACGTCGACCCCGCGGCTTCCACACCCGGCCGCGGTGCGTCGAGCGAGCGCTCCCTGTGCCAGCGTAAGGCGACGTTCGCGGACCCCGCGTCGTACGTCCGCCGGTACGCCGACGTGTCGCCCGAGGCGCCTCGAGCAGTGCATCCTGTCCACGCGGTCCCTGCCACCCTGGTGCTCCGGAAGGACCGCGACCCCTGGGTGCGCCACGTCCGGATCCGCGAGCTGTGACCCGGACGGAGCGCACGGTTGCCGCACGCGGTTAGCTTGGCCGGCGGTAGATGGAGATGACGGTCCCGTCGGGGTACGGCGTGACCTCGGCCAGCTCGAGCCGGCGCCCCACCGAGAGGTCCTTGAACATGGCCTCGCCGCTGCCGAGCGCGACGGGACGCGTGACCAGGCGGTACTCGTCCACCAGGTTCGCGCGCGTAAGGGCCTGGGCGAACGTGTAGCCGCCGTAGACGATGATGTCGCCGCCGGGCTCGGCCTTGAGCTTCGCGACCTCCTCCTCGAGGTCTCCACTGGCGATCGTCGTGGTCGCCCAGTCGGCCCGGGTCAGGGTCTTGGAGAACACCACCTTCGGGATCTCGTTCATGGGCTTGGCGTACCCGGCGGTGGACGTGGGCCAGAAGCCGGACATCTCCTCGTAGGAGACACGGCCCATCGCGTGGAGCCCTGCCTGGCTGACCCATGCCATCTTCCTGGCGACGACGTCCGGGTGCTCCGCCTCGCCCCCACCGATGTCCTGCTCGGGACCGCCGGACACTTTCCCGTCGATCGAGATGCCCATCTGCAATACCAGGTTGCGCATGTCGTGCTCCTCTTGTCGTCCCTCTTGTCGTCCGTACATTGAACTAGCCGCCCGGGTTTCACACCGGATCACGGATGGGTTATGAGAAGTGAAAGAGCCGGCCGGGGTGTAGGTGTGCCTGGCCGCCGCGAGGCATGCGAGGTTGGGGGTCGAGTTCAGCTCGGTCATCACTGGACCGCTCGGTCCCGGGTCGTTGCGCCGGTCGAGCCAATTTAACCGGCGGAATCGGCCGACACCCTGGGCACGTCAACGCTGCCGGCCCGAACCCGTCGAGCGACATCGACATGTACAGCACGGTATTACTCATCGCAGATCCGATCCGCCGCCGGTGAACTCGATCTCGATGGCGACCTCGATGGTGTCGGCGACCACGACGTTGCCGGCTCCGAACCCGAGGTGGATGTCGACGCCGAACGCGGCGCGGCTGATGGTGGTGGTCGCCGAGAACCCGGTGCGCTCTGCGCCGGACGGGTCGTCGACGACGCCGAGGAACTCGGTCTGCAGCTGAACGGTCCTGGTGACGCCGTGCAAGGTCAGCTCGCCGACCAGGGTGAAGGTCTCGCCGTCGATGTCGCGGACGTCCGTCGAGGTGAACTCGATCGTCGGGTGCTTCTCCACGTGCAGGAAATCGGCGGAGCGGACGTGCTGGTCGCGCTGGTCGCTTCCGGTGTGCACCGAGGTGGCGTCGATCAGCGCGGTCACCCTGGGAGTGGCCGCGCCGTCGTCGCCGACGGTCAACGCCGCCGCGGCAAGAGCGAACGTTCCCCTGACCTTGCCGACGCCCATGTGGCGGACCCGGAACGAGATGTCGGAATGGATTGGATCGCCGACCCACGTGCCGGCGCCGAGAGTGGTGGCGGTGGTCATAGACATGAGTTCCTCTCGTGATGTCAGACGGCCTGCGGGAAGCGGAAGAAGCGGTCGGGGTCGTAGCACTGCTTGGCCGCGACGAGGCGGGCGAGGTTGCCGCCGTGGTAGGCGTCCGCCCAGTCGTTCAGCGCAGGGTCGGGGAAGTTTGGGTACACCCGCCCGGAGCCATGGTCGTGCGCGATCGCCCACGAACGGTCGGCCCACCGTGCGCTGCCGTCGGTGACGTGTTCGAGTAGGAAGTGCTCGTTGCGGTGGACGAACGCCGTCGCGTCCGGGGCAACCCGGTTGTACGCACCGCCCATGGCCGTGAAGTTCAGCTCCCGCCGCTCGTTCGGCGGCCTGGTGGCGAGTTCGTCGAGCAGCGCTGCGATCGCTGCGGCCGGTAGCGGGCAGGCGAAGAACTCGGACCGGCTGGTCGTGACCCGCGCGCTGCTCTCTCGCGGGTCGAGATCGGCCAACGAGCGCTTGAGATCGCGGAACGCCATGCCGTCCTGCGCCTGGGTTTCCGGACGGGTGCCGACTCCGCCGACGAGCTCGTCCAGCAGGGTCGACGTTGCTTCACCGTCACGGAGCGCGGCACCGAAGACGACCACGCGCAGGGGGTGGCCGGGTTCGGTGACGACCGTCAGGTTGGCGGTGATGTCGTCCGGGGCGACCGGCGCCCAGTGCTGCCACGCGGCGATGACCGCAGCTGCTGCGGCGTCCGGCCAGCACAGCTCGAAGCGGGTGGCGCGCGGCTCCGCGACTGTGGCGAATACGAGCGAGGTGACCACGCCGAACTGGCCGCCGCCCGCGCCGCATAGCGCCCAGAACAACTCCGGTTCCCGTTCCGTGTCGCACTCGACCAATCGTCCGTCGGCGAGCACGACGTGCGCGCTGACGAGCGCGTCGCAGGTCAGCCCGTGCATCCGCCCCAGCAGGCCGAGCCCACCGCCCAGGGTGAGCCCGGCGATGCCGACCGTGGCACCGCAGCCGGCCGGGATGGTCCGCGCATGCTGGTGCAGCGCGTCGTAGACCTGCGTGAGCCGCGCGCCGGCCCCGATTGTCGCGCGCCCGTCCGCGTCGACCGCGATGGCATTGAGGCGGCCGAGATCGACCACCAGTCCTTCGGTCGACGAGCGTCCGGCGAAGCAATGCCCGCCGCCCCGTGGGACGGCGTGCAGGCCGGTGGTCCGTGCGTAGGCGATCGTGCGGGCTACGTCACGGGTCGACGCGCACTGGACGACCGCCCGCGGACGCACATCCCGGTATCGGGCCAGCGCCGGGCGCCGGGCGGCGTCATAGGCGGACGAGCCGGGCGTGAGCAGGTTGCCGTTGAGCGCCGCCTGCAGCTGGCCGAGATTGTTCACGGAGCCGACGCTAGGACGTCGCTGGATCGAGGGCTTGAACGAAACGCGCGTCGTTAACCGGGCCGGAGTGCCCGCGCACGACCAGCGAGGAACGACAGATAGGACGCCGAATGGTCATGCCCACACCCGCACCGGTCGATCCCGCCCCTGAGCAGCTCTCGCGGCGTGAGGCCGCTCAAGCGCAGGCACTCGCGACTCAAGTGCGGTTGGTCGGCGTAGCCAACATCCGCGGCAAGGTCGGCCAGCCGGCCACGAGGTACAGGCCCTCCGGGCGTCGAGGCGGCCTGCGCGAGCGCGAGGTAACCCTGGAAGCGCAGCGTTCGCTGCAAGCTCTTCGGCCCCACGCCCACAGTGGCCAGGAAACGGCGCCGCAGCTGACTCGCGGAGATCGCCAACCGCGTCGTCAGCCCGGCGACCTCGACGGGCTGCCACGGCATTAATCGGCGCACCGCCTCAGTGACGAGCGGGTCCGGGTCATCGGTACGCGCCTGCCGGCAGAGGAGGTAGCGCTGCAGCTGCTCGAGTGCCGCGTCCGGCCCCGGGGCGCCGGCGAGCAGCTCGCCGAGCCGCGCCGCTGCGCCGCCCCACACGTCGTCGACCTGCACAGTCAGGTCGACCAGCTCGCCGGCCGGCAGGCCGAGCAGCGGCGTCGCCGCGCCCGGCCAGAACCGGGCACCCACCACCGTCGTGTGTGCCGGCACGACCTGCACGTCGGCTGCCGTCAGGGGTCCGACCAGCCGCGGTAGCCCGCCGATCGGGCAGTGCAGCTCGACGCCGCCGGTCGGCAGGTTGCGCTGCAGGTACCGTCGTGCCCCGGTGCGCTGGACCCAGACCGTGCGCACCCGGCCGGCCAGGGCCGACACCGGAGCCCGCTCGACATACGTCTGCGCCTGATCCACGGACCGAGCGTAGGGGTCTCGCGCAGCTGGCCCTACAACGCGGTCATGCGCAGCAATGCGCGCTGACCACTGGTGGCGGCGAGGTGAACCGCCCGGCGTGACCGACCCGTAAGCCGACCGGCAACTGAACTGCTACAACCTCGGAATTCGTTGAACGCCTCCGCCGAGGTGCGCGCCCGAGGGCGCCCCGAAACAAAGTCCTGTCCCGGGTCGTCGGCCGCTACGGCCGCTTCGACCTGCTCTGCTTCGACGAACTCGGCTACGTCCAGATCGACCCACGCGGCGCCGAGCTGCTGTTTCAGATCATCACCGAACGCGAGGACCGCGCTCCGATCGCGATCGCGACCAACCTGCCGTTCAGTTGAATGGGGATCAGTGTTGCCCGACCCGCGTCTCGTCGCCGCCATTGTCGACCGCGTCACCTTCAACGCCCACATCCTCGAAACCGGCAGCCAGTCCTACCGACTGCGCGCCAGCAAGACCACGGCTCGACGCACCAGCAGCTGACTGCCCTCAATCGTGAACAGGTGCCCCGCTGACGTGATGGTCGGCGTGGAACAGCGCCTCGCTCAGTAGGGCGCGAACGTGCCCCCCGCGAAGCCGATAGACCACTCGCTGACCGTCGCGGGTGCCTTCGACCAGCCCGGCGAAGCGCAACTTGGACAAGTGCTGGCTGGCCACTGTCGGACGGCAGCCGGCCAACCCGGCCAGCGTCGCCACATCCAGCTCGGCCTCGCGCAGCGCCCACAGCATCCGCACCCGGGTCGGATCGGCCAGCAACGCGAACGAGGTCACGGCCGCTGTGACCTGCTCGGCGTTGAGCTCATCGGGATGCGCCGACACCGCTGACTCAACAACCGGTCCGCCCGACGCCGACGCCGCGGCCGATCGAATGGGGCGGGAACGCGCTGCAGCCATACCGCTAACCCTATCGGCTGATACGAAATATTCGAATCTGTGAAGGGCTTGGTACGTTGGCTACGTCGAACGATGCACAGCGACGGACCGGACCCGCGATGATCCACAACCACCAACACCCCGACGACCACGGCCAGCCCGCACGGGCCGATGCTCACGACCACGGGCACAGCCATGACAACGACCACGGGCACAGCCATGACAACGACCACGGGCACGGGTGGTCGCTGTGGTCTTGGTTCACGCATGCCGTGTTGGAGCTGAACACCGGACACTTCCACGATGCCGCCGATCAGGTTGACGAGGCCCTCGAAGCGGACGCAGCTGGGCGCCGGGCGCTGCTGATCAGCCTGGCCGGGCTCGCGGTCACCGCCGTCATTCAGGCCGTGGTCGTCGTGCTGTCCGGGTCGGTGGCACTGCTCGGCGACACCCTGCACAACTTCGCTGACGCCCTCACCGCCGTCCCGCTGCTGATCGCGTTCCGCCTGGCCCGCCGCCCGGCGACAAAGCGCTACACCTACGGCTACGGCCGGGCCGAAGACCTCGGCGGACTGTTCGTGATCGCCATGATCACCCTGTCGTCCATACTGGCCGCCTACGAGGCCATCGACCGGCTTATCTACCCGCGAACGGTCACCCACCTCTGGGCCGTCGCTGGCGCCGCGATCATCGGCTTCATCGGCAACGAACTCGTCGCCCGCTACCGCGTCCGCATCGGCCGCCGCATCGGCTCGGCCGCGCTCGTCGCCGACGGACTGCACGCCCGCACCGACGGCTTCACCAGCCTCGCCGTCCTGCTCGGTGCCGTCGGTGTCGCGCTCGGCTGGAAACAGGCCGACCCCGTCATCGGGCTCGTCATCACCGTCGGGATACTAGGCGTCCTTCGCTCGGCGGTGCGCCAGGTCGGGGCCCGCCTCATGGACGCCGTTGACCCCGATCTCGTCGACCAAGCCACTGCCGCCGTCACCAGCGTCACCGGAATCACCGGAGTCCGCGAACTACGCATCCGCTGGATTGGGCACACACTGCGCGCCGAAGCCGACGTCACCGTCGACCCCACCATCACGCTCACCCAGGCACACGACCTCGCCCACCACGCCGAAGCACACCTACTCGACCAGGTCCGACGCCTCACCGCCGCCACCATCCACGCCAGCCCCGCCGGCGCCCACTAGCCCCGGCCGGGTATTCATGACGACAGCCGGGGCCAACGCACTCGACGAAACCCAGCGGTTACTCCTGGACGCACTAGCCCGCAGCCGCTGGACCCGGGAGTTGACCGGGCCGGCCGGCGCCGTCCATTGGCTTTCGCGCTGATTAGAGGAAATTCAGCCTGGTCGCACCGTCGCGTCTCGATCATCGACCGGGACCTGCTGGCACGGGTGGTCGTCGTGGCGGAGGGTTGGGCGGAGTCGGAAAGACACAGGATGAACGAGCCGTGAGGGCGTCCCGGGGGCGGCCGCTGAACGGTGATCAGCACCCGGTTAGGAGTTGAGGTAGACGTTTCAGGCTGAAGCCGATCCGGGTGATGCTCAATGCCGCGGCCAGGGGCGCGGGCCACACGTCGAGCAGTCCGGTAGTCGTGGTGTAGCCGAGCAGGCACAGGTCGAGGGTGACCACGATTCCGCAGGCCGCGGCCGCGCTGCGTGCGGCTGGCCGGTAGCGCGTCGCGAGGGCTGCGGCACTCAGCAGCACGATCGCGGTGAGCAATGCCGCGCCGAAGATGAAGCGCGCCGCCGCTGCGACCGGCCACGTCCACGCCTGCTGGGTCAACAAGAGTGCTGCCCACGCTGCGCCGACGAGCGGGCCGAAAAGCAGCAGCGAGCGCGCCGCAACCCGGGCCGGGTTCACCTGGGAGAACGCCGCGATCACGGTCGTGGGCTCACCGAACTCGGCGACCGCGATCCGTGCCGCATCCTCGCCGCTCAGGCCGCGGCGAAGGTGAACTTCGTAGGTCTCGGTGAATCCGTCGGCTAGTTCGGTGACGATAGATGGTGGGAGATGACGTGCCAGCTCGGTGAGGTAGCTCTCGATCAGGTCGGGTCGGGGCATGGCTGCCGCCCTTCCAAGACGGAGCCCACTACTGCGGCAAATCGCGTCCAGGCCGCCCGCTCCTTGCTCAGTGCACGACGTCCCTTCGCGGTCAGCTGATACGCCCGTCGGCGCCGCCCGGCGACCACTGACCAGCGGCCCTGGATCAGCCCGGCCGTTTCGAGCCGGTGCAGCGCCGGATAGACGGTTCCAGTCGGTAGGTCCAGCTGCCCACCGCTGACCGCCCGCAATTCTTCGATCACCGAATAGCCGTGTCGCGGGCCGTCCTCGAGACTAGCCAGCAGCAGGCCGTCGAGGTGCCCCTTCAGCGTCTCCGCCCGCATAGGTAGTGAGACTACCCTGGCCCCTTCCCCCGCGGAAGCAGGGCTAGTACCGTCAATACGTAGCAACGCTATGTATGGTCCTCGGCGACGGGAGCGGTCATGGTCTACGCCGCGCGACCGCTCGGTACCGAGGTGGGGTCTACTGCACCGCTCTTCCTTGCCGTCCTCGGCGTGCACGTGTTCGCCGCAGTCCTCGCCGTCGGTACCGGCGCCGCCGCCGCCTTTGCCCACAAAGGCACGCCGTGTCATGTCCGCATCGGACGCTGGTACTACCGCGCCGTTCGTACCGTGTGCGTCACCGCCGTGCTGTTGACTGCACTGCGACCGCGCCAGGATTACTACCTGACGATCATTGGGCTGATCGCCTTTGCCGCCGCCACCGTCGGCTATCAGCACCGGCGCCGGTGCCGACCCGGCGACACCCCACACATCGCCGGTATGGGTTTGTCCTACATCGCCATGCTCACCGCGTTCTACGTCGACAACGGACGCCATCTGCCGGTCTGGGACCGCCTGCCCGCCTTCGCTTTCTGGCTGTTACCTAGCGTCATCGGTATCCCCATCACTGCCCGCGCCATCCACCACGCCAAGTCGGACATCCGGATGGCCACCACCCGCAGAGACGGTGCGCAGTGACCCTGTCCTGGACGGCGGCGCTTCTCCTCACGGCCACCGCGACCAACGGCATCGCCGCCGGCGCCGCTCTTTGACCAAGCCATCAAACAGCTGCCCGCCCGGCGGCGAAAAGACGCGCACGCGTACGTGACCTACGTCCGCGCCGCCGACCTGGGCAATGGCCTGGTCTGGTACCCGATCCTGGGCGTCGGCACCGTCCTCAGCACACTCGCCGCGGTCCTCGTCGGTCCGCTGGCCCGCCCGACCATGGTCAAAGCTGTCGCGCTGGCGGCCGCGGGCGCTGGAACCGTCGCCCACACCGCCGCCACCTCCCGAGCTGCGCCAACACTGCTTTCCCTGCGCCGAGGGGACGTCACGGCCGCGGCAGTCGAGACCGCCCTGGACCGCTTCGCCACCATCAATGTGGTTCGCGCGGCCGCAATGGTCGCCATCCTCGCCGCAAGGGCGTGGGCCCTGACAACGACCATTCGAGCCCGGACCCTTTGTCGTGAGAGCACCAGCGACGCGGCTCTCACCGCGGCTGCGCAGTGGCTTCTCGCCGACGACCCATAAGACGAGCGCGCCTCTCGGACGCTTTCTGCGACGGATGAGACGGCACGATCGGCGGCGGCCGGAGCCATGGTCGAGGGGGGCCTGTCGCTGGTTCCGACCGGTCGCTAGCGTGAGGCGGCGGAGCTCGATCCCGGGCCCCGCGCACGGGCGGGCAGCAGCCCGACCGTCCCCACTGTGTGAGGAGAACGCATGAGTCTGAGTGACGACCTGGAAGGCCCGGCCGACGGCGGAGCCGACGGTTCCCCGGGCGTGACCGATGGTGGCGCCGACGGTGGCGCGGACGGTGGCGCGGACGGTGGTGCCGGTGGCGGTTCCGGCCTGGAAGGCCCGGCCGACGGCGGCGCCTCGCCGGGTACACACGATGGCGGCGCCGACGGTGGTACCGGTGGCGGCTCCGGTCTCGAGGGCCCGGCCGACGGCGGCGCCTCGCCGGGTACACACGATGGCGGCGCCGACGGCGGCGCGTGAGTAGTTCCACCACTCGGGTGGGGGTGACCGGGCGCGCCGGTCGCCCCCGTCGGAGTAGCACTTCGGTCAGCGGCTCAGCCCAGGAGTCGGCGGCCGACGTTGGGTCGGCGCTGGAGCGCTGCATCGGCCTACCGGCCGATCAGTTTGCCGAGCAGTACTGGGGCGAGCACGCCCTGCTCACCCCCGCGCGGGCCGGTCGACCCGGCTTCGAGGACCTGCTGAGTGCCGACGGGGTCGACGAGTTGGTCTCACGGCGCGGGTTGCGCACTCCGTTCCTGCGCATGGCCAAGGGCGGCACGGTGATCGCCGGTCAGGCGTTCACCCGCTCGGGCGGGTCCGGCGCCGGCATCGCCGATCAGGTGGCCGACGACAAGGTCCTCGCCGCTTTGGCCGACGGGGCCACGCTCGTTCTCCAGGCCCTGCACCGCACGTGGCCGCCGCTGATCGGTTTCGGGACCGCGCTGGCCGCCGAGCTGGGCCACCCGGTGCAGATCAACGCCTACATCACCCCGCCCCAGAACCAGGGCTTCGCCGCCCACTACGACAATCACGACGTCTTCGTGCTGCAGGTCGCCGGTCGCAAGCGCTGGCGCATCCACTCGCCGGTGCTGCGAGACCCGCTGCCCGAGGAGAAGTGGGAGGAGCGCCGCGCCGAGGTCGAGGCCCGCGCGGCCGAACCACCCCTGATCGACACCGTCCTCGCGCCGGGTGACGCGCTGTATCTGCCGCGCGGTTTCCTGCACGCGGCCGAGGCGCTGCAGGAGCTCACCATCCACATCACCGTGGGTGTCCACCCGATCAGCCGGGCCACCGTGCTGCGACATCTGCTCGCCGCGGTGGGAGAGGACCCGTCGCTGCGCGGTTCGCTGCCCATGGGTCGCGACCTGGCCGACCGCGAGGTGCTCGCCCCGCACGTGCAGCAGACCGCCGACGCCGCGGCCGCCGTTCTGGCTGCGCTATCCCCGGAACACTTCACGGCTGTCGCCGACGCGATCGGTGCCGCTCTGGCCGCCGCCACCCGACCGGCTCCGCTGGGACCGCTGGCCCAGGGCACGGTGGCGGCGGCACTGTCGGATGCCACCCGCCTCGCCGTCCGCGCCGGCCTGCGCTACCGCCTGGACGAGGACGAGACCGGCCTGCGCCTGCGGATCATCGACAGCACCATTGCTCTGCCTTCTGCCGTATCCGACGCACTCAAGGTCGTCCTCGACGACGAGGAGTTCACGCCGGCCGACCTGCCCGGCCTCGACGGCCCCGAGCGGCTGGCCCTCGTACGCCGGCTGCTGCGCGAAGGCGTCGTGGTCGCGGCCCGGTCGTGAGCGGCGCCCTCGGCGGCCCGGCGTGGCGCGACTCCCTCGAGAACTGCGCCATGCTCGCCCAGCTGCGCGGTGACCCGATGCTCGGCACCGCGTTCCCGGCGTCGCGGATTCTGCTGATCGAGCAACCCGGACCGTGGGGACGCGGCGGGCTGCGCGAGTCGCAGTTCGACCCGCGGATCGCCGCCCGCCTCGAGCGCGATCTCGGTGCGGCCAACGTCCGAGTCGTGGCCATCCGCCGGCCGGGTCGCCGCCCGAGCGCCCAGCCGCGCCGGTGGGGGTTCGCCGACTGCCGCCCCGGTCGGGAGAGCCTGGTCTGGGGCGAGTTCGTCGCGGACGGAGAATTGCTCGAGCTGGACCCGTCGGCCGACGTCATCGCGACGTCCGCGGCGGCGGCCATCCCGGACCGCGCTCCCACGTACCTGGTCTGCGCGCACAGCCGGCACGATCCGTGTTGCGCGCTGCGGGGCCGTCCGGTGGCCGCGGCGCTGGCCGCGGCCCGGCCGGGACGGGTCTGGGAGTGCAGCCACATCGGCGGTGAGCGGTTCGCGGCCAACGTGCTCGTCCTGCCGGTGGGTCTCGTCTACGGGCGCATCCTGTCGTTCTCGGCGGCCGAATTCGCCGATGTAGCCGACCGCGGCGAGGTGGTGCCGGCCCTGCTGCGGGGACGGGTCGGACTTCCGCCGGCCGCGCAGGCCGCCGCGGCCTTCGGGTACGCCCTGGAGGAGGCACCGAAGGCCAGCGATGTCCAGGTGCTGTCGGTCGACTCCACCGACCCGGCGCACGTCCTCGTGCGCGTGGCCACGCCGCAGGGCGCGATGGAAATCAGCGTCCTGGTCGAGCGCTCCTCCCCGGCCAAGCTGACCTGCCAGGCGACCGGTCCCGCGACCGCCTGGGTCTACCGACCGGTGGAGATCCGCCCCGCCGCCTAGCCGGACGATGCGGCAGTCCGCGCGACGTCGCGAGCTGCGCCTATGTGAACTCTGGGTGAACGAAACGGTTGCGTTTCGTTTCGTGGCATAGTTGTCGGTGCAGTGCGGTTACGTGACTGCAGCACAACATCGAAGGAGACGTCCATGATCGCCCGCAGCGCACCGTCGGAGACCAGTCAAGGCCGCGGCCTCGACGCGTCTCGGGACCGGGCGATCCTGGACGCGGCCCTCGACCTGGTCGCCGAGGTGGGCTATGACCGGGTGACGATGGACGCCATCGCCGCCCGGGCGCGCTCGTCCAAGGCGACGATGTACCGCCGGTGGGACTCCAAAGCTTCGCTCGTCGTCGACGCGCTGAAACTGCGTCATTACGCCGATCCGGTGGTGCCGGACACCGGGTGCGTCCGCGACGATCTCGTGGAGGGCCTCGGCACGATGTGCGCGGCCATGGGCAGCCAGGAACTGCCGCTCATGACCGGGCTCATCACCGCCATGCACAGTGACCCGGAGCTCGCCCGCCTGATGCGCCAGCAGATGGTGGAGGGCAAGACCGCCGCCGCGCAGCGCTGGACGGCTCGCGCGATCGAGCGTGGTCAGCTCCCGGCCGACGCCGATCTGGAGTTGTTCCACCAGATCGCTCCGGCGATGGTGTTCCTGCGCATGGTCCTCACCGGCCAGCCGACCGACGAAGCCTTCGTCGGCCGCCTGGTCGACACCGTCCTCATGCCGCTGATCGACGGGTTGGCCGCACGGCCGGCTCCGCCCGAGGGCTGTACGGGCACGGGTCCTACGGGCGAGCAGAGGGCGGCGGACGTGTCCCACGTCTCCCGCGAGCCCGGTATCAGCGGATAGCCCGCGTACTCCCAGCTTGACGCGGCCGGCGCGCGCGCAACACCGCCGGATCGCCCCACCTACCCGCTCGACCGTTCCCGCGCATCGTCGCGCGACATCAAACCGCACACGTACCTGTGGAAGGAACCACCATGACCAGTTCGACCCCAGACGTCGACACCGGCGGCGTCGTGACCTACGACGGCGCGCCCGGCGTCGCCCGCGCCGAACCGGCGCGGACCTCGCCGTTCAGCGCGTTCACGCGCCCCAACCCCAACCGCTGGCTGGCCCTGGCGATCATCGCCGTGGCCCAGCTCATGGTGGTGCTGGATGCGTCCATCGTGAACATCGCCCTGCCCTCGGCCCAGCGCGACCTCGGCATCTCCGACGTCGATCGCCAGTGGGTCGTTACCGCGTACACCCTGGCCTTCGGTGGCCTCTTGCTGCTCGGTGGCCGCATCGCCGACTACGTCGGGCGCAAGCAGATCTTCATCGTCGGCCTGCTCGGCTTCGCCCTCGCCTCGGCCATCGGCGGAATCGCCCAGAGCTCGGCAATGCTGTTCGGGGCCCGTGCCCTGCAGGGCGCCTTCGCCGCCCTGCTGGCTCCCGCCGCGCTGTCCCTGATCACCGTGACGTTCACCGAGCCGCGCGAGCGGGCCCGCGCGTTCAGCGTCTACGGCGCGATCGCCGGCGGCGGCGCGGCGATCGGCCTCATCCTCGGCGGCGTGCTCACCGAGTACGCCTCGTGGCGCTGGTGCTTGCTGGTCAACGTCCCGATCGCCGTGGCGACCGCGGCCGCGGCCCTCTTCTTCGTCACCGAGAGCCGGGCGCAGGGCAACACCAAGTACGACATCCCCGGCGCGGTCCTGGTGACCACCGGCCTGCTGAGCTTGGTCTACGGGTTCACCGAGGCGGCCAAGGACGGCGTGGGCTGGTCGGCCAGCTCGACCCTGTCCTTCCTGGTCCTGTCCGTCGTCCTGCTGGCCGGCTTCGTGGCCGTCGAACTACGGACCACTCACCCCCTGCTGCCGATGCGGGTCGTGCTCGACCGCAACCGCGGCGGGTCCTACCTGGCCTCGCTGTTCGTCGGTGCCGGGCTGTTCTCGATGTTCCTGTTCCTGACCTACTACTTCCAGGTCAACCTCGGTTACAGCGCCCTGAAGTCCGGCTTCGCGTTCCTGCCGTTCAGCGCCGGGATCATCTTCACCGCGGCTCTCGTGTCCAATATCTTGCCCCGCACCGGGCCCAAGCCGCTCATGGTGCTCGGCAGCGCTATGGCCGCGATCGGTCTGTACACGTTCACCTTCATCAGTGACACCAGCGCGTGGCTGACTCACGTCCTACCCGGTGAGCTGCTGATGAGCGTGGGCCTGGCCCTGGTGTTCGTGCCGCTGTCCAGCCTGGCGTTGCTCGGTGTCTCCCGGCACGACGCCGGTGTGGCCAGCGCGATGTTGAACACCAGCCAGCAGATCGGTGGATCGCTGGGCACCGCGTTGCTCAACACCTTCTACGCCAGCGCGGTCACGTCCTACCTGGCCTCGAACCTCAAGTCGCCGGCCGACCTGCCCCAGGTCCAGCCGCTGGCGTTCATCCACGGTTACCACGTGGCCTTTGGGATCGGGGTCGGCCTGCTCACCGCCGCCTTCATCACGATCGTCGTGCTGATCAAGGCGGACAAGGACGAGTTGCCGGCTGACGCCGGTGCGGCCATGGCCGCCTGAGCCGGCACCGTAGGAACCAGCGCAATACCGTAGGAAACAGCCGGGCCGCCGCATCGAGGCGGCCCGGCTGCCTTTTCCGTTCCGGCCGCGGGGCGAGCTCAGGCGCCGATCGCGTTCAGCCGGTCGAGGTCCTCGGCCGAGAGGTCCAGCCCGGCTCCGCGGACGTTCTCGCGCAGGTGGTCCACCGAGGACGTACCGGGGATCAGCAGGATGTTGGGCGAGCGCTGCAACAGCCAGGCCAGGGCCACGCTCATCGGCGTGGCGCCGAGGTCGCCGGCCACGGCGGCCAGGGTGTCGGACTGCAGCGGGGAGAAGCCTCCGAGGGGGAAGTACGCCACGTAGGCAATGCCCTGGGCGGCGAGGGCGTCGATGAAGTCGTCGTCGAGGCGATGGGCGAGGTTGTAATAGTTCTGAACGCAGACGACCGGCGCGATGGACTGGGCCTCGGCCAACTGCCCGGCGTCGACCGTGCTGATGCCCAGATGCTTGATCAGCCCCTCCTGCTGCAGTTCGGCAAGCGCGGTGAACGGTTCGGCCAGCGAGCCGGGCGTCGGCGCGTCGAGTCCGCCGACTCGCAGGTTCACGACATCGAGAACGTCGAGGCCGAGGTGATCGAGGTTGTCGTGCACCGCCCGGCGCAGCTGATCCGGAGCCAGCGCCGTGGGCCAGCGGCCCTTGGCGTCACGCAACGCGCCGACCTTGGTCACGATGTGGAGGTCCGCGGGGTACGGGTGCAGCGCCTCTTTGATGATTCCGTTGGTGATGTAAGGGCCGTAGTAGTCGCTGGTGTCGATGTGGGTTATGCCGAGGTCTACTACCTCCCGCAGCACGGCGACGGCCGCGTCCCGGTCGGCCGGGGGACCGAAGACGCGGGGTCCGGCCAATTGCATGGCGCCGTAACCGACCCGCGTGAGGGTCAGGTCGTCGGCCACGGTCCAGGTGCCGCCGGGAAGGGTCGTCGCAGTCAACTGTGTCCTCCGTCAGGTGTGGCCCACCACTGTGCGCGGTGGCGATCGCCGACGGCCGGGCGGGGTCAGCCACAGGCGAGTTCGGCCGCGCGGGCGATCCGATCCCCGCGGCCAGCGGGTCGGCGTGGCGATGCAGCAGGAGCCACTTCGAATCCTCCCGGCGAAAGACCAGCGTGATCCTCAGTGACCAGTCCAGTTCCGGCAGGCCGCCGGCCTCGCCCCGCTGTCGCTCGATGAGGACCAGCACGACAAGGTCTCCCGACGCGTGGGCCGTTTCCAGTTCCACCGTGGCCGTCCCGCCGGTGAAGAACGCGACCGGCCGGGCCGCCCGGCGGGACATTAGCGTCTGGTCATCGCGTTTGGCGCGGGATCGCGGCCCCGCTCGCTACTGTTGCGCGCCATGACTGCGGGCCGGTCGGCGCCGGGTTCGGGGCCGGCTCGACAGGAGCTGCTCGACCGGGTCGTGGCGCATCTGCTGGCCACCGGTACAGCCACGATCTCGCTGCGGACCTTGGCGGCCGAGGTCGGGTCGAGCCATCGGATGCTGATCTACCACTTCGGCGGGCAGGACGGTTTGCTGCACGCGGTGGTCGAGGACGTGGAGTCCCGGCAGCGGGCGGCGCTCGCCGATCTCGCGGTGGAGCGTGATTTCTCCGCGGCCGAGCTCTCCCTGCGCTTCTGGCGGCGGTTGTCGGCGCCGAAGATGCGTGCGGTGGAGCGCTTGTTGTTCCAGCTCCAGGCCCAGCTGGCGGCGACCGGCGACGTGGCCGCCGCCAGCCGATTGACCACCGCCTGGCTCGTGCCGGTCACGGACCTGCTGGTGGCGCACGGCTACCCCCGGGCCGAGGCCCGGCGGCTCACGCGTCTGGGCCTGGCCGTGTATCGCGGCCTGCTGCTCGACCTCGTGACCACCGGCGACCAACGCGCCGTCAACGAGGCGATGCGGACCTATGTGGCCGCGGTGTTCGGCCCGGCGCCGTGCTGACCCTCAAGCGCCCTTATGGCCGCCTTGGCCTCCGCGGCGCGAATCAGTCCGTCGACGAAGGCACGAGTCGCCTGTTCCAGGGCGCGGCGGTACAGCCAGCCACTGCCGGCCACCTTGGGCCGGAAGGTGGTGTGCCAGCGGAGCCGGCTGCCGCCGGCGGGCCTCGGTTCGACGTCGATCTGGGCCCGGTAGTCGCGAAGGGCGAGGCCACCGAGCAGCGTGTACGTCAGCCGGGTGGGCGGTGTGCTCTCGATGATCTCCTCGCGGACCCGGTGTCGTCCGGTTCGGAAGGTCCGGACCTCGCCGGTGCCGTCGGGACCCGACGGCCGCACCTGCTCGTAGCCCTCGATGGGTGTCCACGACGGCCAGGTGGAGCTGTCGGCCAGCAGTGCCCAGACGACGGGTGGTGCGGCCGACGACTCACCGCGAAGATCGATGTCTTGCAGTCCCATGGTGTCCTCCCCAGTCCCGTCGTAAACCGACTGTACCAAGTGGTACAACAGCGCGGGCTAGGAGATTCTTCCTAGCACGACGACACTGGGCGGGCGACGAAAGATTGGGAGGACAGGACCCGTTGGTTCGGGCCAGACTCGAAGGCATGGACATTTCGTCGCGCTTCGGATCGACGTCCGGCTCGACTCGCCACACGCCGTGGGTGGTGTGGGACCTCGAGCGGGTGGCGTGGGTGGTCGAGGCCCGCGCCGCACAGATCACCGACGAAGAACGCGAGATCATCCGCCGTGCGGCCGAGCGACTCCTGCAGGCCGCCGGGAGTAGCTGAGGCCGCGCCTATCGGTCGGCCCGCCGGCTCCGCCGTCTACGGATTTTCAGGCCGGAGACGGCTCGTCACCCACGATCCTGAAGATTGCCGCCGCGGGTCCGCGCTATCGGCGCGGCGTCGGCCCGCACGCTCAGTGTGCGGCGAAGACATCCGGATGCTCGGCCAGGCGCTGGCGCGAGACCAGGATTTCCGCCTCGGCCTCGTCCCGACCAGCCCACGAGGCACCCTCGACGCTCTTGCCCGGCTCGAGGTCCTTGTAGACCACGAAGAAATGCTCGATCTCCAGCCGGTCGAACTCGGGCAGGTGGTGGATGTCGCGTAGGTGCTCCAGGCGCGGGTCGCTGGCCGGCACGCAGAGCAATTTGTCGTCGCCACCCTTCTCGTCGGTCATCCGGAACATGCCGATGGCTCGGCACCGGACCAGGCAGCCGGGAAAGAGCGGGTCGCCCTCGAGGATGACGAGCGCGTCGAGGGGATCTCCGTCCGCCCCCAGGGTCTCCTCGACGAAGCCGTAGTCGGCCGGATACTGCGTCGACGTGAACAGGGTGCGGTCCAGCCGGATGCGGCCGGACGCGTGGTCGACCTCGTACTTGTTCTTGCTGCCCTTGGGGATCTCGATGAGGACATCGAACTCCACGCCGGCACCTCCTCCTCGCGGTTGGTCCGGGCTCCCCGGATCCGGCGGGTACCCGCGCGCACGTCGCGCCCGGGGAGCCGGAGTGGTCACTAGTCTCGCGCATCATGGCCCAGCGGCGAGGACAGATCTTTGGGGTCGTCGTGACCCTCGTGCTGGCCGCCGTAATCGCCGTCGTGGCCTTCGCCGCAACGCGCGCCGCGCGGGGAACCGCCGCCCCTCGACCGGTGGTGACCTCGGCGCCGGTGCCGCCTCCCTCCGTCGTGCCGGGATCGACCCAGGCACCGTCCGGGCCCACCACGTCCACCACGGCCGGCGTCCCGAGACCGGCCGCGGTTGCCGCCGCGTTCGGTCCCGCGCTCACCGCACCGGCGCTGGGCGGCTCGGTGCACGCCCTCGTCGTCGACGCGTCGACCGGCACCGCCCTGCTCAACCGGACGTCGACGGCGATGAGCCCGCCCGCGTCCACGGCCAAGCTGGCCACGGCCGGTGCCGTGCTCGCCGCCGTGCCGGCGACCGCACGGCTCACGACCCGAGTGGTCGCCGGCGCCCGGCCGGGGGAGGTGGTGCTCGTCGGCGGCGGCGATCCCACGCTGAGCGCCGCGCGAGCAGGCGCGGCAACGATGTATCCGGGCGCCGCACGGATCACGGACCTGGCCGCTCAGATCACCGCGGACGGCATCGCCCCGGTGACCTCGGTGGTCGTCGACGGCTCCGTGTTCGCCGGAGCGGTCACCGCGCCGGGCTGGGCGCCCGAGGACGTGCCCAGTGACTACGCGGCCGCGATCACCGGCCTTGTCGTGGACGGAGCACGACCGGCCGCCGGAGGCGACGAGCGCAGTGCAACTCCGGACCTCGAGGCCGGCCGCGCGCTGGCGATTGCGCTGCGGCGACCCGATGCCACCGTGAGCCGCGGCGTGGCCCCGGCCGGAGCGGCGCCGCTGGCCACCGTGCGCTCGGCGCCGGTCCTCGACCTGGTCGAGCAGATGCTCTCCGGCTCGGACAACGTGATGGCCGAGATGTTGGCGCGTCACCTGGCTGCCGTGAGCGGGCAGCCGCCGACCTTCGCCGGTGCCGTCGCCGCCATCCGGTCAACGCTGGCCGCTCACGGCATCACCGTGCCGGCCACGCTGGTCGACGCCTCCGGGCTGTCGGCGCGGGATCGGCTCAGCCCGGCCGTCCTCGTGGCCCTGTTGCGGGCCGCCCTGACCGGCACCGATCCCCGGCTACGGCAGGTGGTGTCGGCGCTACCGGTGGCCGGGTGGGACGGCACCCTGGCCACGCGCTACCGCGTCGGTACCGGCGCAGCAGCGGCCGGCGCGGTTCGCGCCAAGTCCGGGACGCTGACCGGCGTGCTCACCCTTGCCGGACTGACCCGGACCAAGGCCGGCCGGCCGGTGATCTTCGCCGTCATGGCCGACCGGGTGCCGGCCGACGGCCGATTTCCCGCCGAAGCCGCGGTGGATCGGGCAATTGCCCGGCTGGTCACCTGCGCCTGTACCTGATCGGCGGCGTCTTCGCGATCCTTCGCTGCTGATCCGCCCAACCGGTCCGGGACAGCGCATCGCCTCGGCCCGGTTACCGTGGCGGCATGGCTTCTCTCATTGATTGGGACCTGGCGGCCTCCACGGCCAAACGCCTGTCGCCGGCCACTCCACCGGTCTCGCGGGAGGTGGCCGATGCTGCCGTGGCCGACCTGCGCACCGCAGCCGAGGTGGCCGCCGGCCACGTCGCCGAGCTGACGGGCCTGACCGAGCCGCCGGTCACCGCCCTCACCCGGGTGGTCGACCGGGCCGGATGGATCGACGCTAACGCCGGCGGGATGGCCGCGCTCATGGGCCCGTTGATCGAGAAACTGGCCGCGGGCAAGCCGTCCAACGCGCTGGTCGACAGCCTCGGCGGCAAGGTGACCGGCGCGCAGGCCGGCGCCCTGCTCGGCTTCATGTCGGGCAAGGTGCTCGGCCAATTCGAGTTCTTCGCCCAGCCCGAGGGCCAGCTCATGCTGGTGGCGCCCAACATTGTCGACGTCGAGGGCAAGCTCGGCGTGAAACCGTCGGACTTCCGGCTCTGGGTCTGCCTGCACGAGGTCACCCACCGGGTGCAGTTCACCGCGGTGCCCTGGATGCGCCAGCACATGCACGAGGAGATCGAGACCCTCACCCAGCTGATGGACACCGATCCGGCCGCGCTGCGCGAGCGGGTCGGCTCGGCGGTGAGCGAACTGGTTCGCGCCGCCCGCGGACAGGGCGACGGCAGCGGCGTGCTGGGGGCCCTGACCACCCCCGAGCAGCGGGTCGTGGTCGACCGGATCACGGCGTTCATGTCCTTGGTCGAGGGCCACGCGGAATACGTGATGAATGCGGTGTCCTCGGACGTCATCCCCACGCAGAAGCAGATCGAGGCCCGCTTCGCCGTGCGCCGTCGCAAGGGCGGCAACCCGTTGGACAAGCTGATGCGCCGGCTGCTCGGCCTGGACGCCAAGACCCGTCAGTACGTCGAGGGCTCGGCATTCGTGCGGGGGGTGGTGGAACGGATCGGCCTGGACGGATTCAACGCGGTGTGGGTGGCGCCGGCCAACCTGCCCAGCAAGGCCGAGATCGGCGCGCCGGAGCAGTGGATCTCGCGCGTACACGGTTGAGCCGTCGACGCCGCACCGAGCTGTGTCGCTGAGCCCACGACCGCCGAGTTCGAGCGCTGAGCCGATGGGTCCGCATCCGGCCGTGGCCGCCGTCCGCACCGCCGTCCGCACCGCGTTGGCCGATCTCGATGCCAGGCGATCTGGCGCGGATGCCGCCGACCCTGGGTCCGGTGAGGGGTCCGGGCCGGCGTCGGTGCTGGTGGCACTGTCCGGCGGAGCCGATTCGACCGCGTTGGCCGCGGCAGTGGCCTTCCTGGCCGCTCGGGACGGGCGATCGGCCGGCGCAGTCGTCGTCGACCACGGGCTGCAGCCCGGATCGGCGTCCGCGGCTAGGCGCGCGGGAAATCTGGCGTTCGAGCTCGGGCTCGACCCCGTGCACGTGGTCGCCGTGGACGTGGGGTCGCGCGGCGGACCGGAGGGTGCGGCGCGCACGGCGCGCTACCGCGCCCTCGACGCGCTCGCCGACGCCGCCTCGGCCGCGGTCCTGCTCGGTCACACCCGGGACGACCAGGCGGAGACGGTGCTACTCGGGCTCGCCCGTGGGTCCGGACCGCGCTCGGTGGCCGGGATGGCGCCCTGGGACGGGCGCCATGTTCGCCCGCTACTCGACATCGACCGGTCGACAACCCGAGCCGCGTGCGCCGCGCTCGGCCTTTCGGTCTGGGACGACCCGCACAACGTCGACCCGCGCTACACCCGCGTGCGGCTGCGCCAGAACGTGCTGCCACGGCTCGACGAGGCGGTTGGCGGCGGCGTGGCCGCGGCGCTGGCGCGTACCGGGCGGCTGCTACGCGAGGACCTCGAGGCGCTCGACGAGCTGGCGGCGACGGTTAGCGGCGCGGTGACCCTGCCCAACGGTTCGGCCGACGGACGCGCCGGCCCGGCGACCCTTGATGCCGTGGCGCTGGCGATGCACCCCCGCGCGATCCGGACCCGGGTGCTGCGCACGTGGTGCGCCGAGGGCGGCGTCGCGGCGCTGGGCGCGGTGCACCTCGACGCCCTGGACCGGCTGGTGACGGCGTGGCACGGGCAGTCGGCGGTGGACCTGCCGGGCGGGTACGCGGCCCTTCGCCGGTCTGGCAGGCTGGCCCTGGACCGGCCGGTCACCTGATCGCCGACCGTGGCCGCCCGTGACTGCCGTGCCCGGACAGGAGCCACCGTGTCGCTACTCGATGACGACATCGAGTCGGTCGTCGTTACCGCCGAGCAGATACGGGACAAGACCGTGGAGCTCGCCGCCCAGATCGACGCCGATTACGCCGACCGGGAACCGTTGCTGGTCGGGGTGCTCAAGGGCGCGGCCATGTTCATGTCCGACCTGGCCCGGGCTCTTCATCGGCCGTCGACGATGGAGTTCATGGCGGTGAGTTCCTACGGTTCCTCGCGAACGTCCTCCGGCGTCGTCCGCATTCTCAAGGACCTCGACCGGGACATCAGCGATCAGCACGTGCTCGTCGTGGAAGATGTCATCGACTCCGGACTCACCCTGTCCTGGCTGATGAAGAACCTCCAGTCGCGCGGGCCGGCATCGATCGAGATCGTCACCATGCTGCGCAAGCCCGACGCCGCCAAGGTCCAGGTACCCGTGCGCTACGTCGGTTTCGACATCCCCAACGAGTTCGTCGTCGGCTACGGGCTGGACTACGCCGAGCGCTACCGGGGACTGCCCTACATCGGCGTGCTCAAGCCCACCGTCTACTCGTCCTGACCGCCTGCTCCTCCGTCCGCGGCCGAACGGCCGTCAAGCCGGGCACCGCCCTCGCGCCGCGTTCGCGACGGGCGAACCGGACGATGACGTGGAGCGGAACGTATCGCCCCGCCTCGGGCGTTGACCTCCTATCGGGTGCGTCGCGAACCCGGTTTCCGTCGGCGGCCCCGTGTACCGTCGACCCGTCCAGACCGCACGAAACAGGAGGCAGGCCGGCCGGCCGTGAGGCCCCGGCTACGGACTATGGATCGCAAGCGCATTCTCCGGTCGTGGTGGTTCTGGGTCCCGATTGCCCTGATCGTCTTTTTCATCGTCCAGTCGGCGCTGGCCGGGGGCGGTGACTACTCCTCGGTCAAGACCTCCGACGCCATCAGCCAGCTCAAGGCCGGCAACATCAAGAGCGCCACGCTCAACGACAAGAGCCAGACCCTGTCGATCGATCTCAGGACGCCCTTCGACGGACACTCCAAGATCAAGACGGTCTACGCGAAGGACCAGACCAACGCCATCGTCAGTGACATCGGCGGCGCTCCGTACACCACCAAGAACCCCGGTGAGTCGATCATCTGGAGCCTGCTGAGCCTGCTCCTGCCGATCCTGCTCATCGGCGGGATACTGCTGTTCGTCATGTCCCAGGCCCAGGGCGGCGGCAACCGGGTGATGAGCTTCGGGCGAAGCAAGGCCAAGCTGGTGAACAAGGACACGCCCAAGACCACCTTCGCCGATGTCGCCGGTGCCGACGAGGCGGTCGAGGAACTGCAGGAGATCAAGGACTTCCTGGCCAACCCGGCCAAGTTCCAGGCCATCGGCGCCAAGATCCCCAAGGGCGTCCTGCTCTACGGCCCCCCTGGTACCGGTAAGACCCTGCTGGCCCGCGCGGTGGCCGGCGAGGCCGGTGTGCCGTTCTACTCGATCTCCGGTTCGGACTTCGTCGAGATGTTCGTCGGTGTGGGGGCCTCGCGCGTGCGTGACCTGTTCGAGCAGGCCAAGTCGAACGCCCCGGCCATCGTCTTCGTCGACGAGATCGACGCCGTCGGGCGTCACCGTGGCGCCGGCATGGGTGGCGGGCACGACGAGCGCGAGCAGACCCTGAACCAGCTGCTGGTCGAGATGGACGGTTTCGACGTCAAGGGTGGCGTCATCCTCATCGCCGCCACCAACCGTCCCGACATCCTCGACCCGGCCCTGCTGCGCCCCGGTCGCTTCGACCGCCAGATCGCCGTCGGACCGCCCGACATCGAGGGCCGCAAGGCGGTGCTGCGGGTGCACGCCAAGGGCAAGCCGTTCGAGGCTGACGTGGACCTCGACGTCATCGCCCGACGCACTCCCGGCTTCACCGGCGCCGACCTGGCCAATGTCATCAACGAGGCCGCCCTGCTCACCGCTCGCAACAATGGCCGGCTGATCAGCAACTCCGCGTTGGAGGAGTCGATCGACCGCGTGATCGCCGGGCCCGAGCGCAAGACGCGGGCCATGAGCGACGACGAGAAGCGGGTCACCGCCTACCACGAGGCTGGCCACGCACTGGCGGCATGGGCGATGCCCAACCTCGACCCGGTGCACAAGGTGACGATCCTTCCGCGCGGCCGCTCGCTGGGGCACACGCTGGTGCTGCCGGTGGAGGACCGCTACACCCAGACGCGGTCGGAGATCATCGACCAGCTGGTGTACGCACTCGGGGGGCGGGCCGCGGAGGAGCTCGTCTTCCACGAGCCGACCACGGGTGCGTCCAACGACATCGAGAAGGCGACCAGCCTGGCCCGCTCGATGGTCACCGAGTACGGCATGAGCGCCAAGCTCGGGGCGGTGAAGTACGGCACGTCCGACGCCGAGCCGTTCATGGGCCGTGACTACGGCCACCAGCGCGACTACTCCGAGGACATCGCCGCCGGCATCGACAACGAGGTGCGCGGCCTGATCGAGGGCGCGCATGACGAGGCCTGGGAGATCCTGGTTCAGTACCGCGACGTGCTCGACCAGATGGTGCTGGAGCTGGTGGAGAGGGAGACGCTGTCCAACGAGGACTTACACCGCATCCTCGGACCGGTGCGCAAGCGCCCGCCGCACAACACGTTCAACGGCTTCGGCAAGCGCACGCCGAGCGACAAGCCCCCGGTGGAGATCCCCGAGGAACTGCGCACGCGCATCAAGCAGGCCGCGCAGGAGCGCGCCGAGTCCCAGAAGCGCGCCCGCGATGCCGCCGCCGCCGCAGCCGCCTCCTACGGCGGTTCGGGCTCCTACGGCGGGGGGAATGCGCCCGGTTCCGGTGGCACCGGCGGCGGACCGACGTATTCCCCACCGAGCTTCCCGCCACCGAACTACCAGCCACCGAACTACCAGCCACCGATCTACAGCCCGCCACGGGGGTCGTATCCGCCGCCGGCCGAGACGTTCCGGCCGGTTTCGGAGGGACAGCCGGGTAACGGCCAGCCCAATGGCCAGCCCAGCAACGGACACGCGGGCAACGGCCAGCCAGCCAAGGGGCAGCCGGCCAACGGTCGGCCGGACAACAGCCAGGCCGTCAACGGGCAGGCGGTCAACGGGCAGGGCGCGACGCAGACTTCGTCACCCACCGGCCGGCCCAAGCATGGAGCCCCGGACAGCTCCGGTGACGGGAACTGACAAGCACTCGGCAGCCGGGGCGCCGATGCTGAACGGGTTGGGCGCCACCGCCGTAAAGGCCGACGGGGCGCCGACCCCGGTCGGCTTGAACGGGCGCGACCCCCACGGCGCCACGGCTGGAGCCGGTGAGTTGCAACCCGCGCGCGGCGTAGACCTGGACCGGGCCGAGGCCGCCGTGCGGGAATTGCTCATCGCCATCGGAGAGGATCCCGAGCGCGAGGGCCTGCGCGAGACGCCCAAGCGGGTAGCCCAGTCCTACGCCGAGATGTTCGCCGGGCTCTTCACCGAACCGGCCGATGTGCTGCAGACGACCTTCGAGGAGAATCACGACGAGTTCGTCCTCGTCCGCGACATCCCTCTGTACTCCACGTGCGAGCACCACCTGGTGCCGTGGCACGGGACGGCCGCGGTCGGCTACATCCCCGGCCCGGACGGGCGCATTACCGGACTGTCCAAGTTGGCCCGCCTGGTCGACGGTTACGCCCGCCGTCCCCAGGTCCAGGAGCGGCTGACCGCTCAGGTGGCCGACGCGGTGCAGACCCGCCTGCAGGCCCGCGGCACGATCGTCGTAGTCGACGCCGAGCACCTGTGCATGGCCATGCGCGGCATCCGCAAACCGGGCGCCCGTACGACCACCTCGGCAGTGCGTGGCATCATGCGCTCCGATCCGCGTACCCGGGCCGAGGCAATGTCGCTCATCCTCGGCCGCTGACCGTGCCAGGCCGATCCGCCGCGCGGGTCGGGCACGATGCCAGGGTGACCAGCCTGCCGCGTGCCGCCCGGCCGAGTGCCGCCCCACCGAGTACTGGCCCGCTGAGCGCCGCCCGGCCGAGCACTAGCCGGCCGAGTACTGGCCGACCGAGTGCTGGGTCGGTCGTTGTGATAGGCGTGTTGAACGTGACGCCGGACTCGTTCAGCGACGGCGGTCGCTACGTCGACGTGAGCGCTGCCGTGGCGCATGGACGGGCAATGTGCAACGAGGGCGCGGTCCTGGTCGACGTCGGCGGCGAGTCCACCCGCCCCGGCGCGCGGCGGGTCGAGGCCGAGGAGGAGGTCCGCCGGGTAGTTCCGGTGATCACCGAGCTGGCCCGGGCCGGCGTGCCGGTCAGTGTAGACACCTACCGGGCCCGCGTGGCCGCCGCCGCGCTCGAGGCCGGGGCGACCGTGGTCAACGACGTCTCCGGTGGCATGGCCGACCCGGACATGGCCGCCGTGATCCGCGACGCCGGATGCCCGTGGGTGCTCATGCACTGGCGCGGCCACAGCGAGGACATGCAGTCCCTGGCTTACTACGACGATGTGGTGGCCGATGTCGTTGCCGAGCTCGGGGCTCGCGTCGACGCCGCCCTGGCCGCCGGCGTCGACATCGATCAGTTGGTGATCGATCCGGGGCTGGGGTTCGCCAAGACGGCCGAGCACAACTGGGCGCTGTTGGCCCACCTTGCCGAGTTCCTGGTCTTGGGGCCGCCGGTGCTCGTGGCGGCGTCGCGCAAGTCCTTTCTCGGCCGGCTGCTGGCTGGTCCCGACGGCACGCCCCGTCCGGTCGCTGAGCGCGAGGACGCCACCACGGCAATCACGACATACTGCGCCCTCGCCGGGGTTTGGGGGGTCCGCACGCACAGGGTGCGGGCCGCGGTGGACGCCATCCGGACCGTGGACGCGATCCGGGCCGCCGCGCGATGAGCCGTCCCGATGTGATCAGCCTGCGTGGCCTGCGGGTGTTCGGTCGCCACGGCGTGCTGGCCGAAGAGCGCCGCGACGGGCAGGACTTCATCGTGGACGTCGACCTCGAGCTCGACGCCCGCCCGGCCGCCGCGTCCGACGACGTGGCCGACACGGTGCACTACGGCGAGCTGGCCGAGGCACTGGCCGCGGTCGTCGCCGGACCGGCCGTCGATCTGCTCGAGACGCTGGCCGCGCGGCTGGTCGCGGTCTGCCTGGCCGACGCCCGGGTGGAGGCGGCAACGGTCACCGTCCACAAGCCGCAGGCGCCCATCGCCCTGCGCTTCGACGACGTCGGAGTGACCGTTCGCCGCACCCGCGAGCCAGCCGCTGCGGTGCAGCCGGAAGCGGTGCAGCCCGATCCGGTGCAGCCCCATCCGGTGCAGCCGTGAGCCGTGCGGTGCTGTCCATCGGCAGCAACCTCGGGAACCGCCTGAGCCACCTGCAGTCGGCTGTCGATAGGTTCCGGCCATGGCTGCGGGCCGTCTCCGGCGTCTACGAGACGGCGCCGTGGGGACCGGTGCCGCAGGCCGAGTACCTCAACGCGACGGTCGTGGTCGACGACCCGGCCGCCGACGCGGACGAGTGGCTGCGCCGGGCCCATGCCGCCGAGGCGGCAGCCGGACGGCGGCGCGACGTGCGCTTCGGACCTCGGACGCTCGACGTGGATCTCGTCGACGTGGACGGTCGATCATGCACCGGGCCGGAGCTGACCCTGCCCCATCCTCGCGCCGCTGAGCGGGCCTTCGTGCTGGTTCCCTGGCTGGAGGTCGACCCGGCCGCAATTCTGGTCGGACACGGGCCTGTGCCGGCCGTGGTTGCCGCGCTGCCGCCGGCCGAGCTGGACGGCGTGCGCTTACGGGCCGACCTCTGCCTGCGAACCGGCGGGCCACCCGCGTCGGTGTCGGCTGCTACTCCGGTATCCACGCCCGGGACGGACGGCTAGGCGATGCAGCGCACCTCCGTCCGCGACCTGGTGGCCGTCGCTCTCGTCGTCGCGGCCGTGGTCTATCTCATCCTCCGCCGCTATTACGGCTCCATGCCGCCGCTGGAGTACGTGGTCGTCACGCCGTTCGCCGCGCTGGCCGTGGGGGAGGTCGTCGCCGCCCGACGAGTACGCGCGGCGGTGACCCACCAGGCCGGGGCGCGACCCATGGCTGCGCTGGTAATCGCCCGTTGCCTCGCCCTGGCCAAAGCCTCGGCCATCCTTGCCGCCGGCCTGCTCGGCGCTGTCGTCGGGCTAGCCCTACGCGTCCTGCCCGATGTCGGCGAGGTCGAGGCGGCTCGCCACGACGCCATGGTGGGCGGGCTGGCGGTCCTGGTGGCGCTGGCCCTGCTGGTCGCGGCGCTGCTCCTCGAACGGGCCACGCTCGACCCGTCCCGGCGGTGACGTTGTCCAAGCGTCGCCGGGGCTTGAACGGGCAGCGCCGATAGAGTCCTCCGACATGACGCGGCACCCCCCGGCCCGGCGACGGCGCCCGGTGCTGCGCTTCCTCGCCGTGTTGGTGGCCCTCGGGCTGACCGCCCTGGGCATCTACTGGATCGGCGTCAGCAGCTCGGCCGTGCTGAATCGGGTGGGCTTCCCGGTGGCCCTGTGGGGCGTGCTGATCGGGGCGTACGCCCTGCGCGGAACCCGTTCGACGCAGCTGCGGCCCTCGAACCCCGAGCCGGATGACGAGACCGCCGCGACGGTGGCGCAGACCGGTGGCGACATAGAGCGGCGCCGCCGGGGTGAGGTCGAGATCGACGGTGACGCCGAGCAGCGGCGCGAGTACCAGCTGCAGCTGGAAGCGATGCTGCGCCGTGAGATGGAACGCATCCTGGGCCAAGGACTGGCCGCTCTACGCGCGGATGTGGCGGGGCTGCGGGGCGAAGTCCTCGACGCGGTCGATGGCCGGCTGCGCCTCGAGCGCATCGAGACCACCCGCATCATCGGGTCCGACCTGGCTGCCCTACAGAACGAGATTCGCCGCCTGAACGTCGAGCGTGAATCGGTGCCGATCGGACGTCCGGGCCGCGAGTTCGGCGTCATCAACGCCGGCAACGCGATCACCAGCGCCAGCGACCAGGGCGGCGGCAACCAGGGCGGCGGCAACCAGGGCGGCGGCAACCAGGGCGGCGGCAACCGAAGCGGCGGTGAGCCGGCCGAAGCGACAGGTATGCGGCGCGAGACCGACCTGTGGACCCCGTCATCGGCCGGCAGCACAGGCGTCGTCCCCGACGCTCACACATCCTTCGACCCAGCGACCGGCCCAGCGGCCGGCCCAGCGAACGTCACAGCGGCCGGCCCAGCGAAGGGCACAGCGGCCGGCCCAGCGAACGTCACAGCGGCCGCACCGGCCGCGGGGTCCGAGTCCCCGGCTGCACCGGCCGGGCGCGATGGGAGCCCGGTGCGGGCGTCCGGCTCGACGTCCACCACCTGGTCGCCGTCGTCCGCGATTACGGCTCGAGGGGCGGCGTCCGACCCGCCGGCCGGGCCGCCGCAAACGTCGCCGTACCAGCCGCCGGAGGTGGGGCCAGGGCCGGTTGATTCCGCCACCGCGCCGACCGAGCAGACGCCGCCGGCGTCCGCGCCTAGTTCCGTGCCGGCGACCGCGGCGCCGGCCGGTCGCTTCTCCTACGACGCCGGCGATTCGTCAGCGCCGGTCCCGCCCGACATCCAACGTGACCCGTTCGCCGCGCTGCCCCGGCTGTCCGCCTTTCGCGTCGCCGACCCGTGGACCCGGTCGGCCGAGGCGCCGTCTGTCTCTGACCGCGCGGCCGAATTGCCTCTTCGCGAGCGTTCGTCGGCGCCGGCGGCATTCGCGGTTCCGCCGCCCCCGCGTACCGCGCCGTCGTCGGATCCGGCGGCCCGGCCGGCCAGCTCCGTACCGCAGCCAGCTCCCTCGGGCGGGGAGTACGTGGGCCGGCGCCGTCAGAGCTGACGTCCGGTCGAATGTGCCGGCCGGCCGGCTCAGCCGTCGCTGAAGGGCCAGTCGTGCTCGGTGGAGTCCGGCTGGGCCACAGCCTCGGCGTTGGCGCGGGCCACGGCTGCCCGCACCAGTTCGTCGACCACCAGGCCGGTCTGATCGGCCAGTACGAAGACCCCGAGCGCCAGCCGACCGAAGGCCTCGGCCCACGCCGCTTCGACGCGGAACGGTCGTCGGCCGCGGTCGGTGGCCACGACCGCCAGCCCACCGAGCACACCGAGCTCGGCCTGCAGCTCGAGCAACAGTGCCGGAACCGTGGCGCCGAGGCCGGCCCGGTCGGTGGCCGCGGCCACGAGCTGGGCGAGCGGCAGATTGATCTCGGTCACGGTCGGGCTCCTCGACGTCGCGCGAAGTGGGGCACCGGCGCACGATCGGCCGGCGGGTCAGTAAAACGTCGGCGCAGCATCTCACGCGACGTCGGCCGGGTGCCTGCCGTCGCCGGCCGATCCGTTGCTCCGAGGCTCGTAGCCGCTCGGTAGTGTCGGCGCTCCAGCCGGTAAGAACCGCCGCACGGACGTCCGACCGCCGGGATCCGCCGTCCGACGTCGTGGCCGATCCGGCTCCGACCTATCCCTGGGGGCTCGACATGAGCGTGGCCGGTCCACGCCTGGCCGTCGGCGTGCTCGGGGCCGGACGAGTCGGCTCCGTCCTCGGCGCGGCGCTACAGAGCGCCGGCCACTCCGTGGTGGCGGCCAGCGGGGTCTCACTCGCGTCGCGCCGACGGGCCGAACGGCTCCTGCCCGGAGTTCCGCTGCGGCCGGCGGACGAGGTGGCCGCCATGGCCGACCTTGTGTTGGTGGCCGTGCCCGACGACGACCTGGTCGGCCTCGTCTCCGGATTGGCGGCCACCGGTACCTGGCGCGCGGGCCAGATCATCGTCCACACCTCGGGGGCGCACGGGCTGGCCGCACTGGCCCCCGCCGCGGCGGTCGGGGTCCTCCCGCTGGCCCTACATCCGGTCATGACCTTCACCGGTCGGCCCGAGGACCTCGACCGGCTGCGGGGTGCGGTGTTCGGTGTGACCGCCCTTCCGGACTACCGCGCCGTCGCCGAGACCCTGGTGCTGGAGATGGGTGGGGATCCGGTGTGGGTGCCCGACGCCGCCCGGCCGCTGTACCACGCGGCCTTGAGCCACGCGGCCAACCACCTGGTCACGCTGATCTGCGACGCGGTCGATCTGCTCGGCGCGGCCGGCGTGGACGCACCCGCCAGAGCTCTCTCGCCGTTGGTATCGGCCGCGCTGGACAACGCGCTGCGACTGTCCGACGGTGCGCTGACCGGGCCGGTCGCGCGCGGGGACGTGGACACGGTGCGGGTGCACCGGACCACGCTGGAGCTGCGCGGCCTGCAGGTGGTGGAGTCCTACCTGGCCATGGCTCGGCGCACCGCCGTGCGGGCGGAGGCGGCCGGACAGATCAGTGCGGCCCAGCGCGCGGAGCTGGCCGAGATCCTGGCGCCGGCCGGCGAGGAACCGAGCGGTGCCTGACCGCGTCGTCGGTTCACGGGCGCAGTTCCTGGCCGCGCGAGCCGAGCTGGGTGCCGACGCGGACGTCGGCGCCGTACTTACCATGGGTGCGCTGCACGAGGGCCACGACGCGTTGATGCGGGCGGCACGCAAGGCGTCCGACGTGGTCGTCGCCACCGTGTTCGTCAACCCGGCCCAGTTCGGGCCGAGCGAGGATCTGGCCCGCTACCCGCGACCCCTGGCCGAGGACCTGCGCCGGTGCCGCACGGCCGGTGTGGACCTGGTCTGGACGCCGACGGTGGCCGACGTATACCCGTCGTCGCCGCAGATCGGTATCGATCCCGGACCGCTTGGCGCCGAGCTCGAGGGAGCATCCCGGCCCGCACACTTCGCCGGCGTCCTCCTCATCGTGGCCAAGTTCCTCTCCCTGCTGGCTCCACGACGGGTGTACTTCGGGGAGAAGGACTACCAGCAGCTGACGCTGGTGCGGGCAATGGTCAACGACCTGGACCTGCCGGTGGACGTCGTGGCGGTCCCCACGGTGCGCGAGGCGGACGGCCTGGCCCGCTCCAGCCGCAACGTCTATCTGGACCCGGCCGAACGCGCGGCCGCGCCGGTGCTGGCCGCGGCCCTGCAAGCCGGGCAGCAGGCGGCCGTAGCCGGGGCCACGCGGAAGCAGGTGGTGGCAACCGCGAACGCCGTGCTGGCGACCAGCGCGCACGTCGACGTGGACTACCTGGAGCTGCGCGGCGCGGACCTCGGCCGCGAGCCCGGACCCGGTCCGGCTCGGCTCCTGGTGGCCGCGCGCGTGGGCCGCACCCGCCTGATCGACAATGTCGCCGTGGAGCTGACCGCATGATGACCCTGCCGCCGCGCCTCAGCGCCCCTGCTCCCGGTTGGACGGCCGAGGCCGACGTCGTGGTGATCGGCTCGGGCATCGCCGGGCTGACCACCGCCCTGCGCCTGGCCGGTGCTCCCACCGCCGCCGGCTCGCCGGCCCGGGTGCTGGTTGTCACCAAGGACGTCCTGGCCGCCGGCTCCACCCGCTGGGCCCAGGGCGGTATCGCCGCGGCCCTCGGACGTGACGACTCCCCTGACGAGCACCTGGCCGACACGCTGGTCGCCGGCGTCGGGGTGTGCGACGTCGCCGCGGTGCGGGTCCTGGTCGACGAAGGCCCGGCCGCGGTGCGCGAACTGGTCGAACTCGGCACCCGCTTCGACCGCACCGCCGGCGGCGAGCTCGCGCTGACCCGCGAGGGCGGTCACCATCGCGACCGGATCGCCCACGCCGGCGGCGACGCCACCGGAGCCGAGATCGAGCGCGCCCTCGTCGCCCGGGTACTGGACCAGGACACCGTCGAGGTCATCGAGCACGCGATCGTGCTCGACCTGCTGCTGGCCGCCGACGGCGGCGTGGCCGGCGTGACGCTGCACGTCATGGGCGAGGGCCAGCGGGACGGCGTCGGGGCCGTACGGGCCGGCTCGGTGGTGCTGGCCACCGGCGGCATGGGCCAGGTATTCGCTTCGACCACCAACCCGTCGGTGTCCACGGGTGACGGCGTGGCCGCGGCGCTGCGGGCCGGTGCGGTGGTCCGCGACCTGGAGTTCGTCCAGTTCCACCCCACCGTGCTCTGGCTCGGACACCGCGCCCACGGTCAGCAGCCACTGGTCAGTGAGGCCGTCCGGGGCGAGGGCGCGATCCTGCTCGACGACGCCGGCGTCCCGTTTCTGCGCGGTCAGCACGAGCTGGCCGACCTGGCTCCCCGCGACGTGGTGGCCAAGGCGATCGTGCGGCGCATGCGGGCGACCGGCGCCCAGCACGTCTGGCTGGACGCCCGCGCGTTCGGGCCCGAGAAGTGGCGGGTCCGGTTTCCGACCATCCTCGCCACCCTGGAGTCGCACGGCATCGACCCGGTGCACGAGCTGATTCCCGTGGTGCCGGCCTGCCACTACGCATCGGGGGGCGTGCGCACCGACCTGCACGGGCGCTCGGCGATCGCCCGGCTCTACGCCTGCGGCGAAGCGGCCTGCACCGGCGTGCACGGGGCCAACCGGCTGGCGTCGAACTCACTGCTCGAGGGGCTGGTCTTCGGCCGCCGGATCGCCGGCGACATCACCGCCCGGCTCGCGGCCGGTACGCCGTCGCCGGCTCCGGTGTCACCCGACGGTCGAGGTGGCCTGGTCGACGACGCGGTGCGCGCCGACCTGCAGGCCCTGATGTCGGCCGACGTCGGCGTGCTGCGGGACGCGGCCGGCCTGGCGCGCGCCGAGGCGGGTCTGGCCGGGTTGAGTCAGCGCACTACGACGGTGCCCGACATCGGCGGCTGGGAGGCGACCAACCTGGTCACCGTGGCCGCCGTCCTGGTCGCCGCGGCCACCCGCCGCCAGGAGACCCGCGGGTCCCACTGGCGGGAGGACTTCGCCGACCGCGACGACGAGCACTGGCGGGGGCACCTCGACACCATGCTGGGCGCCGACGGTGCCCTGCAGACGACCTTCGTGGCCGTTCCACCGGCCGATCCGGCGTTGACCGCCGGCCCTGCGACCGGCGCGACGGCGGTCCGGGCATGACCAGCTCCGCGTTGGCCGAGGTCGTCGCGGCCGGGCTCGATCCCGACATGGTGACCGACGTCGTGGCCGGAGCCCTGGACGAGGACCTGGGCGACGGCCCGGACGTCACCGCGGTCGCCACCGTGGCGGCGACCGCGCTCGGCAGCGCCAACGCCGTGCCCCGGGGGCACGGAGTGGTCGCCGGCCTGCCGGTCGCCGCTTATGTCTTCGAGGTAGTCAGTAGCGGCCGGCTGCGCGTGGACGCCGGGTCGGCTGACGGCGCCCGAGTGGAGCCAGGCGAGGTGGTGCTCACCGTCCGTGGCCCTGTGCGCGACATCGTCACCGCCGAGCGCACGGCGCTGAACCTGCTGGGCCACCTGTCCGGCGTAGCCACGCTGACCCGGGCGTGGGTGGACGCGGTGGCCGGCACGCGAGCCCGCATCCGCGACACCCGCAAGACGATGCCCGGCCTGCGCGCGCTGGAGAAGTACGCGGTGCGCTGCGGCGGCGGCGTGAACCACCGGATGTCGCTGTCCGACGCGGCACTGGTCAAGGACAACCACATCTCCGCGGCCGGGGGAGCCGCAGCGGCGTTCGCCCTGGTGCGGGCCGCCGCGCCCGGGCTGCCGATCGAGGTCGAGGTCGACAGCGTGGCCCAGGCCCGCGAGGTGGTCGACGTCGGCGCGGAGCTGGTGCTGCTCGACAACATGTCTCTGGCGGAGATGACCGAGGCGGTGACCTACGCCCGAGCCCGAGGAGTGCGCACTGAGGCCTCCGGTGGGCTGACGCTGGATCGGGCGCGGGCGGTGGCCGACACCGGCGTCGACTTCCTGGCCGTGGGCGCCTTGACCCACTCCGCGCCGGTCCTTGACATCGGCCTGGACCTGACCGCCGGACCGGGAGCGCGCTGATGCTGCTCACCATCGACGTCGGCAACACCAACACCGTCCTGGGCGTATGGGACGGCGCGACGCTGGCCCACGCCTGGCGGATCAAGACCGACGCCCGCGACACCGCCGACGAGCTGGCCCTGACCTACCGCGGGCTGCTCGAGGGCTCCACCATCGACGGCATCTGCGCGTGTTGCACCGTTCCGTCGGTGACCCGAGAGCTGCGCACCATGCTGGCCCGCTACTACGCCAATGTGCTCACCGTGCTGGTCGAGCCGGGCGTGCGTACCGGCGTCAGCGTGCTCATGGACAACCCCAAGGAAGTCGGGACCGACCGCATCTGCAACACCGTCGCCGCCCACCACCTGGCGAAGGGCCCGGCCATCGTGGTCGACTTCGGCACCTCGACGAACTTCGACGTGGTCAGCGCCAAGGGCGACTTCGTCGGCGGCGCGCTGGCACCCGGCATCGAGATTTCGGTCGACGCCCTGGCCGCCCGCGCGGCCCAGCTGCGCAAGGTCGAGCTGGTCGAGCCACGCTCGCCGATCGGGAAGAACACCGTCGAGGCCCTGCAGTCGGGCATCCTCTACGGCTTCGCCGGGCAGGTCGACGGCCTGGTCCGGCGGATCCGGGCCGAGCTGGTCCCCGCGGATCCTGAGTCGGTGACGGTTATCGCCACCGGCGGGCTGGCCCCGCTGGCCATCGCATCGAGTGAGACCCTCGAGCGCTACGAACCCGAACTGACGCTGCTCGGCCTGCGGCTGATCTTCGAGCGCAACATCTGACGCTGACTCAGCGCGGGTGGGATCAGCGGGGCGCGGGCTGCGGCACCCGACCGTGGGCCCGCACCCGTCGCCACAGCGTGCGCTGAACCAGCAAGGTCAGCACGCCGGCCACGGTCATCCCGGTGAGGTTGACCGCGAGCTGGGCCGCGGCGCCGCCCATCTCACCGGGCACCCACACGGCAATCGCCAGCGCGAGGTTGCCGGCGGCGGGCACGGTGGTGACCGAGATGAACACCCCGACCAGGGCGTTAGCCTTGCCGCCGGTCTGGGACAGCACCCCGGCCGCGCCGGCCAGCAGGGCGACGACCACCGACCAGCGGTCGGGGTGCCAGATGAACGCGGTCAGCGGACGAGGCGCACGCAGGGACGCCGGGTCCACCCAGCCCGCGGCGCGCGCGGCCAGGCCGGCCAGGGCGGTGATCGCGATCGCCACCGCGAAGCCAGCGACCAGCAGCCGCAGTGCCCGCACGGTGAGCGGTGGGTTGCGCACCGCGATGCTCACTGCCACCGCGGCTACCGCCGCGAACTCCGGACCGACCACCATCGCCCCGACCACCAGGATCGCGCTGTCGGTCACCACGGCGACTCCGGCCAGCAGCGTGGCCAGGGTGAGGAATACGTAGTAGGACCACGAGCCGGCCGCGTCGCCCCACGCTCGCTGCTCCACGATGTCCCACACCACGGCGTCGTCGGGCGCGCCGGGGGCGGCCCGTTCCGCCGCCCGGGCGTTGCGCGAGGGTGCGGCTTCGATGCCGCTCAGCGTCACGCTGCCGTTCTCGTCGAGACCGAGGTGGCGCAACCGGCCGAGCACGTCCGAGGCGCCCTCGCGGGCCACGTCGCAGTCCACGACGTCCCCCGGCGGGTCGAGCCCGGCGCCCGGCAGGACGACCACGTTCGTCACTCGGGCGTCGTCGACCAGGATCTCCACGACCTCGGCCCGTCGGTCGGCCGGGACGACGAGCCGCACATGCAGCATGGAAGCCGACGCTACCGCTCAGCGGCGGGTCGCCCGCCGGGCCAGCGTGAGATACGGCAATTCGAATGCGGCTCCCGACTCCAGCCCGATACGGCGGGCGTGGTCCTGGGCGAAGGCCTGGTTCCAGAGCAGACCGACCGCCCGCCCGGATGCAGCACTCGCGCGATCTCGCGATCGGCGCTCGGCCGTCGGGTCCGCATCAGAGCCGGTGGGCCGAGCCTTCCTGACTCGCCGGACGGGACGGACACCGGGGCCGAGCGGGTCACGTCCCCTTGGCCCACCGGATGATTTCGCTACTGACTCGCTCGGGTGCTTCGTCCTGCGGAAAGTGGCCGACGCCGGGGAGCAGGTGCCATTCGTACTGACCGCTGACGTAGCGCGAGGATCCCTGCGCGGTGGACGGCAGCATGCAGCCGTCGTCCGCGCCGTGCAGCTGGAGCACCGGTGCACGCACGCCGACCAACAGTCGGGCCGCGGCCCGGCGCCCGTCCCGGCGGGGCACGCTGCGGAAGCTCCAGCGGAAGTACTCCAGCGCACAGTGCGCGGCCTTGCTGACCCGCAACGACTCGGCGTAGCGCTCCACGTCGTCGGCGTAGCGCGGCGCCGCCCGCCATTGCGGCCCGCTCCAGCGATCGAACAGGCCGGCGACGTAGCTCGAGTCGCGGGTCAACAGCCCCTCGGGCACGCGGGGGATCTGAAACGTAGTGAGCGCGTAGGCGGAGGCCCGGCCTTGTCGGCGCGGGTCGGCGGCGATCGCCGCCCGCAGCCGCAGTGGATGCGGAGTGCCGAGCACGGCGATGCTCCGCACCACCTCGGGATGCACGGTGGCGACCGACCAGGCGACCAGGCCACCGAGGTCGTTGCCGACGATCAAGGCGTCGTGCTCGCCGAGGGAGACGACCAGGCCGGCGATGTCCTCGGCCAGGGTGGGCAGGTCGTAACCACGCGGCGGCTTGTCACTGGCGCCGAAGCCGCGCAGGTCCACCGCGACCGCGTGGTAGCCGGCGTCGGCCAGGTCGATCAGCTGCTGGGACCACGCCCACCAGAACTGTGGAAACCCGTGTAACAGCAGCACCAGCGGGCCGGAGCCCAGCTCGGCCACGTGCAGCGCGATGCCGTTGGCCCGGACTGTGCGGTGCGTCCACGGTCCGGGCACGAGAACGGTCGACTCGTCGGTGGGACGGATCATCAGCGGTCGCGGGGGATGAGGGCCGTTTCCGGCGGGAAGCCGGGCGGTCAGGTCGTCGGCGAGATGGGGTGCTTGAGGTAGGCCGCAGTTTCCCTGCCGGTGGCGATCGTGCGTTCCGGCGCCTTGATCCGCTTGACCTTACGCAGACCGAGGTAGCCGAAGATCGCGGCCAGCAGCACCAGCACGAGGAACACGATCAGGTAACTCAGCCAGCGCCACAGTCCGAGCGACGTCAACCCCTCGGCCAGGGACACCAACCCGAACGTCAACGAGAAGATGAGCAGCACCGCGGCCACACCGAACATCACCGCGCCGGTGCCGGCATTCTTGACCGACGCCCCGACCTCGGCCTTGGCCAGCTCGACCTCGCCGCGGATGATCGTCGACAGGTGGGTGGAGGCGTCCTTGGCCAGGTCACCGATCGAGGCATCGGCGCCAGCGGGGCGGATTGCCGTCGCCGTCGGTGGTTGCGGTTGCGCGGTCACGACATCCGGTCCTCTCGTCGGTGGTTTGCTTCCCTCGCCAACGCCGCCGGGCGACAGTGTCGGTCGGCGGCGCGGGTCGACGCCCCAGGCCACGGGGCGGGGCCGGGAGAGCGGGCGGCACCATCATTGCAGTACCGGCGCGCGCCCCGAGCCGACCGGGCCGTCTCCGTCTCGCCAACGGCGTGCTCGTCGCGGCCGGTCGGCGCAAGCCTGGGCGCGGTTAAGGTCCGGACATGGCGTCCTACGTGATCACTGGAGCGACGCGGGGCATCGGCCGGTGTGTGCTCGACGCGCTCGGCGACAAGCACGAGATCACGGCGATCGGCCGGTCGGCGCCGGCGCTGGCCGCCTTGCCGGTGGCCCACCGGGTCGTCGCCGATCTCTGGGACCCGGCCGGCCTGGCCGCCGCGTTTGACGCCCTTCCTGAACGGCTGGACGGGCTGGTGCACTGTGCCGGCGTCGCGGTGCGCGGCGACCTGGCCGATTCGTCGGTGGCCGAGTGGAACCGCGAGCTGGCGATCAACGTCGTCTCGGCGGCCGAGCTGACCCGCCTTTTGCTGCCCGCCCTGCGGGCGGCCCGGGGCACCGTCGTGTTCGTCAACTCGGGTCAGGGCCGGCGGGCGACGGCGAACAGCACCGTCTACGCGGCCACTAAGTTCGCCTTGCGCGCGGTCGCTGACACGCTGCGCGAGGAGGAGCCAGACCTGCGGGTCTCCACCGTCTACCCGGGTCGGGTGGCCACGGACATGCAGCAGGCGCTGCGGGCCCAGGAGGGCGGCGCCTACGAGCCGGACTCCTACCTCGCTGCCGAGACGGTCGCGGCGGCCGTCGTCTCGGTGCTCGGCTCGCCGCCCGACTCGGTCGTCACCGACCTGATCCTGCGCCCGCGATCCCGCTGACCGAGGTTGGCCGCTGACTGACCCCGGGCTGACGTTGCCGGACGACCGGTCGACATTGGCCGCTGGGGAGCGCGACACGCCGGCCGGTCCACTGCTACGAGACCAACCAATCGGAGCGACGACCAGCTGGGGCTACTCCTCGGTGGCGGCTGCGGCCGGCAGCTTCTCCTCGATCAGGTCCATCACCGTGGAATCGGCCAGCGTGGTGACGTCGCCGACCTCTCGGTGCTCGGCAACGTCGCGCAGCAGACGGCGCATGATCTTGCCGGAGCGGGTCTTGGGCAGCTCGGGCACCACCATGATCTGGCGGGGCCGGGCGATGGCACCGATCTCGGTGGCCACGTGCGCGCGCAGCTCGGCGGCCATAGCCTCCCCGCCGTCGGCCGCCGACCCGCGAAGGATCACGAAGGCAACGATCGCCTGGCCCGTGGTGGCGTCGGTAGCGCCCACGACTGCGGCCTCGGCCACGGCCGGATGGGAGACCAACGCCGATTCCACCTCCGTGGTGGAGATCCGGTGACCGGAGATGTTCATGACGTCGTCGACCCGGCCGAGCAGCCAAAGATCCCCGTCGTCGTCCTTCTTGGCGCCGTCGCCGGCGAAGTAGTAGCCCTGCTCGGCGAAGCGGGACCAGTAGGTCTCGATGAAGCGCTCGTCGTCCCGCCAGATGCCGCGCAGCATGGCCGGCCACGGCTCGGTGAGCACGAGCAGGCCGCCGCCGCCGTCGGGCACGGACTTGCCACGGTCGTCGACCACGTCGGCCGAGATGCCCGGGAGGGGACGCATGGCCGAACCGGGCTTGCTCTCGGTGACGCCGGGCAGCGGGCTGATCATCATCGCGCCGGTCTCGGTCTGCCACCAAGTGTCGACCACCGGGCAGCGGTCCCCTCCGATCACCCGGCGGTACCACATCCAGGCCTCCGGATTGATCGGCTCACCGACCGAGCCCAGGACGCGCAGGCTGGACAGGTCGAAGCCGGCCGGGATGTCCTCGCCCCACTTCATGAAGGTGCGAATCGCCGTCGGGGCGGTGTAGAGCAGGCTGACGCCGTACTTCTGCACGATCTCCCAGAACCGACCCCGGTGCGGCGTGTCCGGCGAACCTTCGTAGATCACCTGGGTCGCGCCGTTGGCCAGCGGCCCGTAGACGATGTAGCTGTGCCCGGTGACCCAGCCGATGTCCGCTGTGCACCAGTAGACGTCGCGCTCGGGCTTGAGGTCGAAAACCGCGAAGTGCGTGAAGGCGGTCTGGGTGAGGTAGCCGCCGGTGGTGTGCAGGATGCCCTTCGGCTTCCCGGTCGTACCCGACGTGTAGAGGATGTAGAGCGGGTGCTCGGCGTCGAAGAACTGCGGTTCGTGCGACGTCGAGGCGGTAGCCACGGTGTCGTCCCACCACAGATCTCGGCCGTCCTCCATCGTGACCTCGTTGCCGCCGCGGCGGACCACGACGACCTTCTCCACGGTCGTTCCTCCCTTGGCCAGCGCGTCGTCGACAGCGCGCTTGAGCGGCAGGACCTTGCCCCGTCGGTAGCCGCCGTCCGCGGTGACCACGACCTTCGCCTCGGCGTCGACCACCCGGTCGTAGATCGCCTGCGCGGAGAAACCGCCGAAGATGACCGAGTGGACGGCGCCGAGCCGAGCGCAGGCCAGCATGGTGACGATCGCTTCGGGGATCATCGGCAGGTAGACGATCACCCGATCACCCGGGCCGACCCCGAGGTCGGTCAGCGCGTTGGCCGCCTGCCCGACCTCGTCGGCCAGTTCGGCGTAGGTGATCGACCTCGAGTCGCCCGGCTCGCCCTCGAAGTGGATAGCCACCCGGTCGCCCTGACCCGCGGCGACGTGGCGGTCGACGCAGTTGACCGAGGCGTTCAACGTGCCGCCGACGAACCACTTCGCGAACGGCGCCCCCGACCAGTCGAGGACGTCCGTCCAATGCTTCTGCCAGTCGAGGCGACGAGCCTGGGTCTCCCAGAACGCCAGGCGGTCGGTGGCCGCGGCGTCGTAGGCGTCGGCCCGCAGATTGGCCCGCTCGGTGAACTCCGGTGCCGGTGGGAAACGGCGCTCTTCGTGCAGGAGGTTGGACAGGTTCTCGGAGTCCTCGGCCACGGTGCTCCTCTCCTCGGGCGGGCGCCGCGGTGGTGGTCGCGTCCGCGCTCTACCCGCCGGTGTGGACGCGCCGGCGGGTGCCGTGCGAACGTATCGCGCGGCCGAACGCCCGACCACCCTGCGGAGGTGGCCTGCCTCGCCCGTGGGTCACGGTGGGTCACCGTGGGTGGGTGCGCCGGGCCGCAGCGTCTCCGTCGGCCACGACGCGGCTCGACTAGCGTTCCGGCGTGCCCGCCGCAGATCCTGAGTCCACGTCGTCGGCGACCGCCGACCGCCCGGTCGCCGATCCGCTGTCCGCTCTGGTCGCCCGACCGGCAGTGAGCGTCGCGGTGGCCAGGAGCCGGGCGGCGGTGGACGCGTTGCTGGTCCACCGTGTCCTGCGGCGACGCTCCAGTGAGGTGTCTGCGGAGTCGGCGCTGCGGGGGGTGTGGGCTTCGTGCGCGCTGGGCGGCTCGTCCGTGTCGCTGGCCGACCTGCGGGCCGGGGCGATCGACGACCCGGCGATCCAAGGCGCCCTGCGAGTCTCGGCCGAGCTGCCGGCCGTCGCCGGGACCTGGGCCCGGGCGCCGCGCCAGGTGCTGGCCCGGCTGCACCTGCTGGCCGCCGCCGATCTCGTCGAGGACCGCACCGTGCTCGGACGGCCGACGTCCGCCGCGGTCAGCGATCGCCTCGACCTGCTCACCGCCACCCTGGCCGCGACCCGGGCGCCGGCGGTCGTCGTGGCCGCGGTGGTCCGCGCCGAACTGCTCACCTTGGACGCGTTCGCGCCGGCGTCGATGGTCGTGGCCAACGCGGCCGCCCGACTGACCTTGGTCGAGCGCGGGCTGGATCCGCGTTCCCTCGTGGTCCTCGAGGTCGGCGCGCTGGAGCGGCGGGCCGAGGAGGAGGCGGCCCTGGCCGCATACCGGGCCGGACGTCCGGACGCAGTGGTCGCCTGGGTCGAGCACATGGCCGGGGCGGTCGTCCTCGGCGCCCGTGAGGCCGTCGCCATCTGTGAAGCTCTGCAGCGCGGGTGATGCCGACTCCGTAGGACCGGGGCGAGAGTTTCCCGCTCGAGGAGAAACGGCGCCGCCGCCCCAGCGTGTGCCGAGGCGACGACGCCGCCGTGACGGGCGTGACCGGAGTACCAGGCGTGCACCTCAGAGGTACGGCGTGCCCGTGCTGCCGCCGGGCGTTGCCACCTCAGCCTGATGCGTGGCTCGGTCGCCGCGTGGGTTCCCGGCTCCGTCCGTCTCGCGCCCGATCAGGAGCTGGGGGCTGGACCGCCATGACACCTGATCGGTACTGCGATGTGGTCCATCTCACACCCTTCGGACGCGCGGACGCAACCTCCGGTTACCGGAACCGGATCGTCAGGTCCGGCCGCGCCGACGGGTGGCCAGCAGGGCTGCGCCGGCCACGGCTGCGGCACCGGCAGCGATGCTGGCCGTGACCGCCGGACCCGGTGCGTGCATCTCCTGGAATCGGTCCTTCAGTGGCACTGCGTTGGAGAAGGCGAGCACGCTCCAGCCGCGGGTCTGGGCCTCCCGGCGCAGCGCGCGGTCGGGGTTCACCGCGGTCGGGTGCCCGACCGCCTCGAGCATGGGCAGGTCGGTGATCGAGTCGGTGTAGGCGTAGCTGCGGCTGAGGTCATAGCCCCGCTCGACGGCCAGGGCGCGGATCGCGGCGGCCTTGTAGGGGCCATAGGCGTAGAAGTCGATCTCCCCGGTGTACTTGCCGTCAGCCACCACCATCTGCGTGGCGATCGCGTGGTCGGCACCGACCATCTCCCCGATCGGCTCCACAACCTCCGATCCCGACGAAGACACAATTACGACGTCGCGTCCAGCGGCCTTGTGCGATTCGATCAGCGCCACCGCCTCGCCGTAGACGATCGGGTCGATGATCTCGTGCAACGTCTCCGTGACGATGTCGCGGATCTGCTGGACGTCCCAGCCGGTGCACATCGCCGTGAGGTAGTCGCGCATGCGGTCCATCTGGTCCTCGTCGGCACCTGAGAGGGCGAAGACGAACTGCGCGTAGGCACTGCGCACCACGGCGCGGCGATTGATCAAGCCGCCGTGATAGAAGGGCCGTCCGAAGGCCAAGGTGCTCGACTTGGCGATGATCGTCTTGTCGAGGTCGAAGAACGCGGCTGTTTGCGCGCCGGAGATCACAGCGGCGAATATACGGCCGCCCGTGGGTCCCGGCCGGTTTCTCCACAGCCTTGCCAGCTGGTCCACAGGCGCCGTGATAACGCACCTAGCGCGTCCGCGGCGCTGCAGGTTGGAGCGGTGAGCGAACCGCGAGCCGAGGTCGTGAGTGACGATCGTGCGCCTGCCCCGGTCATTGCCGTCGTGGGCGCGAGCGGTGGGGCCGGAGCGAGCACCGTGTGTGCACTGTTGACCTCGTGCGGAGCCGCCGACGACGTGTGGCCGGTGCTGGTGGACCTGGACCCGCTCGGCGGCGGCATCGACGTCGTCCTTGGCGCCGAGGGTATCGAGGGTGCCCGGTGGTCCGGCCTGCACAGCGCGGGCGACCGCCTCGATCCCGAACAGCTGGTCGAAGGCCTGCCTCGGTGGTGGGACGTGCCCTTCCTCGCCTGTGACCTGCCGGCACCGCCGAACCCGGCCGCGGTCGCTTCCGTCCTCGAGTCCGCCCGCGCCATCGGTCCGGTCATCGTCGACGTAGGCCGGTGGCCGAGCCCGGCCCGGGCCGAGACGATCAAGGTGGCGACGGCCGTTGTGCTGGTCGTACCGGCGCGGGTGCCCGCCGTTGCCGCGGCGGCCGGCCAACGGGCTGCGGTCGAGTCCAGCCCGGGGTTCGCCGGGACTTCGCTGCTCGTCGTGCGCGACGACGGTGCCGCGCTCTCAGCGTCGCGCGTGGCCGCCGCCGTGCAGCTCGAGCTGGCCGGCACGATTGGCGCGGATCCCGGGCTCGCCGCCGGTCGAGACCGCGGCGTGGACGTGCGCCGGATCCGGCGGTCCCACCGGTCGCTCGCGCGCCAGCTGCTGGACCGGTGCCGCGAACCCACCCCGACGCTGTCGCGTCACCGGTCGGTCGCCGCCGGACATCGGCGGTCGGCATGAGCGGCACGGCCACGCGCATTCCCGACGGCTCATTGCTGGCTCAGGTTCGTTCGCGGCTGGCCGAGGACACGCGATCCGACCTGACGACTGCGTTGGGCCAGGCCCGCCGCGCGGCCGGACTGCTGGCCGACGATGCGGTGCTGGCCCGGTGGGACATCGACCTGGCCGCGCAGCTGACCGGAGCCGGCCCACTGGAGCCGCTGCTGGCCCTCGACGGCGTCACCGACGTCCTGGTGAACGGACCGGACGCGGTCTTCGTGGACCGCGGCGGTGATCTGGAGCGCGTCGAGGTCGGGTTCGCGTCCGCCGCAGAGGTCCGCGCGCTCGCCTGCCGGTTGGCCGTGGCCGCCGGCCGGCGCCTCGACGACGCCCAGCCGTTCGTGGACGCCCACCTCCCCGACGGCACGCGGCTGCACGCGATCATCCCGCCGCTGGCCGAGCAACCGACGATCTCCCTACGGGTCCTCGCTCGGCGGCGCGTGCGCATGGCTGACCTGGTTGCCGGCGGCGCCGTACCGGCGCACGTGGCCGAAGTCCTCTCCGCCGCGGTGCAGGCCCGGCTGGCCCTGCTGATCAGCGGAGGCACGGGAACGGGTAAGACGACCGTCCTCGGCGCGCTGCTGTCCCAGGTGCCGCCCGACCAGCGCATCGTCGTCGTGGAAGACGCCGCCGAACTCGTGACCGACCATCCGCACGTCGTCCGGCTGCTCGCCCGCTCGGCCAACGTCGAGGGCGCCGGCGCCGTCGGCCTGCGCGAGTTGGTCCGCCAGGCGTTGCGGATGCGGCCGGACCGGGTGGTCGTCGGGGAGTTCCGCGGCGCCGAAGTGGTCGAATTGTTGGCCGCTCTCAACACCGGCCACGCCGGCGGCGGTGCCACCGTGCACGCCAACGGCATCGTCGACGTCCCGGCGCGACTGGAGGCCTTGGGCGCCCTAGGCGGCCTCGACCGGGCCGCCCTCACCGCCCAGGCCGCCGCCGGATTGGAGGTCCTCATCCATCTCGACCGAGACGGCAATCGGCGACGGCTAGCGGCGATCGGCTGGCTGGAGCGCGCGGGGCCTGATCTCGCCGTCCGCCAGGTGTGGTCGGTCGAGGGCGGGATCGGTGACGGCGCGCCCGTCCTGGCTGCGGCCCTGCGCTCGCGTGATGTCGCCGTACCGCAGCTTCTGGACGACCGCTACCGGCTGAGCCGCCCGCCCGTCATGACGGGATCGGTTCAGTGATCGCCGACGCCGCCGCCGACAGGGAGGTGCGGTGATTGCACTGCAGTTGACCGCCGCCGCAGTGCTGCTCGCGGTGCCCAGCGCCCGCCTCGGACCGTCGCGGGCGGACAGGGCAGCACGGCGCGTGCGGGCCTGGTCGGCCGCCTCGGCCGGCCCGCTCAGCTCCGGCCCACCGGACGGGCACGAACGCGACGTCCGCACCGCTGCACGCGCTCGGTCGGCCGGACTGCCGAGCCGGATACGCCCTCGGCGGTGGGACCGGCGGTGGGACTGGCGGAGGCTCGGCGGAACGCGAATGCCTCCCGGTTGCCCGGTGTCGGTGGTGCTCATCGGGTCGGCCGGTGCCGCCGGCGAGCTCGCCGGGCGACTTCCGGCCGGCATTGCCGCCGGGCTGGCCGGGGCCACTGCCGCTGGAGCCGCCCGCCGGATGCTCGCCGCACGGTCGGCACTGGCGCGTCGCCGGGACCTGCGCAGCGCTCTGGGGATGGTCGCAGCCGAGCTGTCGGCCGGTGCGACTGAAGCCACCGCCCTGCGCGCCGCTGCCGCCGTGGGCGGGTACTGGTCGCGTCGGCTCACCGATGCCGCGATCGCGGCGGAGGCGGCCGGCGACGTCGTCGCCGTACTGGCCACGCGCGATCCGGCGCACCCGGCCGAGCCGGTCGCCCTGTGGCCCCTGGCCGCCGCCTGGCACGTCCGTGACGCCTGCGGTGCTTCGCTGGCCGCGGTCGTGCACCAGGTGGAACTCGACGTCGGCGCAGCCGAGGACCGGCACCGTACGGTCGAGGCCACTCTGGCCGGCCCCCGCTCATCGTCGGTCATCCTGTGCCTGCTGCCGGCGGTGGGACTGCTGCTGGGTTCGGCGATCGGAGCCGATCCGCTTCGCTTCCTGCTCGGGGCAGGCCCGGGCGGACTCGTCCTGCTGGCCGGCGTCGTTGCCGACGTGGCCGGCCTGGCCGTCCTGCGTCGACTGCTCGCGACCGGCGGCCCGCCGTGAGCGCCGTGTGGGTCGCGCTGGCCGGCTTGCTCCTACTGCTCGGCCGGAGGGACGTGCGCACCCCCGCTCGACGCCTTGAACGACTCGATCGGCTCGCTCAACAACACCCCGGGTTCCGGACGGATCGTGACGCCGACGCCGACGCCGACGCCGACGCCGACGCCGCACCCACCATCCGGCGCGGGACGCCGAACCCGCGGATCTGGAGGTCAGCGGCGACGGGTCGGCCGGAGCGCCCTTCCCGGCGGCTGCTCGCCGGTGCCGCCGGCGGGGCCGTCCTGGCGGGATGGACGGTCGCCGGATGGTGGGGCGTGACCATTGCTGCCGCCGCGCTTCCCCCTGCGGCGGTGGCAGTGCGCCGCGGTCATCGCCGAGCCGGCCCGGCCGGTGACCCGCAGGAACGAGCGGGGTTGCCTCTGGTGCTGGACTTACTCGCCGCGGCCTTGGACGCCGGCGCGCCACTGGCCGACGCACTTGCTCACGTGGCCGCGGCTGCCCCGCCCGTCCTGGGTGCTCGACTGGTCCGGGTATCGGCACTCCTGCGGCTGGGCGCCGATCCCGGCGACGCCTGGTCCGCCGTCAGTCGCCACGCAACGCTCGCACCGGTGGCAGCGACAGCCGTGCGGTCGGCCGACAGCGGGGTCCGACTGGCCGACGGCTTACGCCGGCGGGCGAGCGAGGCGCGCTCCGACCTGCGCGCTGCCGGCGTCGCCCGCGCCAACCGGGTAGGTGTACTAGCGCTGCTACCGCTGGGGCTGTGCTTCTTGCCGGCGTTCGTGTGTCTTGGTGTGGTTCCGGTCATCGTCGGTATCGCCGGTGATGCACTCGGCCCGCTCACACCGTGACCGCCGATCTGCTCCTCTGTTGGTGCGACACACGGTCGTGACCGTGTGTTGTGATTGGTGCCATGCCTGAAATCGCCCGCCTGGCCGCGGTATCGCTCGATTGCGCCGACCCCGCCGAACTGGCCGCGTTCTACCGAGACGTACTCGGCGCGCGGATCACCTGGAGCTCCGATGACTTCGTGGCGCTGACCGGCGCGGCAGTGCTTGTGACCCTGCAGCGGGTCGCCGATTACCGGCCGCCGGACTGGCCCGCTGGCGCTGTCCCCAAGCAGATTCATCTCGAGCTGGCCGTTGACGATCTGGATGACGGCGAGCGGGCAGTGCTGCAACTCGGAGCCCGCAAGGCGGAGGTCCAGCCGTCGCCGGACCGATGGAGGGTCCTGCTCGATCCGGCCGGCCATCCGTTTTGCCTCACCACCCTGTCCCGGCCAGTCGACCCGGACAGCTGATTCCCCAGCCGGCTCGCACTCCGCTCACCTTCGTCCACAGCTCCTCCCGCCATGCACATCCGGGGGCGAACCGCGCCGGAGACGCAGCGGTGGCCTCACGGTGGTGACAGCGCTCGTCATCGGGGCGAGGCAACGGCAGGAGGTAGTGATCATGCGAGTGATCTTGGCTTGGGTGTCGCGCATCGTCGCTCGGCTGCGTCGTACATCGGATCGCGGCATGAGCACGGCGGAGTACGCGGTCGGCACGGTCGCTGCGGTGGCGTTCGCCGCCGTCTTGCTCAAGGTGGTGCAGAGCGGCGCGGTGCGCAGTGCGTTGTCGTCGATCATTCAGGGCGCGTTGAACATCCAGCTATGAGCACGGCGCTTGGGCACCGCCGCGACGACCGCGGCATGGCGACGGTCGAACTGGCGGCGGCCCTGCCCGTCCTGGTGGTGCTGTTGATGGCCGGGCTCTACGCAGTGCAGGTCGCCGATGCTCAGGCGCGCTGCGTCGATGCCGCCCGTGAGGTTGCTCGCGCCGCCGCCCGCAACGATCCGCGGGCCGAGGATCTTGGTCGTAGGGCCGCGGGCCGATCGGCACGCATCACCATCAGCCGCAGTCCGGACACCATCACGGTCGTGGTCAGCGTGCGGGTCCGACCGGCCGGTGTCGACCTGCCCGCGGCGACGGTCAGCCAGCGAGCGGTGGCCGCCGCGGAGGCGTCATCCACCGACGCTGGGCAGCCCGGCACTTCGCCGAACGGCACGGCGCAACCGCCGTGACCGCCGCTGCTCGGGCAATCGGGACTCGGGATCGTGGCGCCGCGAGCCTGTGGGCGCTCGCCGGTGCCGTCGTAGTACTGACCGTGGCCCTGTTGGTCGCCCTCCGCACGTCGGCCGTCGCCGCCCGGCATCGAGCCGCGGCGGCGGCCGACCTGGCGGCGCTGGCCGCGGCGGGCGGGATCGGCGTCGTGGGCACCGACCAGATCTGCCCGCGGGCACAGCGGATCGCCGGCCTCGACGGCGCACGGCTGACCGGCTGCCGGACGGAGCTGGCCGCCGATGGGAGGAGCGGAACGGTCGACGTAGCGGTCACGGTGACCGTGTATCTGGCCGGTCTGGGGCGTCGGCCGGTCACGGCTCGGGCTCGTGCCGGCCGACTGCCAGCCTGAAGCCCTGGGCGCCCTCCATCCCGGCGAGGCGGGCTTGCGCCGGCGGCCTGCCCGCCTGAGCCCGCCGTCGATTTCCCCCATTGCCGGGCATCGGCCTGAGCCGCCGGCTTCACTCGCCCGCGGGCACGACGCCGCCATCACAAGCGCTTGCGGTGAACTGCGCCACCCTGTGCCGGATCGACGGGGTTCCCCAGGCCGTCGCGCCCTATAGAATCCGCCGAGATCGACGGGACCGTCCGTCTCGGCCGTCCAGGCCGGCGGGAGCTTCCACCTCTGCCACCAGCGCACATCGTCTTATGAGTTCGCGTCCTTCCCGTTGCGCGACGGGTCGGTCGCGGCACCGAGTCGCCAAGCCAAAGGAGTCTTGCGATATGGCCGTGTCTTCAGGGTCGTCCGGAGCGGTACTTGCCGCCGTGGACTTCAGTTCCGGCGACCGGAGCCTCGTCGTGGTCATCGGGGTCGTCGCCCTGATCGCCCTGGCCTTCTCCTTCGTGCTCTTCCGCGAGGTCCTCAGCGCCGACGACGGCACGGCGAAGATGGTCGAGATCGCCGAAGCGGTCCAGGAGGGCGCCGCGGCCTACCTGAAGCGACAATTCCGCACGTTGTCCGTGGTCGTCGCGGTGGTATTTGTGGTGCTGTTCTTCCTGCCCGCCGACGACAGTGCTGAGCGCATCGGTCGCTCGGTGTTCTTCCTCATCGGCGCCGGCTTCTCCGCCTCGATCGGCTACTTCGGCATGTGGCTGGCCACGCGGGCCAATGTCCGTGTCGCCGCCGCGGCCAACAACGAGGGCCGCGAGCGTGCTATGCGCATTGCGTTCCGCACCGGCGGCGCGGTCGGTATGGCCACCGTCGGCCTCGGTCTGCTCGGGGCAGCCATCGTGGTGTTCAGCTACACCGACCACGCTCCCCGGGTGCTCGAGGGCTTCGGCTTCGGCGCGGCCACCCTGGCCATGTTCATGCGGGTCGGCGGTGGCATCTTCACCAAGGCCGCTGACGTCGGGGCGGACCTGGTCGGCAAGGTGGAGGCCGGCATCCCCGAGGACGACCCGCGCAACGCCGCCACCATTGCCGACAACGTGGGTGACAACGTCGGCGACTGCGCCGGCATGGCCGCGGACCTGTTCGAGTCCTACGCGGTCACCTTGGTGGCGTCGCTGATCCTGGGCTCGGTCGCATTCGGCACGAAAGGTCTGCTCTTTCCGCTCATCGTTCCGGCCATCGGCGTGCTCACCGCGATCGTCGGCGTCTACATCACCCGCGTGCGCCCGAGCGAGAGCGGTCTGGCCGCGATCAACCGCAGCTTCTACGTCACCGCCGCCATCTCGATCGTGCTGTGCACGGTCGCCGCGTTCGTGTACTTGCCGACCTCCTTCTCCGACCTCAACGGCAACACCGGCGGCGGCACCGGCAACCCCGCGGTCATCGCCACCGTCGCGGTCATCATCGGCATCGTGCTGGCCGCGGTCATCCTCTGGCTCACCGGCATCTACACCGGCACCGAGCACAAGCCGGTGCAGGACGTCGGGCGCAGCTCGCTCACCGGTGCTGCCACGGTCATCCTGGCCGGCATCTCGGTCGGCTTCGAGTCGGCGGTCTACACCGCGCTGGTCATCAGCGCGGCGGTGTTCGGTGCGTTCCTGCTCGGCGGATCCTCAATCACAGTCGCGCTGTTCGCCGTGGCCCTGGCCGGCTGTGGACTGCTCACCACGGTCGGCGTGATCGTGGCCATGGACACGTTCGGCCCGGTCTCGGACAACGCTCAGGGGATCGCCGAGATGTCGGGCGACGTAACGGCCGAGGGCGCGCAGATCCTGACCGAGCTCGACGCGGTCGGTAACACGACCAAGGCCATCACCAAGGGCATCGCCATCTCCACCGCGGTGCTGGCCGCCACCGCGCTGTTCGGCGCTTACCAGAACTCGATCAGCCGAGCACTGGACGACGCCGGAACCCATCTGAGCGGTGAGTCGACATTCGTGCAGAACTCCTTCACGTTCCAGATCGTGAGCCCCAACACGTTGGTCGGCGTGATCATCGGTGCGGCTGTGGTCTTCATGTTCTCCGGCCTGGCCATCAACGCCGTCTCCCGGGCCGCCGGCGCCGTGGTCTACGAAGTGCGCAACCAGTTCCGAACCCATCCCGGGATCATGGACGGCACCGAGCGCCCGGAGTACGGGCGAGTGGTCGACATCTGCACCCGCGATTCGCTGCGTGAGCTGATCACGCCCGGGCTGCTCGCTGTCCTCGCCCCAGTGGCCGTCGGCTTCGGCCTCGGCCTCGGTCCGCTGGCCGGCTTCCTCGGCGGCGCCATCGCCACCGGCACGTTGATGGCGGTGTTCCTGGCCAACTCCGGTGGTTCCTGGGACAACGCCAAAAAGCTGGTCGAGGACGGCAACCACGGCGGTAAGGGCTCGGCCGCACACGAAGCGACGGTCATCGGTGACACCGTCGGTGATCCGTTCAAGGACACCGCCGGCCCGGCGATCAACCCGCTGATCAAGGTCATGAACTTGGTTTCGGTGCTGATCGCACCGGCGGTGGTGCAGTACTCGGTCGGCAACGACGCCAACGCGGCGGTGCGCTTGATCATCGCTCTGGTCGCGGTCGCGATCATCGTCGCGGCGGTCACGGTGGCCAAGCGCCGAGCGTCCTCGATCAACGTCGACCCGGCCACGGCGGAGACGCCCGCCGCCCCGGCTCGGACCCGCGGCTGACGCTGCGACCCTCACCTGACGCTGCAGCCGTCACCTGAGGCTGCAGCCGTGATCGACCCCGGGCGCCGTGGCAGGGACGGCTGAAGCGCGGCGGTGCGGCGGCTCACCGGGCGCATCGTCTCGAGTACGCGATGATGTTCGGCTATGCAGTTCTCCCTGTTCGGCGCGGAAGTGGCCGAACCGACGCGCCTGGACCTCGACGGGCTCGTGCTCGCCGGTGGTTGGTGGGTGCAGGCCGGGCAGGGCAGCGACCACCGGGCCCGCCTGTCGATCCTGGTCGACGCCGAGTGGCGGGTGTCGGCCCTGCTCGAAGAGTTCGGACGGCGGGATTTGCCCGGGGAGCAGGCGCCGGCCGAGGCCGAGCTGCTTGCCGTTCGCACGGGCTTTCGGTCCGACCTCGTCGCTCCGGCTCAGCGCTGGACGCGCGGAGCATTGGTGGCGCCGCCGGCCGATCTGGCCCTGACTCCGGCCGGATTGCGCCTGTGGGCCATCGCCGCCGGGCACGGTGACGATGTTGGTTATCTGCTGGGGACGGCGTCGGTGCAGAGCCGTACCCACCTGGCGGCCGGTGCGCAGCTGGCCGCGCTCGGACTGCCGGCCGTCGGCATCGGGGAGCGGGGCCGGCCCGGCTGGCGCATCACCGGCCTGAAGCGGCTCCACCGTTGCGCCGAGCTGCTTGGTGAGCCGCCGGCCGGCGCCGGCCGAAATTGGCCGGCCTGACCGACCTGACCGGCCTGACCGGACCCGCCGCTCGGTATCAACGGCGATCTTGCCCACTCCTGCTGGCATGGAGCGATCGCTGACACAGGGCCGGCCGACGGCGTTGCTGTCCGAGCGCACCACCGCGCCGACGTCGCCGACGGACCAGCCTTGCGCATCGCGCCGGCTCCTGCCGACGCTCGCCGTCACCGCTGCCGGCACCGTCGCCACCGTGCTGTGCCGTCTGCCCGGCCCGCTCGGCATCGTCGCCGTGGTCGTCGGCTTGGCCGGCCTCGATCTCGTCGGCGCGGTGCTGGCCAAGTCCTGGGCCACTGCCGCCTCTCCGTTGACCTTTCTGGGCGGCGCGTCGGTGTTCGTCGTTCTGTTCTGGCTCTATGCCACCAGCCTGCGCGCCGGTGAGCTGTCCGTGGTCACGTTGGGCTGGGTCGTCGTGGTGACGGTCGGTGCGTTGGTGCTGGACCGCTTCCGCTATGGGGTGCACCTGTCCGGCTCGCAATGGGTAGCCGCCGGGGTCGCCGTCGTGGCGCTGGCCTACCTGCTGCTCGACGCGCCGGCGTAGCCCGAGGGCCGGCACAGCCGTCGGGCGGCTCCCTGGTGGACAAGCTCGCTGGTCGACCGGGCCCGCTATCTTCCGTCCGTGTTGCTCGGATCCGCGCCCTACGTGGTGGTGATGGGCGTGTCCGGAAGCGGCAAGACCACGGTCGGCCGAATCCTGGCCGACCGGCTGCAGGTGCCGATGGCCGACGCCGACGACTTCCACACCACCGCGGCACGAGCCGAGATGGCGGCCGGTCGGCCCTTGGACGACCACGACCGCGCTCCATGGCTGCGAGCGTTGCGGAACTGGCTGCGCGCCCAGCCTGACGGAGCGGTCCTGGCCTGCTCCGCGCTCAAACGCCGCTACCGCGACGTGCTGCGCACCGGCGCCCCGCAGGCGTGTTTCCTGCACTTGAGCGGTGACCAGGGCCTCGTCACCGACCGGGTCGGCCGCCGAACCGGCCATTACATGCCCGCCCCCCTGGTCCGCTCGCAGTACGACACCCTGGAACCGCTGCAGCCCGACGAGTTGGGAGTGGTCGGCGATGTCACCCTGGATCCCGAGCAGATCGTCGAGCGCTTCCTGGTTCAGGCCGAGCTGTCGGTGTAGCCCTTTGCCTGTCCGGATCCCCGACTCCTCCGTCGGCGACCGTCCCGAGCGCCCCTCTGATCCGACGCAATTCAGTCGGGCATTGTGACTTCACTCCCAGCGTTCGTCCGGGTGAGGTACGGTCCGCCGGGTCGAGCGGAGCATCCGTTCGGTCTGCGTACTGTCGGATCGGTCCGCGGGATCGGCGCCGAAACGACGGCACGCAGGCCACCCGGCCGTGCTCCGCCGCGCAGCCACCTGACTGAACAGCCACTAACGGGCGGCGACGAGGGTCGGCCTACCGGGGAAAGCTCGCCGACCCACGGTCGACCACGGACCCCCGACGTCGGTGAGCGATTCCGACGCAGCCGGCGTCGACGCAGACCGGACGTCGACGACCGTTCGGCCGAGGACGAAGCACCGACGAGGAACGAAGCACCGACGAGGAACGACGAAGCGAGGTGAACACGATGGCCGGCAAGCGCCGCAGCGCCAACGCCAGGAGCACCGACGGAAGCACCGGTACGAAGCTGGTCGTCGTCGAGTCCCCGTCGAAGGCCAAGACGATCAGTGGCTACCTCGGCCCGGGCTACGTCGTCGAGGCCTCGATCGGCCACATCCGCGACCTTCCACGCAACGCCGCCGACGTGCCGAGCCAGTACAAGGGTGAGGCGTGGGCCCGGCTCGGTGTGGACACCGAGCACGACTTCGAGCCGCTCTATGTCGTCAGTCCCGACCGCAAGCAGCAGGTGAGCAAGCTCAAGTCCCTGGTCAAGGACGCCGACGAGCTCTACCTGGCCACGGACGAGGACCGCGAGGGCGAGGCCATCGCCTGGCATCTCGTGCAGACCCTGAACCCGACGATCCCCGTGCGCCGGATGGTCTTCCACGAGATCACTCCGCAGGCGATCGCCCGGGCGGTGGACAATCCCCGCGAGATCGACGAGGACCTGGTCGACGCTCAGGAGACCCGTCGCATCCTCGACCGGCTCTACGGCTACGAGGTCTCCCCGGTCCTGTGGAAAAAGGTGCTGCCCCGGCTGTCAGCCGGACGCGTGCAGTCGGTGGCCACCCGGATCGTCGTCGAGCGGGAGCGGGCCCGCATGCGGTTCAAGGTCGCCGACTACTGGGACGTCGAGGGCACCTTCTCCGTCGACCCGGCCGACGCGAAGGCCGGCGACCCACCTACCTTCACCGCGGCGCTGGTCGGGGTGGACGATGTCCGCGTCGCCACCGGACGCGACTTCGCCCCAGAGACGGGTCGGGCTCCGGCCGACGTCCTGCACCTCGACGAAGCCGGCGCCCGTGGTCTGGCCGCCCGGCTCGAGGACCGCCCGTTCACCGTCGGCCGGGTCGAGGAGCGGCCCTACCGGCGCCGGCCCTATCCGCCGTTCATGACCTCGACGCTGCAGCAGGAGGCCGGGCGCAAGTTCCGCTGGTCGTCCCAGGTCGTCATGCGGGTGGCCCAACGGCTGTACGAGAACGGCCACATCACCTACATGCGCACCGACTCCACCACGCTGTCGCAGACCGCGCTGTCCGCGGCACGCACCCAGGCGCGGGAGCTCTACGGGGACGCCTACGTGCCGGCCGAGGCTCGCACCTACACCCGCAAGGTCAAGAACGCTCAGGAGGCCCACGAGGCGATCCGCCCGGCCGGCGACGCCTTCCGCACTCCGGGGCAACTAGCCTCCTCGTTGTCCAGCGACGAGTTCCGGCTCTACGAGCTGGTCTGGCAGCGCACGCTGGCCTCCCAGATGGCCGACGCCGTGGGCACGACCGTCTCGGTGCGCCTGAGCGGGGAGTCGGTGGCCGGCGAGCGGGCCGAGTTCGCTACGTCCGGGCGCACGATCACGTTCCCCGGTTTCCTGCGGGCCTACGTCGAGGACACCGACGAGTCGGCCGAGAAGGACGACGCCGAGAAGCGCCTGCCCGCCCTGGAGCGCGGCCAGGGCCTCGGGGCGGTCGGCTTCGAAGCCGAGGGCCACTCGACGCAGCCCCCGGCCCGCTACACCGAGGCCTCGCTGGTCAAGGCCATGGAGGAGATGGGCATCGGCCGCCCGTCCACCTACGCCTCTATCGTGCAGACCATCCAGGATCGCGGCTACGTGTGGAAGAAGGGCTCGGCCCTGGTTCCCTCCTGGGTCGCCTTCGCCGTCGTGGGGCTGCTCGAGTCCTACTTCGGACGGCTGGTCGATTACGACTTCACCGCCTCCGTGGAGAACGACCTCGATTCGATCGCCGCGGGCGACGCCTCGCGGGTCGGCTGGCTGCACAAGTTCTACTTCGGCTCCGGTGCTCCCGCGTCGGACGACGACCATGCCCGCATCTCGGCCCAGGGTGGACTCAAGCGCCTGATCGCCGAGCGGTTGGAGGACATCGACGCGCGCGGGGTGAACTCGATCCCGATCGAGGGCACCGATGCCGTGGTGCGGGTCGGCCGCTACGGGCCCTATCTGCAGCGCGGCGCCGACACCGAACAGCGCGCGTCCATTCCGGAAGACCTCGCGCCGGACGAGCTGACCCCGGCCAAGGTCGAGGAGCTGTTCTCGGCCCCGTCCGGCGACCACGACCTCGGTGTCGATCCGGAGACCGGCCGCGAGATCACCGCCCGCAGCGGCCGCTACGGCCCCTACGTGACCGACGGTGAACGGACCGCCTCGCTCTTCGCGTCTATGTCGCTGGACACGATCGACCTGGACACCGCGCGACGGCTGCTCACCCTGCCGCGCACCCTCGGCGGGGGCGAGGACGGCGAGGAGATCACCGCCCAGAACGGCCGCTACGGCCCGTACATCAAGAAGGGCAGCGACTCGCGGTCCCTCGAGAGTGAGGAGCAGCTGTTCACGGTGAGCCTGGCCGACGCTCTGGCCCTGCTGGCTCAGCCCAAGACCCGCGGACGACGGGGCGCGGCGGCACCGCCGCTGCGCGAGCTGGGCGTCGACCCCGTCTCCCAGAAGCCGATGGTGGTCAAGGACGGGCGGTTCGGCCCGTACGTCACCGACGGAGAGACCAACGCCTCGTTGCGGCGCGACGACGCGGTAGAGGCGATCACCGACGAGCGCGCGGCCGAGCTGCTGGCCGACCGGCGAGCCCGCGGCCCGGTGACGAAGGCCCCGGCCAAGCGGGCCGCGGCCAAGAAGGCCCCGGCGCGCAAGGCGGCCGGCGCCAAGACCGCGGCGGTGAAGGCCGGTGCGGCTACGAGGACCGTGGCCACGAAGACCGCAGCGAAGTCTCCGGCCAAGGCGGGGGCGAAGAAGGCCGCAAAGTCGGCGCCACGAGTGCCGGCCGAGGCGGCGAGCGACTGAGCACCTGGGCGGCGTGGGTAGCGGCCGTCGCGTCCCTGCTGGGTGCCGGACTGGCCTATCTCGGTGCGCGGCGCGGCAGCCGACCCGATCAACTGGCGGTCACGCAGAGTGAGCGCGACGAGTGGGGACGCCGCTTCACCACGGCCATCGAGTTGATGACCGACGCCGACGAGCGTCGGGTTCTGGTCGGCCAGGCGTTGCTCGACGCCCTGCTCGACAGTGACCTGGCCCAGGACGACGACCGGCGCATAGCCACGCGGCTCCTGCGCGAGTCGGCGCTCGCCCCGTTGGGCCCCGTGCCGCCCCAATTGCCGCCCTTGTTGCCACCTCAGCCGGCCGAGGCCGGACCCGGTCTGCGGCCGGAGGTGGACGACGTCGAGTTCGTGCAGGACGATGGTGACGAGGACGCGCCGAAGAAGGAGGACCGATGACGACGATCGTGCGGGTCAAGCGGTCGCAGGTGCAGGCCGCGCAGCTGCTCATCAAACTGGCCGGCGGGGCGGACAAGGTCGAACCGATCATCGCCCGCATCGCCGCCGCCGCTCCAGCCGGGCCGTCAATCCTCGGTCCGTCCACCTCTTCCTGACCCCCGCCGGCTGCCGCCGCGCTCAACCGCTGACGCGAGCCGCAGGAAGCCCGTGTGCTTGTTGGAACTCCAGGCGGTCACCGCACGGGTCGAAGGTTTGGAACCTCCGCACGCCGGGCACCTGCCCGTCCGCCGCTACGACCTCGTACCCGGCCGCAAGGAGTCGTCCCCCCACCGCGTCGAGATCGTCGACGGTGAAGGCGGGATGGGCTTTGGTCGACGGCCGGAACGGCTCCTCGACGCCCAGGTGCAGTACGGCTGAGCCACTCGTGAACCAGGCCCCGCCTCGCGCGGCCAGCTCCGGCGGCTTGGGCACCTCGGTCATTCCGAGCAGTACGCCGTAGAACCGCCGAAGGACGTCCTCCGCCCCGGCCGGAACGGCGATCTGCACGTGGTCCAGTCCGGTGATCACGGGCCGCCATCGGCCCGATGGGCCACGCAGAACACCCGGCGGAAGTCGAAGAAGGTGCCGTGCTCGCCGCGCGGGTATGCCTCGCGCAACGCCGCCGCGTACTGCACCTCGAACCCCGAAGCATCGTCGCCGAGCGCAGCCAGCACCGGACGCAGCCCCGTTCCGCGGACCCACTCGAGCACCGGGTCGTCGCCGGGCAGCAGGTGGGAGTACGTCGTCTCCCATGCATCCACCGTCCATCCCGCGGCCAGCATTGCGTCGGCGTACTCGGCCGGCGCGCGGACGGTGTCGTGGTGGCGCAGCACCCCGTCGAGCCGGTCGCGCCAGCGCGGGGTCCCGGCCAGCTCGCGCATGATCGCGTGGGACGGCGCGGCAAAGTTGCCGGGTACCTGCCAGGCCAGCCAGGCGCCGGGGCGCAGAGCCCGCGTCCAAGCCTGCAGCAGAGTCAGATGGTCGGGGACCCACTGCAGCAGCGCGTTGGACAACACCACGTCGTACTCAGCGTCCGGCGCGACGTCGGTTACGTCGGCAAGCTCAAACCGCACTGACGGCCCCGCGTGTTCGGCCGCACGCTCGATCATGTCCGGCGACGAGTCGATGCCCGACACCTCGGCCCCGGGCCAGCGTCGGGCGAGGAACGCGGTGAATCCGCCGTCTCCGCAGCCCAGATCGAGCACCCGACGGGGATCCTCGGCGCCGATGCGGGCCAGCAGATCGACGAACGGCCGGCCGCGCTCGGCGCTGAAGCGCAGGTACTGGTTCGGTTCCCAGCGGAACATGGCGGCCCTTCGCCTCGCAGTCCGCAGCGAGTATCTCGACGTCGAGACAATATCGTTTGATGTCAAGAGACTCCCGTAACATCGCCGGTGTGCCGGACGACGTGGACGGGATCGTCGCGGCCTGGCGGCGGGAGCGTCCCGATCTCGACTCCGCGCCGCTGCTGATCCTGAGCCGGGTTACCCGCCTGGCCGAGCTGCTCGCCGCGCGACGCAAGCGGATCTTCGCCGAGCACCTCCTGCGCCCCTACGAGTTCGACGTGCTGGCCGCGCTGCGCCGGGCGGGGGAGCCCTACGAGCTCACCCCGGGCCAGCTGATCGGCCAGACGCACGTCACCTCGGGCACGATGACCAATCGCCTCGACGTGCTGGTCGAGCGCGGGCTGGTCCAGCGGCGTCCGGATCCGCAGGACGGCCGGGTGATCCGGGTCCAGCTGACCGCGGCCGGGCGAGCCCGGGTCGACTCGGCCCTCACCGCCCTGCTGCAGGTCGAGGCCGGCCTGCTCACCGGCTTGGACGACGACCAACGCCGGATCCTCGCCGATGGTCTGCAGCGGGTGCTCGACGGCACCGTGTCGCGCCCGCGCTAGCCCCGGAGCACCCAAGCGCCGGCTGAGAAGGATCGGCCCGGTCGTCGGTTGCGCCGATACCCTGATGGAACGCTTCTGGACCGTCGCCGAGGGAGTTCGCATCACCGCTGCAGCGCCTCAGCCGCCGGCCACGCCCGGCGGGCTCGGCGTGCGGGCCGATGATCCGTTGGCGGTCAGCGGCAGCTCGGTGGCGGCCTTGCGTGGGGTACTGCGTACCGGCAGCTTCCGCCGCATCTGGTACGCGACCGCGCTGTCGAGCCTCGGCGACTGGCTGGGCCTGCTGGCCACCACCGCCCTGGCCGCCAGCCTGGCCACCTCCTACCAGGGCCAGAACTACGCCCTGGGCCTCGTGCTGGTTGTGCGGCTGCTGCCCAGCATCGTGCTCGGTCCGGTGGCCGGCGCGTTCGCCGACCGGTTCGACCGGCGTCACACCATGGTCGTCTCCGACCTGCTGCGCTTCGTACTCTTCCTGGCCATTCCGATCTCCATCAGCCTGGACATCACCAACGCCCAGAAGCTGACGACGCTGTACGTGGCCAGCTTCCTGGTCGAGTGCGTCAGCCTGTTCTGGAACCCGGCCAAGGACGCCTCGGTGCCCAACCTGGTGCGGCGCAACCAGGTGGAGGCGGCCAACCAGCTCGGCCTGGTCACCACCTACGGCCTGACGCCGGTGGCCGCAGCCGCGCTGTTCTCCACGCTGGCGGTCTGGATCGGCACGCGGCAGACGTGGTTCCACGTCTCCCAGGTCGGCCTGGCTCTGTACTTCGACGCTGCGACCTTCCTCATCGCCGGCGCGGTCGTGTGGACCGTGCGCGAGATCAGCGGCACCCATCCCGTCGGCCCGGCCGCCGAGGCGCCCAGCGTGTGGTCGATGGTCCGCGAGGGCGCACATTTCCTGCGCACGTCGAAGCTGCTGCGCGGGATCATCGTCGGGATCATGGGCGCGTTTGCCGCCGGTGGCGGGGTGATCGGCGCGGGGCGGACGTACGTCATCAGCCTGGGCGGCGGCAACGCGGCGTACGGCGTCCTCTTCGGCGCAGTGTTCGTCGGGCTGGGGTTGGGCATGGCCCTGGCTCCGCAGGTGGCCCGGGAGATGTCGCGCCGGCGGGTGTTCGGCCTGGCCATCGTCCTGGCCGGCGTCTGCCTGGTCCTGACCTCGGTAGCGCCCCAGGTCGCGTTGGCGATGGTCGTGGTCGTCGGCGTGGGCTTCGGTGGCGGTGTGGCCTTCCTGTCCGGCATCACCTTGCTGGGTACGGAGGTCGGCGACGACATGCGGGGGCGGGTGTTCGCCTTCATTCAGTCGCTGGTGCGCATCGTGCTCATCCTGAGTCTGTCGGCGGTGCCGTTCATCGTCGGCGCGGTCGGTCAACACAAGCCGCAGGTGTTCGGTGGTGACATCACCGTCGACGGCACGCGCATCGTGCTGGCCCTCGGCGGCCTCCTGGCCATCGCCGCCGGCGTCTTCGCCTACCGCCTGATGGACGACCGGGGCGAGGTATCGGTGTGGAGCGACGTCAGCACCGCCCTGCGCCGGGACCCGGCCCGACGACGGCGGTTGGCCACCGGGGGCGTGCTGATCGCCTTCGAGGGGGGCGAGGGGGCCGGCAAGTCGACACAGATCGCTCTACTGGCCGAGGCGTTGCGGGCCGAGGGCGCTACCGTCACCGTGACGTTCGAACCCGGGGCCACCGAGGCCGGGCGTCACATCCGCCAGATCCTGCTCGAGGGCGACGAGACCCTCGACGAGCGGGCCGAGGCGCTGTTGTTCGCTGCCGACCGGGCCCACCACGTGGCCAGGGTGATCCGTCCGGCACTCGACCGCGGGGAAATCGTGCTCACCGATCGGTTCGTCGACTCCTCCTTGGCCTATCAGGGGGCCGGGCGCGCGCTGTCACCGGAGGAGATCCGCCGCCTGTCCCGGTGGGCGATCGGGCCGCTCGTACCGGATCTGACCGTGGTGCTCGACGTGCCGGTCGAGGTCGGCCTGGCCCGCGCCTCCGGTCGGGGCGTGGCCGACCGGCTGGAGTTGGAGACCGACGGCTTCCACGAGCGGGTGCGCCGAGCGTTTCGTAGCTACGCCGAGGCTGAGCCCGATCGCTACGCCGTCCTCGACGCCACCTTGTCGCCCGACCTCCTGGCCGCTCAGATCCGCACCGCCGTGGATCTGATCCTGGCCGGGCGGCGCGTCGCCCCGGGCGCGGCGGTGGCGTCGTCCGGGGGTCCGGTGGACGAACCGGTGAGCCGCGCGGGCGCCGAGCGGTGAGCGTCTGGGGCTCCCTCATCGGCCAGGCCGACACCGTCGCGGTGCTGCGGGCCGCCGCCGAGGCCGGCCGGGTCGTCGTCGCGGGGCACTCGCCGACGGAGGCCGACGCGCCGCCGGAAGGGGGCGGCACGCATTCATCGACGGTCGGTTCGTCGGCCATGACCCACGCCTGGCTGTTCACCGGTCCACCGGGGTCGGGACGCTCGGTCGCCGCCCGCGCACTCGCTGCGGCTCTTCAGTGCACGCAGGCCGCACCGGACGGCCCAGGATGCGGCCATTGCCCGGGCTGTCACACCACGTTGGCCGGAACCCATCCGGACGTGCAGCTGATCACCCCGGAGGGCCTGTCAATCGGCGTGGGCGAGATGCGCGCGGTGGTGGCCCGGGCGGCCCGTCGGCCGGCGCTCGGGCGCTGGCAGGTGATGTTAATCGAGGACGCCGACCGCCTTACCGAGGACGCGTCGAATGCCTTGCTCAAGGCGGTGGAGGAGCCACCTCCGCGTACCGTCTTCCTGCTGTGCGCGCCGTCCGACCACCCGGACGACGTCTCGGTGACCATTCGTTCGCGCTGCCGGTCGGTCTCGTTGCGGACCCCGCCGGCTGTGGCCATCGCCGCTGTCCTCGAAGCCGAGGGAGAACCGGGGGAGTCGGCGGCGTTGTGGGCCCAGGCTGCGCAGGGTCACGTGGGACGGGCCCGGCGCCTCGCCCGCGATCCGCAGGCCCGCGCCCGGCGGTCGGCGGTACTGGCCATCCCCGCCTCGCTGCGCAGCGTCGGCGCCTGCTTCGGCGCCGCCGACCATCTGCTGAGCACCGCCGATCTGGAGGCGAGTGCTCAGTCCGACGTGCGCGACAGCGAGGAGACGGAAGCGCTGAAGGTCGCTTTGGGCGCGGGGGGCACCGGCAAGGGCGCGGCCGCGGTGGCGCGTGGCAGCGCCGGAGCGGTGAAGGAACTCGAACGGCGGCAACGCTCGCGAGCCACTCGCGCCCGCCGCGACGCCCTCGATCGGGCGCTCGTGGATCTGGCCGCGTTCTATCGTGACGCCCTGCTGGTCCAGACCGGGTCGAGCGTTCCGGTGGCGCACCCGGACGCTCGCCGCGATGTGGCCACGGTGGCCGCCGCGCTGACGCCCACCGAGGTGCTGGGCCGGCTCGACGCGGTCCTGGCCTGTCGGGAGGCGATCGACCTCAACGTCAAGCCGCGCATCGCCGTGGAGGCGATGACCATGGCCCTGCGCCTGCCTTAATCTTTGCCCATGGGGTTCGTGTGCGCGGTGGTGTTCACCCAGCACGGGCGTCTGTTCTACGCCGACCCCGGGCCCCTGGCCCCGGCGGTGGGCGACCATGTGCTGTACCCGACCGAGGACGGCCCGGTCGTCGGCCAGGTGATGTGGGCGCCGCAGTGGGTGTCCGACGACGTCGGCGGGCTGCCGGTTCTCCTCGGCACAGCGACGGCCGGCGATATGCAGGCAGCGGCCACCGCGCGCAAGGTCCGTGCCACCGCGCGGGTCGCCGCTCGCCGCCTGGTCCGCGAGCACGAGCTACCGATGAAGATCGTCGGCATCGACCATTCTCCGGAGGACAACCGGACGACGTTCTTCTTCACCGCACCGCACCGCGTCGACTTCCGCGCCCTCATCCGCGACCTCGGCGCGACGGTGCGGGGCCGGGTGGAGCTGCGCCAGCTCTCGGCCCGCGACGAGGCGAAGTTGACCGGCGGGGTCGGGTCGTGCGGGCGCGAGCTGTGCTGCTCGACCTTCCTGGTCGACTTCGAGCCGGTGTCGGTGCGGATGGCCAAGGACCAGGACCTGCCGCTCAATCCGCTGCGCATCTCCGGCGCGTGCGGGCGGCTGATGTGCTGCCTGAAGTACGAGCACCCGCTGTACCAGGACTTCGCGGCCAACGCTCCGGAGGTCGGCGAGTCGGTGGAGACGGCCTGCGGCGCGGGCACGGTCGTCGCCCACTCGGTGCCCAGTGAGTCCGTGGTGGTGAAGCTGACCGCGGACGGGCGCAAGACCACCTGCTCGCTAGCCTCGGTTTGTGGCTCCCGCCATGCTTACGAAGCCCGCGCCGAGACGGTGGCCGACGCCCGTCCGTCCTGAGGAGGCCGAGCAGATTGAGGAGAACCGGCCTGGAGCCGCCTTGGGGAATCGAACCCCGGACCTTCTCATTACGAGTGGAATTAGTTCGGTTACGGCTCGTATTGACATGTGCCAAATACGACGGAGTTCCCTTTAATTGCAGATGATCTGAGTTCGGGTCGTCACTTGGCGGCACCAGCCGGTACGCGGCGTCTGTGACACTGGCTGTGACACTCTGTGCACGGCGGCGTGGTCGAGGACGGCTTGGCACAACATGTATCCCCCTGGTAGCGCCCATGTTCGTCTGCCTTGCGACTTACCTCTTCCACGATCGAGCTGACCACGTCTACGTCTCCAGCCGACTTGTGTGATCTGATTCAGTCTTCCGCTCGTGATCGTTTCGTGACCGCTGGACCGTTGCCGGCTGGTGTTGCTGCGCATTACCCGTACGGCTACGCCGTCGTCGATGTCGAGACCGCCGGGCTTGACTGCGGCTCACCACCGGGTCCTCCAGATCGCGGTCAGCCAGCTTCGTCCCGACGGCGGGCTCGAGGCGACATGGTCGACGCTGCTCGATCCCGGGTGCGACCCAGGACCGGTCCACATCCACGGGCTCACGCCACGCAAGCGCAGAGGCTCGCCGACGTTCGCCGACATCGCCCACACGCTGGTCGACCTGCTTCGCGCGCGAATCCAGGTAGCGCATAACGCACGGTTTGACTGGGACTTCCTGGCCGCCGAAGCCGACCGCGCTCGGACCAGTCTCGGGGTGACGAGCCGCTTGTGCACGATTGCGCTGAGCCGCCGCCTCGGCCTCGCCGTTGTGACGTGCGGAAAGGTCCGTCAGGCGGCTGATCGGCGCCAATGGTCAAATACAGAACCGGCGATTTCTGGCGCGTAAAGTCAACGCACGCGAGCCCCGACTGACGTATGAAGCGTGACGGCCTGTCTGCGCACCGGGCGGGCGGTGCGGCGCCGAGCCGCAAGGTTGGTCAACGCGAGAATCGCATCCCGAACATGATCGACGTCAGTGAGCGGCCGGCCGAGGTCGACGACCGGGCGGTGCCTGGCAACTGGGAGCAAGACTTGATCATCGGCAAGCAGAACCAGACCGCGATCGGTGTCAGCGAGCCAACCCGGCGAAGCAGGAATGACCGACTGTTCAGCAAACCGGGTTCGGCTCACTCCACGGATCATGAATCCCAAGACTAGGAGCCAGCAAACTCGGAAGCACGCTGCCGCAGGTGAAAGAGCATTTGGGCCAGACCGTGAGCGTGCAGGGGCGTCAATGGTCGGTGACTGTAATCGGGTACAGGTGCAAGCCCGACTTCTCGAAGCGGTGTTCGGTGTCGCGCCCCGTGTTGACGGCGGAGAGCGACGACGCAAGAGCGAGGGCGGTGATTACTGCGGTCACGCCGTTGCGGCGTGGTGGAACGGGCTCGAGCAGGGCCCTTGCCCGGCCGGCGACGTTGCCGGCGGCTGCGTTCAACGCTGCGGGCGGCCTGGGTTGGGCTTGCGCGGCGGCCGAGGCGCGTGCCAGTCCCGCGCGGGCCGGAGCGCGGGCGGCGAGGGGCCGACTTCGCCGGCGGCGACCTCGTCGGCCCAACGCTCGACCCATCCTGAACGGCCTCAGCCACGGGCCGTAAAAACGGATTCGCCGCGGCCGCGAGCGCCGCGGCTTATACGTAGACATAATGCCGATGAGTCAGGTGGGCCGCTTCGTGGGCGAGAAGAACCCGCTTCTCCTCGGCTGAGAGCGCCCGCAGCATCCCGGTGGACACCACGATCCGCCCGCTCATCCCGGGCAGCGCGAGGGCGTCGGGCAGATCATCTTGCACGACGACAAGACCGCTACTGTCGCGGCTCAGCCGGCGGCACAGCAGTTCGGCCACGACCAGGTCGCGGCCCATCCGCACACAGAAACGCACGGCCAACACCTCAGCAGCACTACCGCTACCCCTGCGACGCCACTGAACACCGGCGGCAACGAGCCGCCCGCACGCAGAGCGGTCGGTGACCAGTGGCCCAATCGTGCGACCTGCGGGACCTGTGCGACGGCGGTGAACGCCGCCACCGCCAGCACGAACCCGGTTGCCAGGGCGTTGAGCACCGCGGTGGCAGCGAGCACACGGACCGCCGTGGCTGGCGGTAAGCGGTGTGCGATGCCCGCACCGGCTACCCACAACAGCACGCTGGCCACCAGCGGCAGAACGCTCCGCGGATTTACGAGTCAGCGTCGGGCTCGGTCGTGCTGGCTAGCAGATCGATCAGTATGCGCCCGTCTTCTGGACTGAGATCGGCCACGAATCGCGTGAGAACACCGGCCCGGTCCTCACCTGCTGCTAACACGCTCAGCATCTTGCGGGCGGCGATCGTAGGACCGACGGCATCCGGGCCGTGGGGAAGAAAGTACCCGTACGCACGGCCCACCTGCTCTCGTGCGACGGCGCCCTTACGGTTCAGCCGCGCAAGCGTGGTCATCACAGTGGTGTACGCGAGCGCATCAACGAGCTCGCTCAGAACCTCCGACGCCGTCATGGGTCGGCCCGCAGCAGCGAGGCAGGCGAGCACCTCGGCCTCCAGCACGCCCGAGCGGCGGCCGTGTTGGCGAGCGTCGACTTAGGATCGGCCCATAAACGGATCGTACGGCCGCGATGACGTCGAACCCGCGTCTGACAAAGCGGGCTTAGCCGAGGCTTAGCCGGGCACAAGAACGGCCGCGCGGCACGCACACCTACTATGAAATTTGTAGTATCGAACGTAGCGTGACCGCCCGTGCGTCCATCGCACCTGAGTGAGGGTTAAAACCAGTGAACGTATCGAGGACGAGATCCCCCTCTCCGGACGCCACTCGGACCGAGCACGGGTGACCGGGGTAGCGCACTTCGATCGCCGGATCTTTCTCGACGTCAACGCATTCAGCCGGCACACCGGCTGGCTCCACACACCCGTCACCGACTTCGCGAAGTACGGGGTTGTCCTGTTCGGACTGCTTCTCGTTATCGGATTGCTCCACAGTCGCCGGGGCACCGCAGGCACCCTGGCCGCTGCGGTGTGGGCGGCCATCGGCGTACTGATCGCGGTCGGGGTCAATCAGCTCGTCGTGCACGCCGTGCACCGAGCGCGCCCCTACACCGGCCACCCCAGTGTCCTGGTCCTCGTCGCCCGATCGGCGGACCTGTCGTTCCCGTCGGATCACGCCGTCATGGCCGGCGCCACCGCGACCGGATTGGTGCTCGTGTGGCGCCGGCTCGGACTCATCGCCGCCGTGGCGGCCGCCGTCATGGCCTTCGCCCGCGTCTACGTCGGAGCGCACTACCCGGGCGACGTTGTGGCCGGGCTCATCCTGGGTGCCGTAGTTGCCGGGCTAGGTTGGCTGCTCGTGCGGGTCCCGCTTACCCGAGCGGCCGGTTGGCTGCGCAGCCGCGCTGTGCTCGACCGCCTGCTCGTCGACCGCGCAACCGGCGACGCCGGAACCGCGCACCGGTCGGGAGTCACGTCATGAGCGGGCTCCTCGACCGCCTCTTCCACCTCAACAGCGTCCTCGTCTACGCAGTGATCACCGCGCTGGTGTTCGCCGAGGACGCGTTGTTCGTCGGGTTCGTGATCCCGGGTGAAAGCGCAGCTGTCCTCGGTGGCGTCATCGCCAGCCAAGGCCGCGTCCAACTGTGGTTGATGATCGTTCTGGTGATCGCCGCGGCCATTGTCGGCGATACGGTGGGCTATGAGGTAGGCCGCCACATCGGGCCCCGAATTTTGCAGGCGCACTTCCTGGACAAGAGAAGCCACCGGCTCGAGGACGCCCAGGACTTCCTGCGGCGCCGCGGCGGGGCAGCGGTCTTCCTGGGACGTTTCGTCGCATTCTTCCGTGCGGTTATGCCCGCACTCGCCGGTACGGCGCGGATGCCCTACCTCCGGTTCCTCGCCTACAACGCCGCTGGCGGCGCAGTGTGGGGAGCCGGATTCGTCCTGCTGGGCTACCTGACCGGCAACTCCTACAAGACCGTTGAGAAGGCGGTCGGCCGCACGGCGGCCCTCATCGTCCTCAGCGCCATACTCGTCGCGATCGTTGTCTGGCGGGTACGCGAACATAGATCCGACAACGCCCGCGAGGACGAACCGGCACGGCCGTCCAACCCGGCAGCCGAGTGAACCCGGTAATACGAAATAACCACGCTTATTTCAACGTGCCGTCCTTGCAGCGACGGCAGCATCTGTTGCACTGCTTGAATGCGGCCTCGTCGGTTGCGGGATCCTGTTACACGGCGAACCGAACTCGTTCCCATCACCCCCGGTCTGACGCATCCCACCCGCCGTACCCGCTCGGCCGAGCGCTGCCATCGTGGCTGTCAATTCTCAGACTGAAGTTGCGCCACGGCGCCCTCGTTACTCACCGATTGACGACTAAAAGCCAGCCCAAAATCGACTCGACCAACCACGCCCGGAGGACCTGAAAAGTGCCGAGGGTGACCACGCACAACAGGACGACAGCCAGTTCCGTCCCCCTCCGCGCTGCCGCCACACGACGGGCCTATCTGCACAAAGCGCCCAGAGTGATCGCGGGGACTGGCCCGGCTGACGGGAGTCCTCGTAGTTCTCGACGCGGCGCTACCAGCCGATGAGCGGCATCGGGCGAAGCAGATCACGCATCTGCTGTCCCTGCCCACAACCGACGCCGCCACCGCCGTCGCCGTCGCGCTGGGACTGCTCCTACTCCGCGTTGCCGCCGGGCTGCGCCGCCGGAAACGACGAGCCTGGCGGATCGCTGTCGCAGCCACCGTCCTGATCGGCGTCGGGTACGCGCTCAAGACGCACACAGCCGACGAGGGCGCCGCCGCCGTACTGCTCGTGATCGTTGCGCTGCTGGCAATGCTGTTGACAGCTCGATCACAGTTTACGGCGGCTGACCGATACATCCGAGATCGGCACACAGCGCGAGGTGTGCGACGTCCTGTTGAAGCACGAGTCGGCGTACTGGACGACAACGTCACAGCAGCAAGGGCTGCGTTTGACCGATGCACAATGTCGTCAGATTGTCGCCGTGGCGACTTTAGTCGGTGCTCCCGATGCTGCAGGGGCCGAGGACCTCCTTACCTGTGTGCCGGCGCTGAAGAACGCCGGACAACCGCTGGCGCAGGTGGCCGTGTGGCTTCACGATCTCTATCCGGCGGAGAACGGTGAATGGTTTGGCCAACTGCAACCTCAGATGTTGGGCGGACGCGCTGCTCAGCAATGAACTCCCCGCCGACCCGCGGCTCCTTGACGTGATCAGGCCGCACCTCGCCGACCCGGCAAGGGCCCGGCGAGTCATCACGGATCTCGGTCGTAGTGACTCCTCGTTCTCCCTGCTTGACCTGCTTAGCCAGCTGCTGACTGCGCAGTTCGATCAGCTGGTCGTCCCGGCAATGGACGCTGCCCGCGACATCCCTCACCAGTTACCCCGCCGCCTCGCCGTGGCCTACGCCGCGCAGGTCCCCGACGAGAACCGCGACAAGCGGATCGATATCCACCTCGAGGGGGAGGATCTGGTCAGTCCGCTCGCCGAGCTTGCAGTGCTCGTTAGCCACCGCCGATTCGAGTCCGCTCGCACCTCCGCCGACCCAACTCAGGTAGCGCACCTCCTCAGCACGTTCGGGGTCCGGCTTGAGAAGCTTGGGCAGTATGAGGAGGCGGTGACCGCGACCGAGGAGTCGGTCGCGACCTGCCGGGAGCTGGTCGCTGACCGGCCCGACGTCTACCGTCCCGTCCTCGCCGGCGCCCTCACCAACCTCGGGAACTGGCGCGGCCAGCTTGGGCGGTATGAGGAGGGGCTGACCGCGGCCGAGGAGTCCGTCGCAATTCGCCGGGAGCTGGTCGCCGACCGGCCCGACGTCCACCGCCCCGACCTCGCCCTCGCCCTAAACAACCTCGGCTCCCACCTAAACGAGGTGGGGCGGTATGAGGAGGCCCTGACCGCCGTCGCGGAAGCCGCAAAGCTTTGAATGCAGTTAGCGACGGATACCCCAAACATGTACCGCAGCCGGGCCGCCGACGCCGCAGCTTGTGTTCGTTGGATGCGGCGGCGTAACCCACCTAACGAGCCGTTTCCACCTGGACTTTCGACCTTCTGACAGTGCAATCTGAGTGCCGAGAACCACCGAACGGGGTCCGGTCATTCAGACCGGCCGAGGGAAATCCCCAGTTTACGACAGGGGGGCTTAGCCGGTGAAGCGGGTGGCGCCGCTGCCGTCGGAGCTGACCGGCTGGACGGTTTGCTTGGCCTGTTGAGCTTGACTTTTGATGCTGGGGGCGGTGCGGGCGGCCGCGGCGATGCGTGGCTTCTCCTCGTCGTACTTGAGCGCGGCGGCCTCCCAGCGGTTGGACATGGTCTTGATGCCGCCACCGCCGACGGCGACGACGGTCACGCCCACGACTGCGGCCAGCGCGGCGTAGAGAACGGCGTTGACGACGTTGGTGGCGATGTGGAGCTGATCCAGCGCGGCGATGATTCCGAACGCCAGGATCAGTCCCGAGGCGAGGTTGGCCAGCAGCGTGGCGTAGGACAGCGCGCCAAGGCTGTTCTGGATGAGGCCCTTGACCGCCGCGGCGATGGCTGAGGCCACGATGATGATCAGGATGGCCACGAAGACGAGCGGGAGGTAGGAGATGACCGCGCGCAGGTAGTCACTGATCGGGTTGGTGCCGAACACCCCGAACGCGGTGGACAGCACGAACAGCATGATCGTGTAGTAGACGAGCTTGGCCAGAATGTCCGACGCGTCGTACTGCGACTTCTCGAGCGCCGCCTTAACGCCACCGCGTTCGACGGCGTCGTCGAAGCCGACCCGCTCCAGCACCTTATTCAGGATTTTGGCGATGGCCTTGGCGACGAAGTAGCCGATGATGAGGATGAGCAGGAACACCACGAGCTTCGGTACGAAGGTCGCGATGTTGGTCCAGGCGCTGTCCAGCCCGGTCTGGTAGTTGATTGCGGTTGCCATTGGGTCTCCCCCGATTGATTGATGTCCGCTTTAGCGGACGTGAGAACGTTGACGGACGCCGTCGGATTGCAGCGTTGTGACGAGCTGAGCCGGGTCGGTAGGCCCCGTTTGGTGTGGAGTTACTTGCAGAACGCGTCCGTGACGCTTCATCCGCCGATCTTCTGGTGCGGGGTTAGTGGACCTGCGAGATGGTGGCGTTGCCGACGGCGAGGTCGAGGCGGATCGGCAGGGACGGGTTGTCTAGCGCGGTGCGGGCGTGGGTGAAGGCTTCGGTTTCGATGCGTCGGCGCAACCGGGCGAGATCGGCGGTGTCCGCGGCGGTGACCGCCCCCGGTTTGATGCGCTGCCTCCCGTCGGCTCGCTGATCTTGTTTTGCTGCACATGATTCGTGCCCAAGGGGTCGGCGCTGCCTTGGAGGAACATACAGGATGGGACCGGATTCGAGTCCCTGCTCCTCAACCAACCGGATCTGCTCGGTCGGTCCGTGCCACGTCGATCCGCGCCACCAGGTGGGTCGGGGCCGACAGGACCACGGCGACGAACACGCTACGTGATGCATGGTGCGCTGACCGCAACATCACCCGAAGTAGGCCATTGTGGCTCAGGGCTCACCGGAGTTCACTGCGGTGCCCCGGACGGCCGGACCGCAATCCAAGGATGCACTCGGCTGCGAACGTCATACGTATCGCCTACCCGACCGGGCGGGGATATATCAATAGGAGGTTCCCATGCGCCCCATGCGCCTGAAGCTCATGCTCGCGATCATCCCGTTCGCTTTGGTCGCCCTTGCGCCGGTCGCCGCCAGCGGCGTCAGCGCCGGCAGTTTCGCCGCCACCCTGAGTCCCATTCCGCACGATCCCACTGCCGACGGCGGCTCCAACGTCACCGGCCACGCGTCGATGACCCTGACCGGCCGCACGCTCACCGTCGACCTGACAGCATCGGGCCTCACCCCGAACCAGCCGCACGCCATGCACATCCACGGGATCACCGACCAAAACAACGAGTGCCCGCCCGCGTCCGCGGATATCAACACCGGAGACCCGGTCGACCCGATCACGACCCGGATCATCGGAACCCCGGACGGCCTGATCTCACTCGCTGAGGGAGCCCCCTTCTACGGCCCGATCGATGTCTCCCTGACCGCCACCGGCAGCACCGCTCCTAGCGCCGGTCTCACGCTGAGCCAATTCGCCACGGCCGACGCGGCTGGCAACCTCAGCTACCACCGCACCATCACGGTGCCCAAGGACGTCGCCAAGAACATGACGAACCTGCACATCGTGCTCCACGGCACCGACCTACCCGCCGACGCCGACACCAGCTCGCTGAGCAGCCTCTTCGAGGCAACACTGCCAGTCGCCTGCGGGAGCATCACCAGCTAGTAGCCACCGACGCCACGCTCACGCGCCCCCACGCCTTCGAGCGTGGGGGCGCGCGGCAGCTCAACCCGCTACAACGGGGGATGATTAGCGGCCAGCGAAACGCCAGCTACCGGCTGCAGAAACATCCTCATTCCGCAGCCCCGCTGGAGGAATCGGACCTCGACCCCACCGTCGCCCCCGCCGAGCAGTGCGCCTGGCCCAATGAGGACAGCGAACTCCCGGCGGAGCACCGCAGGCAACATACGTTTCTGCCGCTGATCGGTTCGGTCAGTCTGGGCCATGCGGGGAGGCGGCCGGCGAAAGGGCTTGGGCACGAGTCTTAACTGGGCGGCCAAGACAGCCCAGCCTTACTCGTACCTGCAGACGGGGCCTCTCTAGTGGCGACGCCCCAGAGACTAACCGGATCTGCCGAGGACCAGTCGATGCCGTGCCAGCGCGTCAGCGATAGCGCAGAACCGGTCTTCCGTCCGGCCGAACGATGGTCCGCCGATTCTTCGACTC
>JBDUAD010000011.1:0-41533 GCA_040004775.1 bacterium | reverse complement strand
CGCAAAGCCGAACTTGGTGGCGATGACGACGTCGTCGCGGAACGGAGCCAACCCTTCGCCGACCAATTCCTCGTTGACGAAGGGTCCGTACACCTCGGCGGTGTCGAAAAACGTCACCCCGCGCTCGACCGCCGCGCCGAGCAGCGCCACCATCTCCTGCCGGTTGCCCGCGGGTCCGTAACCGTGGCTCATGCCCATACAGCCCAGACCGATCGCCGAGACCTCGAGGCCGCTGCGGCCGAGCGCGCGCGTGTTGGGGGGACGCTTGTCCACGGGTGTAGTCATGCCGCGCGACGCTCAGGCCACAGCCATGGCGGCCAGGCCGGCGGCCGTGACGTCCTCGGCCAGCGCGCCGGGCAGGTCACGGGACAGGCGCGGGGCGGCCCAGCCGCGCCAGTGGGCGCCGAGCCAGGAGCCGGCCAGCGCGCCGAGGCCGCCCACGATCGCCCCGACGGCCACCGGTCCCTGCTCGCGGCGCACCACGATCGCTCCGGCCGCCGCTCCGAGCGCCAACCGCCCGGCGAGGGGACCGGTCTCGAGCCGGCTGGGCGTGGCCGGCAGCTTGTCGGCCACCGTCTCGCCGGCCGCGGCCAGGCCGAGCAGCGCGCGTGTCGCCGTCGAACTCATCCACGACGGATCGCGGCGCCCAGCGGTCAGGGCCAGCGCGGTCAGGCCGTAGGTCGAGCGCCCGCCGGTGGCCAGGCCGATGAGCGCGGGACGGGCCAGGGTGTGGACGGTCGTCATTGGTCGACCTTGTCGACGGGGGTCATCGGTCCACCGTATCGACGCTCTCGGGTGGGCGATGCCACGGCCGGGGGTCGGTGGCCAGGATGGCCATGGTGATCTCGTCGTGCCACGCGCCGTCCCAGTGCAGCGCGTCGCGGTGGCGACCTTCCCTCAGGAAGCCGCAGCGGGTGTACACGTGCTCGGCGCGCGGGTTGAAGGCGTACACCCCCAGGGCGATCCGATGCAGCCGGACGAGGTCGAAGCCGAAGTCGAGGACCGCCTGCGTGGCCCGTGTGCCGTACCCGTGTCCGAGCAGGTCGGCCGAGGCCAGGGCGATGCGGAAGTTCATCGCCCGGTTCGCCTCGTCCAGCTCGTTGAGCACCGCCTCCCCGAGGTAGCGCTTGTCGGACGTGCGGATCATGGCGAAGTCGGCCCGCTCGTCGTTGTTCACAAGGCGGTCCAGGTAGGCGCGGACGTCCGGCTCGGTGAAGGTCCGGTGCGTTCCGGTGAGCCGTCGCATCTCCGGGTCGCCGAGTGAGCCCCACATGCCCTCGAAGTGCTGCGGGCCCATCGGCTCGAGCCGCAGGTCAGCGGTGGCAATCATCGGCGGCGAGGCCAGCGCCGAACGGTCCAGCGGCATGAGCTCTGTGCTCAGAACGTCCCCTTCGCCGTATCTCCGGCTCCCGTAGGAGCGAAGGAGATGATTCGGGGGGCCTCGGTCAGCAGTTCTCCGGCGCGGCCCAGGGCAGTGGCCACGTGCGGCGAACTCAGGTGGGCCTGCAGCGCGTCCGGCGACGCCCACTTCTCGACGGTGACGAAGACGTTCGGTTCCTCGAGGCCTCGCTGCAAGCTGTACAGCAGGCAACCGGCCTCCGCTTGCGTGGCCGTGACCAGCTCATAGAGCAGGTCGGCCACCTCGTCCTCGGCACCGGGTCGGGCGGTGATAACGGCTATGGCGCCAATCGCGGGCATGGGGAGCCTCTCGGTCGCGGTGCCCGGCACAGGAGGGCCGGGCGGAGATATGCTACGAACCCCTGATCCGGACTGCCGGGCGCCACCCCTGCGTGGCAGGTCGCGATCGGTACACCGCTCGGCGGAGGCGTCGTTCGCCGGTCGCCGTAACGCCGCGGACGCGGGCGATCCCCGCCGGCGGCGAGATGAGGAGTGGCGCGCATGACGCTGGAACCGTCGGTGGTCGCCGAGCCGGACCTGGTTCAGCTGCTCACCCCGGAAGGGGTCCGGGTAGAGCATCCGGACTACGCGATCGACGTACACGACGAACAGCTGCGCTCCCTCTACCGCGACCTCGTTCTGGTCCGCCGTCTCGACTCCGAAGCCACCGCCCTGCAGCGCCAGGGCGAGCTCGGGCTGTGGGCATCCTGCCTCGGTCAGGAAGCCGCCCAGGTCGGCGCCGGCCGCGCGTTGCGCGAGCAGGACATGTCTTTCCCCACCTACCGCGAGCACGGGGTGGCCTGGTGCCGCGGCGTCGACCCCCTGACCCTGCTGGGCCTGTTTCGCGGAGTGAACCTCGGCGGCTGGGATCCGGCCGACAACAACTTCGGCCTCTACACGATCGTCATCGGCGCCCAGACCCTGCACGCCACCGGGTACGCCATGGGAGTTCAACGCGACGGCGCGGTCGGCTCCGGCGATCCCGAGGTGGACACTGCGGTGCTCGCCTTCTTCGGCGACGGCGCCACTAGCGAGGGCGACGTCAATGAGGCCTTCGTATGGTCCGCGGCGGCCAATCTGCCGGTGGTGTTCTTCTGCCAGAACAACCAGTGGGCGATCTCCGAGCCGGTCGAGCGCCAGACGCGGGTGCCCCTGTTCCAGCGGGCCAGCGGCTTTGGTTTCCCGGGTGTGCGGGTGGACGGCAACGACGTGCTGGCCTGCCTGGCCGTCACCCGGGCCGCCCTGGAGCACGCCCGGTCCGGTCAGGGACCGATGATGATCGAGGCCTTCACCTACCGCATGGGCGCGCACACCACCTCCGACGACCCCACCCGGTACCGGGTGTCGGCCGAGCTGGAGAAGTGGAGGCTGCGCGACCCGATCGAGCGGGTGCGCTCCTACCTCGTGCGCTCCACCGACACCGATGCCGACTTCTTCACCGACCTGGATGCCGAATCCGAACGGCTGGCCGAGCACGTCCGGGCCGGCTGCCGGGCCCTACCCGATCCGGAGCCGCTGTCAGTGTTCGACACCGTCTACGTCGACGCGCCGGTCGAGCTGATGGAGCAACGCGACACCTACGCCGCTTACCTCGATTCCTTCGTCCCGGCCGGGGCATCCTGATGGCTGCGGTCACGCTGGCCAAGGCGATCAACGCCGGGCTGCGCCGGGCTATGGAGGACGACCCCAAGGTCGTGCTGATGGGCGAGGACATCGGCAAGCTGGGCGGGGTCTTCCGGGTCACCGACGGACTGCAGAAGGACTTCGGCGAAGCCCGCGTGATCGACACTCCGCTGGCCGAGTCGGCCATCGTCGGCGCGGCGGTCGGGCTGGCGTTGCGCGGCTACCGCCCGGTGTGCGAGATCCAGTTCGACGGCTTCGTCTACCCGGCCTTCGACCAGATCGTCAGCCAGGTGGCCAAGATGCACAACCGCTCCCGGGGCGCGGTGCGCATGCCGATTACCATCCGCATCCCGTTCGGGGGCGGTATCGGCGCGGTCGAGCACCACTCGGAATCGCCGGAGGCGTACTTCGCCCACACCGCCGGGCTCAAGGTGCTCACATGCGCCACGCCGGCCGACGCCCACGTCCTCATCCGCCAGGCCATTGCCACGGACGACCCGGTGATCTTCTTCGAACCGAAGCGCCGCTACTGGGTCAAAGGCGAAATCTCCGACGACCTGTCGGTGCCCATGCACGAGGCGCGGGTGGTGCGCCCGGGGACCGACTGCACGCTCATCGCCTACGGGCCGATGGTGGCCACCGCCTTGGACGCGGCCACCGCAGCCGAGGCCGACGGGCACGACCTCGAGGTCATCGACCTGCGTTCGCTGTCGCCCCTGGACACCGCGACGATCCTGGCTTCGGTGGAGCGGACCGGGCGCCTGGTCGTCGTCCACGAGGCGTCGGTGTCCTTCGGCCTCGGCGCCGAGATCGCGGCGCGGGTGCAGGAGAAGGCGTTCTACTCCCTGCAGGCGCCGGTGCTGCGGGTCGGCGGCTTCGACACCCCGTACCCGCCCAGCCGCGTGGAGGAGGAATGGCTGCCCGACGTCGACCGAATACTCGACGCGGTCGACCGCAGCTTTACCTACTGACTGCCCAGCCGTGGACGGGAGCGGCTGACCACGAACCGACCTGACGCGTCCGCCACTGCGTCCGGCGACGACCTCGGCAAGGAGACAGACCAGGTGCCCGAACTAAAGCAGTTCCTTCTGCCCGACGTGGGCGAAGGGCTGACCGAGGCCGACATCCTGTCCTGGGCGGTGGCCCCGGGCGACACCGTGGTGGTCAACCAGACACTGGTCGAGGTGGAGACGGCCAAGGCCGCGGTCGAACTGCCGTCGCCGTTTGCCGGAGTGGTCGCCGCCGTCCACGCCCAGGCCGGCGATACCGTCGCGGTCGGGCGGCCGATCATCACGATCGACGTGGATCCCTCCGGGGCCGCGCCGACCATCCCGGCGGTGACGGCGACGCCCGGAGTCGCTGCGGCGCCGGCGGTGTCGTCGGCCGAGTCCCCGGTCGGGGCCTTCGGCCCGCCGGACGGTTCGGCGAATGCGCCGGATGGCGGGTCGCCGACCAACGGGCGCCAGGCCGTTCTGGTCGGCTACGGCCCGCGACCCGGGGCTACCACTCGCCGCGTGCGCAGGCCCGTGGCCGAGGCTCACCCGATTCCGACGGCTCAGGCCGCGTTCGCGGTCGAGCCGGCCCCGCCTGCGGACGCACCACTTGTGCCGACACCGCCGGAGCCGACGGCCGCGCCTGCTTCGGACGGCAATGGCAGCGCCACCGGCAACGGCAGCGGTTCCAACAACGGCGTTGCCAGCAAGAGCCTGGCGACCGACGGCGCCCGGGTCCTGGCCAAGCCGCCGGTCCGCAAACTGGCCAAGCAGCTCGGGGTGGACCTGGCCACGGTCACGCCGACCGGACCCAACGGGTCGGTGTCGCGCGAGGACGTCCAGTCCGCGCTCGAAGGGGCCCGCAGCATTTCCGACGGCGGGGCGCTGGCGGCTGATGCGCTGATTCGGGGCACGGCCACAGGTGGCGAGCGCGAGACCCGCCTACCGGTCCGGGGGGTGCGCAAGCACACCGCCGCGGCGATGGTCGCCTCCGCCTTCACCGCACCTCACGTCACCGAGTTCGTCACGGTCGACGTCACCGAGACCATGACTCTGCGCGACCGCGTTGCCGCCCGGCGCGATTTCAGCGGCGTGAAGGTCTCCCCGCTGCTGTTCGTCGCCCGGGCGTTGCTGTGGGCGGTGCGTCGGAACCCGATCGTGAACTCGACGTGGAATGAGGCGGCCGGCGAGATCATCGTCAAGAACTACGTCAATCTGGGTATCGCCGCAGCCACCGGCCGGGGTCTCGTCGTGCCAAATATCAAGGACGCCGACCGGCTGAACCTGCTCGGCCTGGCCACCGCCCTCGCTGAGCTAACCGCGACGGCGCGGGCCGGCCGGGCCACTCCGGCCGACCTGGCCGGGGGCACCATCACGATCACCAACGTCGGCGTGTTCGGCATCGACTCCGGGACCCCGATCCTCAACCCGGGCGAAGTCGCCATCCTGGCCGTCGGCGCAGTCAACCGTCGCCCGTGGGTGGTGTCGCGCGACGGCATCGAGACGATCGAGCCGCGCTGGGTGTCCCAGCTCGGGCTGTCCTTCGACCACCGGGTCGTCGACGGCGAGCAGGGGTCGACGTTCCTGGCCGACATCGCCGCGCTGCTGCAGGATCCGGCTTTGGCGATGCTCTGAGGCCGTCGCGACATTGAGCTGCCGTCGTAATCAGTGCTGCCTCTCACAAGGTATATCGAAGGCGTAGGACGGAATAGTATCGTCTATCGTTCGGTTGAGACGTATAGTTCCCTACGAACTAGAGGCACGGACGCACTGCTCGACCGGAACCACCGAATCGATCAACTGCCAACCGGGCCCCTGAACCGCAACGACGCACCCAGGGGGTCACCACCATGAAGAACCGTTTCGCCACCAAGCTGCGCCAGCGCCGGGATATGCAGGACCTGCGCCGCGCGATCACCAACGCGCACACGCCGGCCATGCGTGACGAGCTCATCGTCATCGCCCAGCGCCAGCTGAACGGCTGAGCCAGCGCCAGCACAACGGCTGAGCTCAGCGCAAGCCCGCACCGCAACGCCGAGGCCCGGCACCCGACGAGGGTGGCCGGGCCTTCGCGCGTCCGGCTCTCAGCGTCGGCCGCTCAGCAGGAGGGCGCGGTCCGTTCAGCGTTGTCCGCTGGGGAATGCCGATGTCGGCCGCGGCCTTCGAACCGGCGTGACGCTGCGAACCGGTGCCCGGGTGCGGGCCCCCGAGCTACGCGGAGCCGGCGGCTGGATCAACACCGACCGTCCGCTGTCCCTAACCGACCTACGCGGGCGGATCGTCCTGCTCGACTTCTGGACCTCCTGCTGCGCCAACTGCCTGCACGTGACCGAGGAGCTTCGGCCGCTGGAGGCCAAGTACGGCGCCGAGCTGGTGGTGATCGGCGTGCACTCGCCCAAGTTCCCGCACGAGGCCGACCACGGCACCGTGGTGGCCGCCGTCCGGCGCAACGCCATAACCCATCCCGTCCTCGACGATCCCCAGCTGCTGACCTGGCGCCAGTACGCGGTCAAGGCCTGGCCGACCCTGGTCCTCATCGACCCGGCCGGGTACGTGGTGGCCCAGGCCGCCGGCGAAGGTCAGGTCAGCGGGCTCGACGCGATGGTGGCGGATCTGGTCGCCACGCATGACGCCGACCGCTCCCTGCGCCGCGATCCCTTCGAGGCCGGAGCCCCTCTTCCCGGCTCCGGTTCCGACTGGCAGGTGCGTGCAGCGGCCGGGTTCTACTTCCCGGCCAAGGCGGTGGCCTGGCCGGCCGAGCGGGGCGGCGGTCCGAGCCGGGCGCTGGTGGCCGATGCCGGCAACAACCGCATCGTCGAGCTGGACCTGGTGCCCGGCGCAGACCCCGTCGAGCGGCGGCGGATCGGCCGCGGAACTCGCGGCCACGCCGACGGTGGCCCCGCGCAGGCGTCCTTCACCGAACCGAACGGGCTGACTCTTCTACCCACCGACCTGGCCGAGCGCCAGGGCTACGACGTGGTGGTGGCCGACACGGTCGGTCACCGCCTGCGCGGCGTCCGGCTGGCCGACGGTGCCGTGAGCACGGTGCTCGACCTGGCCGGGCACGACCTACGCACGGTCACCGGCGTCGTGCCCGACGTTGCATCGCCGTGGGATGTCGCCTGGTGGCCGGCCCGCAACCGTCTGGTCGTGGCCGCGGCCGGGGTCCACCTACTGCTCGAGGTCGATCTCGACACGGCCGCAGTGGACATCCTGGCCGGAACGACGGTCGAAGGGCTGCGCGACGGGCCCGGTCGAGATGCCTGGCTGGCCCAGCCGTCCGGGCTGGCCGTGCTCGGCCAAGCGCTCTGGTTCGTCGACAGCGAGACCTCGGCCCTGCGCTGGGTGGATCCAACCGGGACCGTTCACACCGCCGTCGGGGAAGGCCTGTTCGACTTCGGCCACGTCGACGGTCCGGGGCGCCTGGCCCGCTTCCAGCATCCGTTGGGAGTCACCGCGCTGGCCGACGGCACGCTGGCCGTGGCCGACACCTACAACGGAGCCGTCCGCCGCTACGACCCGGCCCGGGATGAGGTCAGCACTCTCGCCAGCCACCTGGCCGAGCCGAGCGGTGTGGTCGAGCTCGGCGGAACCCGGTGGGTGGTCGAGTCCGAGGGGTCGCGACTGTCCGAGCTGCCGGCGGCTCCCGAGGACGTGGTCGATGGACCGGCGCAGCACGGGCAGCGGCCGGTCACCGACGTGGGCCCCGGCCGGCTGACGCTGCGGGTGCTTTTCACTCCGGCGCCCGGTCGCAAGATCGACATCTCCGACGGGCCGGGCACCCGCCTCGACGTCAGCGCCTCGCCGTCCGAGCTGCTCGCCGACGGCGTCGGAGCCGGTCCGGAGTTCACCCGGGGGCTGACCGTGGTGGGAGCTCCGGGCGCGACCGGCGTCGTGCACGTCAGTGCGCAGGCCGCGTCCTGCGACGACGACCCGAGCAATCCCCACCCCGCCTGTTACCTCAGCCGCCAGGACTGGGGCGTGCCGGTTCGCGTCGTGGAGGGCGGCCCCCGCGATCTCGAGCTTGTTCTGCTCGGCTGAGCCCGGGCCGATGGTCGCCCGCGCCGCCGAACCTGTGCGTCGGCGCCGTCACGGCCCGATCAGCGACGCCCGCAATGCGGCGGCGTCGGCGTCGGTCCAGCCGTGTTGCCGCAGCCAGCCCGCCGGACCGCCGCTGGTGGCGTCCAGGTCGTCGAAGAAGCCGTGCAGGGTCGCCGCCTTCGGCCGGTGCCGGTCCACGTCATCCAGTCCCTCATCCCCGGCATAGGTCGCGGTGCCGGCCAGCCGGGCCAGCACTGCGGGAACCCGTTCGGAGCTGGCCACGTAGTCGGCCACGATCGCCTCGCGGTCCACGCCGACCTCGCTCAGCGCCAGGGCCACCACAACTCCGGTCCGATCCTTGCCGGCCGCGCAGTGCACCAGCGTGGCGCCGTCCGTGGTGGAGATCAGGCGCAAGGCGGTCAGCACGGAGTCCGGGCGCTCGTCGAGGTACCGCGCGTAGGTGTGGCGGGCCGACGCCCGGGCTCGCTCGCTCGTGCGGTCCTGCCAGGGCAGCTCCGGTGGCGCCGCGCCGTCGGATGGCCCAGCCGCCTGCGCGGCGGTGCGCTCCTCGACCGGCTCGGGGAGGAGGGAGAGGTGGTGCACCGATACTCCCGGCTCACCGTGCAGCGCGGTCGGTCCCTCGTGGGTAATCTCACCTGTGGTGCGCAGATCGACGACCGTCTCCAGTCGGTAGTCGGTTACCAGGCGGAGCACGTCCTGCGCCGACAGCGACTGAAGGTTGTCCGACCGCAACAGCCGGCCGGAGCGCACCCCACCTCCCTGCGTCAACGGCAGCCCGCCGACGTCTCGGGTGTTGCGGGTGCCGTCGAGATCGATCCAGGCGGGACTCACAAAGACGACCCTACGAGCCCGTCTCGGTAGGGTGAGCCGACGCCTCTGACCGTCAAGAAAGGCCCTCGTGACTGGAATCTCCGTCCCGGAGCGCGACGAAGCGCGCCGCACGCGCACCGAGGTGTCACCGACGTCCAACGGTGGCGGCAGCGCGACTGCGGTCGATGGGACAGCCCTCGCCGGCGCAGCCACCAAGGCCGCCGACGGCGCAGCGACCACGGCCGGCGACGGCGCAGCCATCGGTCACGCCGTCACCGGTGACGTGACCGACGGGTCCGGTACGTCGACCACGCCGGATGCCGGCGGCCCCGAACCCGCTCCGCTCCTCCCGCCGCCGGTGGTCGCCGACCGCCCGGCCATGCCGATGACCACGCTGACTGCCGAGGCGGTGATCTGGCCGGTTCGCGTCGCCTCGGAGTGGGCGGCCCGGCTTCTGATCATCGCCCTCGGCTTCTACGTCCTTCTCGTCGCCTTGTCCAAGGTCAGCCTGGTCGCGTTCGCGGTGGTCGTGGCGCTGTTCCTGTGCGCTGTCCTGCACCCGGTGGAAACCCGGATGCGAGCCGCGTTCGGCGGCCGCAAGAGCCTTTCGACCGCCGTTACCCTGCTCGGCGGCATCGCCGTGCTCGGTCTCGTCACGTGGTTTGTGATCGCGCAGATCTCCTCGCACTCCGCCGCCCTCGCCAATCAGGTCAGCGCCGTGGGCGACAAGATCAGGGAGTGGTTGCACGACGGTCCCCTCAACCTCAACGACGCCGACGTGTCCAAGGCGATCGACAATCTCACCAATACCGTCCGTGACCATCAGGGCCAGTTGGCGTCCCGCGCCCTGGACACCGTGTCGGTGCTGGTAGAGGTTCTCGGCGGGATCTTCCTGGCGCTGATCAGCACATTCTTCCTGCTGCGCGATGGCGAGCAGATCTGGCACTGGGTGCTGCGCCTGGTCCCGCGCGCCGCCCGCGAGCGGGTCGATTACGCCGGCGAGCGCGGTTGGAACACCCTGGGTGGGTACATCCGCGGCCAGGTCAGCATCGCGATCATCCACGCGGTGACCATCTTCATCGCCCTGCTGATCCTGCGGGTGCCCCTGGCCGCCGCGCTGGGCGTGCTGATCTTCCTCGGCTCGTTCATCCCGATCCTCGGCCTGACGATCGCCGGTGCGCTGTGCGTCGGGATCACCCTGCTGGAGCACGGCGTCACCGCGGCCATCGTGATCCTGGTGATCATCATCGCGTTGGTGCAGCTCGAGGGCAATGTGCTGCAACCGTTCATCATGAGCCGGGCGGTGCATATTCACCCGCTGGCGGTGGCACTGTCCGTGACGGCCGGCACGATCATCTACGGCATAATCGGCGCGTTGATCGCCGTTCCGCTGGTGGCGTTTACGAACTCCTTCGTCCGTGGCCTACGCAACGAGCGCGACGACCCGGTCACCGAAGGCCATATGGCCGGCGACGTGACGGCGCCGAGCTGATTGCCCGGCGCCGTGATGCCGCCGACCTCGAGCGAGCCGGAGGGCAGATCGGCCGATCGGAACCGGAATCCGCCCGGTCGGGCCCGCTCGGTACCGCCGGCTGACACGGATGGTTCGTACTAGAAGGACTGCTCAGGCAGTTCCATCGCAGCGAGGTCGACGCCCTCGGTCACCGTGCGCCGCGCGGCGAGCTCGGGCAGGACGGTCTGGGCGAAGAAGTGCGCGACCACCGGCTTGCCTCCGTAGAACGCGATGTCGGACGCGGACAGCCCGTTCCCGGCGAGGCGCTGCAGCGCCACCACCGCCTGGCGCAGCAAGAGGTAGCCGATGACCAGATCACCGGCACTCATGAGCAACCGGGTGGTGTTCAGCCCCACCTTGTAAATGTTGGTCACGTCGTTCTGCGCCGATTGCAGCTGGTCGCTCATGGCATCGACCATCGCGCCGACGTCGGCCAGCGCGTGAAGCAGCGCCTCGCGGTCCTCCTTGAGCCGGCCCTCCTCGGCGATGGAGTCGCAGAAGGCGCTGATCTCGCCGGTCAGCGAGCCCAGAGCCGCGCCCTGGTTGCGCACGATCTTGCGGAAGAAGAAGTCCTGGGCCTGGATCGCGGTAGTGCCCTCGTACAGACTGTCGATCTTGGCGTCCCGGACGTACTGCTCGATCGGGTAGTCCTGCAGGAACCCGGAGCCACCGAAGGTCTGCAGCGACTGAGCCAGCTGCTCGTATGCCCGCTCACTGCTCACACCCTTGACGATTGGCAGCAGCAGGTCGTTGAGCGCGGCCAGCTCGACGGTGTCCGTGCCGTCGAACTCAGCCTGCTGGATGCGGTCCTGGATGGACGCGGTGTAGAGCGTCACCGCGCGCAGCCCCTCGGCGTAGGCCTTCTGCAGCAGCAGTGACCGGCGCACGTCGGGGTGGTGGATGATCGTGACCCGCGGGGCCGTCTTGTCGGCCATCTGGGCCAGGTCGGCCGACTGCACGCGGGTCTTGGCGTACTCCAGGGCGTTGAGGTAGCCGGTCGACAGCGTGGCCATCGACTTGGTACCGACCATCATCCGGGCGTGCTCGATGACGCGGAACATCTGCGCGATGCCGTCGTGGACGTCGCCGACGAGGTACCCGACCGCCGGCGTGGTCTCGCCGAAGCGCAGCTCGCAGGTGGTGGAGGCCTTGAGGCCCATCTTGTGCTCGACGTTGGTGACGTAGACGCCGTTGCGTCCGCCGAGAGCCCCGGTCTCGGCGTCGAAGAAGAACTTCGGCACGACGAACAACGACAGCCCCTTGGTGCCGTGTCCGGCACCTTCCGGCCGGGCCAGGACCAGGTGAATGATGTTTTCGCTCAGGTTGTGCTCGGCGCTGGTGATAAAGCGCTTGACGCCTTTGATGTGCCAGGAGCCGTCGGCCTGTTCGACCGCACGCGTGCGCCCGGCGCCCACGTCCGACCCGGCGTCGGGCTCGGTGAGCACCATCGTGGAACCCCACCGGCGCTCCACGATGAGGCGGGCGATGGACTTCTGGGTGTCGTTGCCGATCTCATACATCAGGGCGGCGAAGGCCGGACCGCTGTTGTACATGTGCACGGCCGGGTTTGCGCCGAGCACCATCTCCACCACGGCCCAGTTCAACGAGCGCGGGGCTAGAGAGCCGTCCAGCTCAGTCGGCAGGCTCAGACGCCACCACTCGGCGTCATCCCAGGCCCGGTAGGACTTCGTGAACGACTCCGGCATGACCACGCTGGCGGTGGCCGGGTCGAACACCGGCGGGTTGCGGTCGGCATCGGCGAAGGACTCGGCCACCGGGCCCTCGGCCAAGGTGCGCACCTCGGCCAGGATGCTGCGTGCGGTGTCGGTGTCGATCTCGGCGAACGGCCCCTGCCCGAGTCGGTCCTGCGTGCCCAGAACCTCGAACAGGTTGAATTCGATATCGCGCAGATTCGCCTTGTAGTGGCCCATTGCAGGGTCCTTCCGGGTCGGCGACCGCAGGTTACCGGCCGGTAACTCAGAACATTACTCGTCAGTAGCGACCCGGCAAGGCGATTCCTGATTGGGTGGCGCGGTGCGCTCACGACCGCTGCCCGGCGTCTGGATGCAACCCTGTCGGACTGGTAGGTTATGCGCATCAACTTTCGCGGCCGCCGCTGAACCCACCGCAGCTTCTGCAGTACACCCGCTTTCTCGCCGACGAGATCGCCGCGGGCAGCCTGTCCGAGGCGATCCATCAGCCGCGCGCTCACCGCAGCGCCCCGCTGATCGGGTATCGCCGTCCGGCCGGATCGTCGGTCGCGTTCGACGCTCGTCGGGTGCACGACGTCCGCAACGTCGCGAGAGAGCCGGCGGTCAGCGTTCACGCCTACTCCCCGCCGCTGACGTCGATGACCTTTTATGACGTCGCCGACGCTCGGCTGGTGTCCACCAGCACCGTGGCTACCGAGGATCCGCAGATCGCACCCCCGGTTGCCGCGCCGGCCCTGGCGCGGCCGCGCAGTCAGAGGCCCGACCGGGGCTGGGCCACGAGGGGCTAGAAGATGACGCGCAGCCGGATGGTTTCGGGCATGGCCCGGATCTCATCCACGATGGCCTGCGTGGTGCCGCTGGCGCTGTCGGTCACCACGTAGCCGATCTCGCCCCGGGTCCCGAGCAGCTGCGCTTCCACGTTCACCGCGTGCTCGGCCAACAGACCGTTGATCCGGGCCAGCACGCCGGGGACGTTGTGGTGTACGTGGACCAGGCGCAGGCTGCCGGCCCGCTGCGGCAGGGCGATCGGAGGCAGGTTGACGCTCAGGGACGTGTTCCCGTCGGCCACGAAGTCGCGAAACTTGCCGGCCACGAACCGGCCGATGTCCTGCTGAGCTTCCTCGGTCGACCCGCCGATGTGCGGGGTCAGGATGACGTTGGGCAGGCCGCGCAGCTCCGAGACGAACTCGTCACCGCGGCCCTTGGGCTCGTGCGGAAAGACGTCGACCGCGGCGCCGGAGAGGTGACCGGACTCGATGTGCTCGCCCAGGGCGGCGTAGTCGACGACGAAGCCGCGGGACAGATTGAGCAGGATGCTGCCCCGGCGCATCCGGGCCAGCTCCTTGGTTCCGAAGATGTTGCGGTTGCTCGCCCGGCCGTCGACGTGCAGCGTGACGACGTCGGACTGCTCGAGCAGCTCGTCGAGGGTGAGCGCCCGCACGGCGTTGCCGAGGGCCAGCCGGTCCGCGGTGTCGAAGAAGATCACCCGCATGCCGAGGTTCTCGGCCAGGACCGACAGCTGGGTCCCGATGTTGCCGTAACCGACGATCCCGAGAGTGCGGCCCCGAACCTCATGCGCGCCGTCGGCCGACTTGTCCCACACGCCGGCGTGCATGCCTTCGTTCTTCTCGGTCAACCGGCGGGTCAGCGCGATGATCTCCGAGATGGCCAGCTCGACCACGCTGCGGGTGTTGGAGAACGGTGCGTTGAACACCGCGACGCCGCGCGCCGAGGCGGCCTCGAGGTCGATCTGGTTCGTGCCGATGCAGAAGGCCCCGATCGCGATCAGGTCGGACCCGGCGGTCAGCGCGGCCTGGGTCAGCCGCGTCTTGGACCGGATCCCGAGCAGGTGCACGCCGGGCAATCGGGCGACCAGCTCGTCCTGGTCGAGCGCTCGGTCGACCGACTCCACGTCGAAGCCGGCCGAGGTCAGCAGGTCGATCGCGTCGGGATGGATCTGTTCGAGCAGCAGGGCACGCAGAGCGGGCACGGATCGTCCTTCGAAGGGCGGAAATCGCAGCGAGCGGCCAGTGTAGGCGGCTGCGACGGCCCGTCCGGCTCTTTGGCGCCGGCCGGATGCGTGCAGGTTTCAACTATCCTGGAACTCGTGAAGCAGACCGCTGTCGAGCCCAGGACCGGGCCCGCGCCGACCGAGCCGAGCTGGCTCTCCGACGACGAGCAGAAGCACTGGAGAGCTTTCCTCTACTCGACGCAGCGCCTGCTCGACACCATCGATCACGACCTGCTCACCGAGTTCGGGCTGCCCCACGGCTACTACGAGATCTTCGTGCGCCTGTCCGAGGCGCCCGAGCGCTCCATGCGGATGAGCGAGTTGGCCGATGCCACCCGGTCCTCGCGCAGCCGGCTCTCCCACGCGGTGGCTCGGCTTGAGGAGCAGGGCTGGGTCGAGCGGGTCGAGTGCGACACCGACCGCCGGGGCCAGGTGGCCCACCTGACCGACGGCGGCATGGCGCTGCTGCAGCGGGCCGCGCCCCACCACGTCCAGGCGGTGCGCCGCTACCTTCTGGATCCACTGACGCCCGAGCAGTTCGCCACGCTCGGCCAAATCGGTGCGGTGATCTGGGACAACCTGGCGGCGCAGGCCGACGGTGATCGCCCGGTCGGTGCTCGCACGTCCACGCGGTGAAGGGCGGCGCAGGAACCGGCCTGGGCGGCGACCGCCAGCGGTATCTGACCTGCGGCCCGCCGTCACCACGCGCCTGATGGTGTGCCGCCTGGGCGACGAGAACCCGACCGTCCGACGGTCGGCGACGGACCCGGTGACTTGTCCGCACGTCAACGTGTCGTTCGTGACCACCCGGGCGTCGCAGCGCCGCCAGGGGCTGGCCGGCCGCCCGGTTGTGGTCGTCAGTCATCCGGTCAGCGATTCGATCCGTTGCACCGCTCGCCGGCACGTCGCGCCCCAGGCCGAGCGGTCGTCGGTCAGCTGCGATGGCTTGACGCAGAACGTCGCGAACCCGGCGGCCAGCTGGTCGGGTATGGCGGCGAAGGCCTCGTCGAAGTCGGCCGGGCGGTCGGTGGACGCAAAGACGGCCCGCGTCCCGCCCACCAGTTCCAGCTCATGGACGCTACGGCCGGCTGCGACCATCGCCGTGGCCAGGCGCTCGCGGTCTGCGGCCGTCGGCGCGCCGAGCGGATTCCACCCCGAGCCGTACTCGACCAGCCGGCGCAGCAGCGCAGGATGCATCCCGCTCGAGCCGAACCACAGCGGCGGTCCACCGGGTCGGTGCGGGCTGGGCTGGACGTAGACGGTGTCGAAGCGGTAGTGCGGTCCGGGATTCGACACCGGGGCGCCGGACCAGGCCGCTCGCCACACGGCCAGGTGCTCGTCAAGGCGGGCACCACGTTGGCGATACGGCACGCCGAGGGCGGCGTACTCCTCCTCGTGCCACGACACCGTCGGCAGCACCACCAGCCGACCGGCCGACAGCAGATCGAGGGTGGCGAGATCCTTAGCCAGGATCAGCGGGTGCTGCAGTGGCGCGATGATCGCCCCCGCCACCAGCCGAAGGGTGCTGGTGCGCGCGGCCACCGCGGCCAGCAGCAGCAGCGACGAGGGCCACGGCATGGCCGGGTCCTGGTTGCCGGGCATGGCGTACTGGCGCGGATTGGCCATGGGGCCGGCCGCCCCGGCCGACGGCCCGAGCACGATGTGCTGGCTGACCATGACCCCGTCGACGCCGGCCTGCTCGGCCTCCTGGGCCATGCGGACCAGGTCGGGCAGATCCCGGGCGGAGGTGAGCGTCCAGTTCTCGCTGAGCACGACCAGCACCCGGGGCTGCGGCGGCACCGCCACCGCGCTCAGCTCACGAAGTTGCGCAGGGCGTCGGCGTTCTCGGCGTTGCGCCGGGCCAGGCCGATGAGCAGCCCGACGACGAACATCGCGAACGGGAGCGCCACCAGCACCCAGCCGACCGTGCTCAGCGCGAACAGGTCTTTGGTAGGGTCTTTGCCCTCGGCCACCGTGCCGGCCAGCAGCCCGAACCGGGCGATGAGCAGGTACTCGCCGATGAGCAGTCCGATCAACGCGATCACCGGTGCGACCACGGTGCGGATCACACCACCGCCGCTGCGGTCCTGGTCCGCGGTGTCGTCGAGGCCGTCGGCGCCGTTTCCGCGACCGTCCCGACTGTCGCGCCGGAAGTAGGCGATCACCGCCAGGCAAACCAGCGCCTCGACCAGCACGATGGCCACCACGGCCAGACCGCTCATCCAGAAGAACAGCTTGACCACGGGGTCGAGGTCGGCCACGGCGAACACCACGATGACTACGCCGGTGATCACCGCGGTGGTGATCGAGGCGACGATCGGCGCGCCGGCTCGGTTCACCCGCTCCAGCACCAAGGGCAGCGCGCCGGAGCGGCCCATGGCGAAGAAGTACCGCGCGGCGGAGTTCTGGAACGCCAGCAGCCCGGCGAACAGGCTGCTCAGCACCAGCCAGCTCATCAGGGTCGCCAGCCAGGAACCGACGTTGTCGGTGGCCACCGAGTAGAGGACGGCGGCCGGATTGGCCAACGGCACCTCGTCGACGGTGGACAGCTTGAGCGCCTGGTCCACGGCGGTCGATGTACCGAGTCCGCTGACCACGGCCAGCGTGGTGGCGGCGAACAGGACAGTGATGACGATGACCGCGAGGTATGTGGCGCGTGGCACCGACCGCTTGGGGTCGCGAGCTTCCTCACCGTAGATCGCGGTGGCCTCGAAACCGATGAAGGACGCGAAGGCGAAGGCGAGCGCGATGCCGGCCGATCCGGTGAAGCCACCGCTGAGCACGTTCGACGGGGAGAAGGACGCGCCGAAGTCGACGCCCTGCTTGCCCCCGCCGCGCACGAACACCGCGATGGACAACAGCGCCAGCGACGCCAGCTCGAACAGCATGAGGACGCCGAGCAGCTTGGCGCCGACGTCCACGCTGAACAACGACAGCAGCAGGACGACCGCCCAGGCGATCAGCGCCCACAGCCACCACGACAGGGACAGTGAGAACTTGTCCTCCATCTGGGCCTTCATCGTCGCGCCGAAGAAGCCGAAAATGGCCAGCTGAATGGCGACGTAGGCCACCAGCGAAACGTAGGCGCTGCCCACGCCCGGACCGATGCCGAGGCCCCGCCCGACGTAGGCGTAAAACGCTCCCGCATTGGTGACACGGTGGCTCATGGCCGAGTAGCCGACGCTGAAGACCAGCAGGACGAGACCGACGGCCAGGTACGCGCCGGGTACGCCGGTGCCGTTGCCCAGGGCCATGGCCGGCGGCAGCGCGCCGGTCATGCCGACCAACGGACTGGCCGCCGCGATGACGAAGAACACGATCCCGATGACACCCAGGCGGCCGCGCCGCAGTGACGTCTCGGGGGCGTCGGTCGCAGTGGCCGTCATGGTGCCTCCTGGCAAACGATCATTCGTACGGGTCCGAACGAATGTCGACAGAGATTCGCGCACCAGGCCTTGACGTGTCAAGGACCGCAAGGTCGGTCGGAACGACCGGCGTCAGCTTTCGTCGGTCGTGTCGGTGAACGAGTGGTGTTCATGGGTGACGATCCACCGGTCCTCGACCTTTCGCAGGCCGATCGTGAGGCGAAGGCGCTTTTCCGGTTCGCGCGCGAAGTCCTCGGGCGTGCCGCAGCGCAGCAGCGCGACGGCGAAGGCGACGTCCTCGCCGCTCGTCACAGCCAAGGACTCGATCTCGAACACCGCGCCGGACGCCTGCCACTCGAAGAAGCCGGGCCAGGTGGCGCGGTACTCGTCCACGCCGCGGACACCCTGCTCGGGCGGCGAGACATCGAACATCACGATGTCCGGCGCGTGGTCGCGCACCACGGTGTCGAGGTCGCCCTCGTGCACGGCGACGGCCCAGCGTTCAATCAGCGCGCGAACGTGCTGTTCGTCATCATGGTCTTTCCTCCTTCGGGGCTCCCCAATGACTTCAGGCGCTCTGGCGCTGGAAGGTGCGCGATCCCCACCAGGCCAGCAGTGCACCCAGCGCCACGGTCACCAGGACGCCGATCAACACGTCCCGGTTGGCGAAGTCCCCGCGGAACAACGCCCGGGTTGCATCGACTACGTAGGTCAGCGGATTGACCTGCGACGTGTGGCGCAGCCAGGCCGGCGCCAACGACATCGGCAGCAGTACGCCCGAGAGCAACAGCAGCGGCAACGAGACGCCTTGGATGAACGGAGCAAAGGCGTCCTCGTCCTTCAGGATCAGACCCATCGCGTAGGACGCCGCCGAGATCCCGAGGGCGAGCAGGCAAATGATCACCAGGGACGCGACGATCCCGCTGACCGAGGCCGAGAGGCCGAACGGCAGGGCGACGATGACCAGGACCGCACCCTGCACGCCGATGGTCACCATGTTGGACAGGGTCCGTCCGAAGATCAGTGAGATGCGTCGGGCCGGCGTGACCCGCTGCCGGTCGATGACGCCTTCGCGCAGCTCCTGGATGATCCCGAACCCCGCGAAGCCGGCCCCGAAAATCGCCAGCTGGAGCAGCAGCCCGGGCACGAAGATCCGCCATGCGTCGTCGCCGCCGAGGCCACCCCCGCTCACGTTCTTCAGCAATGGCCCGAACAGCACCAGGTAGAGGACCGGCTGGGTCAGGCCGAAGAAAACCCAGACCGGGTTCCGCAGGAGTATCCGCATCTGCCGCCGGAAGATCACCATCGTCTCGGTCACCATCAGGCGGCCTCCTCGCGCAGAGAGCGACCGGTCAGGGTCAAGAACACGTCGTCGAGCGTCGGGCGGTTGACCGATATCGAGGTTGGGCTCAGCCGGGCCGCGTCCAGCGCCCGCAGGATGGGGGCCACGGCCACCGCGCCCTCGTCCACGGTCACCAGCAGGGCGGTGTCGGTGGACACCACCTCGCGGACCGGCACAGCACCTCGAACCACGGCTTGGGCCTGGTCGCGGCTGGACGGATCGGCCAGCTCGAGGGTCACGACGTCACCGGAGATCCGCGCCTTCAGTGCGTTGGGCGTGTCATCAGCGACGATCTGGCCGCCGTCCATGACCAGAACGCGGTCGGCCAGGGCGTCGGCTTCCTCCAGGTAGTGCGTCGTGATCACGATGGTCACGCCGGTGTCGTCGCGTAGCGAGCGGATGTGCTCCCAGAGGTTGGCCCGGCTCTGCGGATCCAGTCCGGTGGTCGGCTCGTCCAGGAAGACCAGCGGCGGCGAGTGCATCAGCCCGAGCGCGACGTCGAAGCGCCGGCGCTGACCGCCGGACAGCTCCAGAAGCGCTCGTCCCTCGAGGCTGCCGAGCCCGAGTCGCGGAACCACCTCGCGCAGCCGGTCGCTCGCTTCGATCTTCGACATGCCCTGCAGGCGCGCCTGGGTGACCAGCTCCTCGCCTACCAGTGTCCCGGCGCTCGGGGCCGAGCCGACCTGGGCGACGTAGCCGATGCGGCGCCGCACCTCTCGCGGCTCTCGAATGAGGTCGTGCCCGGCGACGATGGCCGTGCCGGAAGTCGGCATCAACAGGGTGGTCAACATGCGCAGTGTTGTCGTCTTGCCGGCGCCGTTGGGCCCGAGCAGGCCGACGATCTCACCCGACCGGACGCTGATGTCGACTCCTCGTACCGCCTCGACCGGGCCGACCTTCGTCTTGAAGTTACGCGACAGTCCGCGGGCCGCGATCATCTCCTCGCTCGTCATGCCGCCGACCGTCTCACGTTCATCTGACAGTAGTCAAGCTTGACTAATTATTGCCGTCGCGGGCGGATCCCTTGCCGGCCAGGTCCGGCAACCCTTGTTCGCCGACGAATCGGTACGCGCCGTCGCGTAACCGGTGCTGCAACTGCCGCGTCCAGCTGATCTCGGCCCGTAGCTTGGCGGTGACGAAGTCGAGCACCTCCCGCACGTGTTCCGGGATCTCGCCGTCGGCGCCGGTCGCGCCGTCGCGAATCGAGCGTCGCGTGAACATCGTGGAATCGAGCTCGCCCTTGAGCCGCCCCAGCCGCGCCTGCAAGGCGCGGATTATTTCCTCACGCGGCATGAACGGCATCAATCCCATGGCGGGGATGAGGGGCTCCGTCCCGGAGGTGACCGTCCACCACGACTCGCGCAGGAGGCGCTGGAACTCTTTCTCGCCCTCGGCGGTCAGGACATACACCGTCCGCTCCGGCCGGCTCTGGTCGCTTTCGCGCGTCTTCACGGCGATGCAGCCGTCCTTGGCCAGAGTGCGCAGGGCACCGTAGATCGAGCCGGTCTTGACGTTGGCCAGCTCCTCGAGTCGCCAGCTGATCAGCTCGCGCCGGACGTCATAACCGTGCACCGGTTGCATGATCCGGACGGCACCGAGGACGAGCAGACGGGTGGCCGACATACTGAAATGTTAGTCCGGCTTGACTAACCGGGCGGGCATCCCGGCCGCCTAGACCGCGCCCGCCCGGCCGGCGGGGATGAACCACCTGGCTCGGATGCCCGTGCGTCGGATGTGGTGCGTGGTCCTGCGCCAGAACGAGCTGGCTCGACGCGCGCCCGGAGAGACCAGAGGCTAGTCATGACCCGACCCACATCACGCCTTTCCCCAGCGCGGTTCGCGCCACCCTCCCTCGGACGCCGCACCCGGTGGTGGGCGACGGGGGCCGCCCTCTCCGTAGGTGCCCTCAGCGTTCTGGCCGTGACCGGCAGCCCGGCCGAGGCATCGCACCATCCCAGCGGCTTCCGTCAGGTGAACCTGGTCTCGGACGTCCCGGGCCTGGCCGCCCTCACCGACCCGGACCTGGTCAACGCCTGGGGACTGGCGGCGTCACCCGGAACAAACCAGACCCCGGGATCGCCGCTGTGGGTCTCGGACAATGGCACCGACAAGTCGACGCTGTATTCCGGCGGCAGCGCGACGACCGTGAACAAGGCCGGTCTCGTGGTGCAAATCAGTTCCGCGGCGCCGACCGGGCAGGTCTTCAACATCGATCCAAGCGGGTTCACGGTGCACGACGCGGCCGGGCACTCGGCGGCGTCAGTGTTCATCTTCGCCTCGGAGAACGGGGGGATCGACGGCTGGAACCCCACGGTCGGGACCGCCCCGCCCCCGTCGACGGTCACCGAAACCCCCGTGCAGAACGGCGCCAACGCGGTCTACAAGGGCTTGGCCATTGGTCGTGGCTCCAGTGGCAACAGCTACCTGTACGCGGCGAACTTCCGCTCCGGGCGGATCGAGGCCTACGACAACAACTTCACGCCGGTGGAGCTGCCAGGCGGGCTGTTCGTCGACCCGCGGCTGCCGGCCGGCTACGGCCCGTTCAACGTCGAGGAGCTCGGTGGCAAGCTCTACGTGACCTACGCCAAGCAGGACGGGCGCCTCGAGGACGACGTCGCCGGGCGCGGGCACGGCTTCGTCGATGTCTTCGGCAACGACGGGAGGTTCCTGCACCGCCTGGTCAGCCGCGGCGCGCTGAACTCGCCATGGGGAATGGCCCAGGCCCCAGCCGGTTTCGGGCGGTTCGGCGGTGCGCTGCTCGTCGGCAATTTCGGTGATGGACACATCAACGCCTACGACCCGAGCACCGGGCGGCACCTCGGGCAGCTGCGGCGCTCCAACGGGCACCCCATCTCCATCGATGGCCTCTGGGGTCTGAGCTTCGGCAACGGCAACGCGGCCAAGAGCGACGAGCTTCTCTTCTCGGCCGGTCCGAACGAGGAATCGCACGGACTCCTCGGCAAGATCGTCGACGTCAGCTGACCATCCGCCCGGCTGAGTCCCCTCGCGTGGGCTCAGCCGGGCGCAGTCACGCGCAATCTGCTTGCGCTACCTGATCCATTCTGGCCACCACTTCGACGGTCAACTGCCGTGCGCAGGGACGCCCGGTTGCCCCTGGCTCAGTGGATCTGTTCCATCGGAGGGTTCGGGTGCGCGTGTTTCGGCCGCGTGTCGGCTCCGGCTCGTTTCGACTCGGCGACCAGCGATCAGCTGCTGAGGAAGGCGAGCAGGTCCTTCTTGAACTCCTGCTCGTGGGCGCCGGTCAGCCCGTGCGGTGCCCCGGGATAGACCTTCAGGGTCGCGTCCTTCACGATCTTTGACGACTTCAGCGCGGACGCGCCGATGGGCACGATCTGGTCGTCGTCGCCGTGCAGGATGAGGGTCGGGACGTCGATCTTCCTGAGGTCCTCGGTGAGGTCGGTCTCGGAGAACGCCTTGACGCAGTCGTAAGCGCCCTTGATGCCGGTGGTCATCGACATCAGCCAGAACGCCTCGCGGGCACCCTCGGACACGCTGGAACCGTCCCGGTTGGCGCCGTAGAACGGATAGGCCAGGTCCTTGTAGAACTGCGAGCGATCGGCGACCACGCCGTCGCGGATCTCATTGAACGCTTCGATCGGCAGGCCCTCGGGGTTGGCGGCGGTCTTGAGCATGAGCGGCGGTATCGCGCCAAGCAGCACCATCTTGGCCACTCGGGAGGTGCCATGGCGTCCGACGTAACGGGTGACTTCGCCGCCGCCGGTGGAGTGGCCGACCAGGACGACGTCGTGCAGGTCGAGCGACTCGATGACCGAGGCCAGGTCGCCGGCGTAGTGGTCGAGGTCGTTGCCGTCCCATGGCTGACTCGAACGCCCACCGCCGCGTCGGTCGTGGGCGATGGCGCGGAATCCGTGGTCGGCGACGAACTGGGCCGGGCCGTCCCAGACATCGGCGGTGAGCGGCCACCCGTGACTGAAGACGACCGGCTGGCCCTGCCCCCAGTCCTTGAAATAGATCTCCGTGCCGTCGCTGGTGGTGACTGTGGGCATGGCGCCCTCCTTCAGGTCGCGGGAGCGGACGGACCGGGGATCAGTCGACGTCGCCTGGCCGAACTGGCTCGCCGGCCGATGCCCGGACCAGTGCGCTGCCGGTGGGCTGTCCCGACAGTCGCCCGGCCGCGGTCGCTTCAGACCCGCCGCGCGGCCCGGGCGCCCAGATCGTTTGGATCCACCGGGAGCGTGACCGCAGTGTCGTCCCGAGTTCCTGCGAGCTGATGATGGTGAGCGTCCCGCGCCGCCCGCCCGGTGCGCAGGATCTCGGCGACCAGACCTTCAGCGTCCGCGGCTACCTCCCGGGCACCCGACGTGCGCGGCGAGGCGATCGACGCCCGCCACTTCTTAGCCGAGGATCGCCCCGAGGAGACCGCGGCGCGGCTACTGAGCTTCCTGGCCCATACTTGAGGGAATCGTGAATCCTGACGCCGAGCTCGAAACGGCCCGCGTGGTGAGCGTCAACGTCGGACGCCCCCGCCTGATCGGCGCCGGTCGGCGCAACGTGAGCACGGCGATCTGGAAGGCGCCCGTCGACGGACGGGTAGCCGTTCGTGGCGTGAATCTCGACGGCGACGACCAGGCCGACCGGTCGGTGCACGGCGGCCCCGACAAGGCCGTGTACGCCTATGCCATCGAAGAAGTCCGTCTATGGGAGACGGAACTCGGCCGCACGCTCGGCTCCGCGCCCTTTGGGGAGAACCTGACCACCGAGGGCCTTGACGTCTCCGGAGCGCTCATCGGCGAGCGCTGGACCATCGGAACAACGCAGTTGGAGGTCGTTCAACCGCGACTGCCGTGCTTCAAGCTGGGCCTGCGCATGGGCGAACCCGGGTTCGTGAAACGGTTCGCCCGGGCGTCACGACCCGGGGCGTACCTGCGCATCATCGGCGAAGGCCACGTCGGTGCCGGAGATGCGGTGGATGTCGTCTACCGCCCCGGTCACGGTGTGACCGTGCGCATGATCTCCGACGCCATGCTCCTGGACCCCGGCCTCATCCCCGCGGTGCTCCGGGCGCCACAGCTGCTCCCGGATCTGCGCCAATGGATGACCGCGAGGATCCCCTAGCGATCCAGGATGGTCGTCGGGGCCGGCTCACAACCGAGCCGACCCGAACCTGGTCATGGCCGCCGCGGCGGGGCTAGGGTGCGAATACCGCTCACCGAGTACAAACAGCGCTCGTGGCGTGTCCTGAGTCCGGGCTTAATTGCGTCGCCGGCTCCATCACCGCCGGCGGCCACCGGACCCGCGACGAGGGCGGACATCCCCCCTCGTCACCATTCGAAAACAGGGGAGAACCCATGACGACGAGAGTCGAGAAGTCCGTCCTGGTCAACGTGCCGGTCAGCACGGCCTACAACCAGTGGACGCAGTTCGAGGACTTCCCGCAGTTCATGAACGGCGTGACCAGCGTCAGTCACCTCAGCGACGACCGGCTGGAGTGGGTAGCCGAGATCGGTGGCGTTAAGCGTCAGTGGGAAGCCAAGATTCTCGAGCAGGTCCCGGACCAGAAGGTGGCCTGGGCCGCGACGTCGGGCGCGACCAACGCCGGCGAGGTGCGCTTCGAGGATGTCGGCGGTGGGCAGACCTCGGTGCACCTGTTCCTGGAGTATGAGCCCGAGGGCCTGCTGGAGAAGGTTGGCGACCGGCTGAACTTCGTCGAGAAGCAGGCCGAAGGTGACCTCGAGCGGTTCAAGTCGTTCATCGAGTCCGAGGGCCACGCCACCGGAGCCTGGCGCGGATCGGTCAACGCCGAGAGTCACGTCGGCACGCCGGGCGTCGAGCACGCGGACTCCTCGCGCGGCGACGACGGCAAGGCCGGGGTGTCGGGCAAGGCGGTCGCGGCCGGCGTCGGCCTGGCCGCTGCCGCCGTCGGCGTGGCTGCGGCCAAGCGCAGCGGTGGTGACTCCGACGACGAAACGACCGAGCAGCCGGTGGCCTCCACCACGCCGTACGTGCCCGCCAGCGACAGCTTGACCGGTGTCGAGGACAGCACCGTCGCGCTCGACGAGCCGGTCGTCGGCACGGGCACCGAGGACGTCCGCAACTCGGAGACCGACCGCCGATAGCACGGGAAGCACACTGCGAAGGGCCCTCGCCGGCAATGCCGACCAGGGCCCTTCGTCGTGTCCCACCAGGGGCTCGACGCAGATCGCCGGCTGAGCGCATGCGCCGGGTCCGCTCCCTCGCTCCTCCGTAGGCGGGAGCACCGCCAGGGTGCCGGATGGGGCACACCCCGAGCTCCCCTGGTTAGCATGCGGTCGGTGAGCTCGACGGTGGATCTTCCGGTCGAGGCGGCGCGCTACCGCCGCGAGTTGACCGCGTACTGCTACCGCCTTCTCGGCTCGGCCGCCGAGGCCGAGGATGCCGCCCAGGAGACGATGATCCGGGCGTGGGGCGCCGCCGACGACTTCGCCGGACGCTCCGCGCTGCGGTCGTAGTTGTACCGGATCGCGACCAACTCTGCATCGACATGACCCGCTCGCCGCAACGCCGGGCCTTCCCATGGACCTCACCGGACCCGGGACGATGACCGCCGATACCGCCATCGGGGCACCGCTGGAGTCGGCGCGATGGATCGAGCCGATACACGACGCGAAGGTGCTGCCCGATACCGCCGATCCGGCGGAGACCGCGGTGCTGCGGCAGTCGGTGCGGCTGGCGTTCGTCGCGGCGCTGGCCCATCTGCCGCCGCAGCAGCGCGCAGTTCTCGTGCTGCGTGACGTGCTGCAGTGGTCGGCCGCCGAGGTGGCGGACCTGCTCGACACGACGGTGGACTCGGTGACCAGCGCCCTGGCGCGGGCCCGGGCAACGCTGAAGAAACGGTCTCCGCCATCCGCCGGCCGCGCTCTGAACAACGACGACCGCTCGCTGTTGGACAGCTACGTCGCGGCATTCGAGGCCTATGACGTGAACGCGCTGGTGGGGCTGCTCCAGCACGACGGCACCTTCACGATGCCGCCGTACGCGTTCTGGCTGCGCGGTGTCGATGACATCCGGCGGTGGTGGAACGGTCCGGGGACGGTGTGCCGTGGCTCGCGCATCCGGCTGACCCAGGCCAACGGTGGACCGGCTGTGGCGGTTTACCACCCGGCTCATTTGTTCTGCCGGACGGGTCAGTCTTGGTGTTGAATGGACCCGAGCTCAGGACGACGTCCCGGTTCGCCGGCGCTGATAGAACGCAGTAGGGCGGGACCACCGGATGAACAGTGAGAGAGAGCGCGGGGCTGAGCTACGGCGGGCTCCGCGAAGAGCCGCTTTGAAACGATCAGATCGCTTCATTGGGCCGCCCTCCAATAGGTCGGGCCGCATGTTCGCCTGCTCCGCTGAAGGGCGCTGAGCAGGCAAGTGAGCGACGAGGGACCCGCCCCTCTCCGGGCTACTGTTCGTAGTCCGATAAACGGTTCCCACCACCTCACTACTGCCGCCCTACCCGGAAGTAATCGCCGCCTCGGCGAGGCGCTCAGCGCCCTTGGAGAAGATTGCGCCTAGGTCCTCGTCGGGAAGCCGTGATCCTATCGACGCAAAGACGATAGACCCGATGAGACGAGCCGCTTGAATTTCCGAGGAGGGGTCTGGCTTTCTAGGACCCGGTGCCGGCCACGGCCATTTACGCGGCCACGGCGTCGCACACCAATCATCGATGAACCCTTCAAGAAAGTCTGTCGATTCGCCCCTAACGTTCGCTTCGACGGCCATTCGTGCGAGTTGATGCGCCATCTCCGCCGCACCGACGTGGAGCGCCACCCCGGGCGGAATGGGCTGGGGATTGAGAGCGACCTCCTCGCCTCGACTGGCTCCCCGACTGGAGCGCAAGATCGGGCCATATGGATTGATGAAGTCCCAGGCCTCCGGATGAATCCTTCCCAGCAGAGCCAACAGCGAGCTGGCGGAGATGGTGGTATTTCTAGGCATAGTGCTCCTTCCATCGATGGTCATTTGGGCCGTGCGAAAATCCAGGTGAAGGGCATGGTGGGATACCAGGCAGAGATTCGAGCTGTCCTTCGCCGGCGACACCTCAAGACATCGCTCCCCGGTGGGGTACGTGAAGTCGTTGACCTTCTGCATGCCGAAAATCCCGACGTAAAAGGCGAGGGCAGCGTCCTGGTCCGTCACCGGGACCACGATCGTCGCTACCTGCCCCGATATGCGGTGTGGTTCGGATCATGCGTTGCAGACTGTCACGATCGAGCGGATTCGGGGAGCCGCGCGGCGTCAGATCGCTAACCGGCATCCCCTACTGCTCGGCGCGAGCAGCCGACGGCGTCGCCAGTGCTGGGTCGGCACCGGGGTCAAGATGGCGACCCTGAAGGGCTCTTCGACAGCAGCTGGGAACTCGGCCTGCGCTTGCTCCTGGACGGTCTGCAAACCAAGATCGACACGCTTCTCGCGTCCTGAGCGCGGATCGGCTTGCGTGCACTGCCTGTCCGTCCTGCACGACGGTGAACTCGCCGGCGAAGTCAGCTGGCTGCCGGTGCTGCACGGGCCGACCTACGGCTGCCTAGTCTGGGTCATCGGGGTCACCTTGATGCCGCAATTCCGTCGCCGCGGCATCGGCACCGCGGCGCACGCCCTGCTCGTTACGCACCTGTTCGCGACCACCGACGTCGACCGCATCGAAGCCGAAACCGACGTGGACAACGCGTCCGAACGCCGCGGACTGGAGAAATCCGGGTTCACCCTCGACGGGGTGCTCCGCGGCGCCCAACTAAGCGGTGGGCGACGCCACGACCTGGCCGTCTACTCCCGGCTCCGCAGCGGCCCGTCCCCCTGGCATCCCGATGCACTCACGACCCGAGGTCGGTCCATCACCCGACGACCGAGCGTCTCGTAACCGGATCCCGTCCGGGTACCCGCCCGGAGACGAGACGGCTTGCGCGACGATCGCGGTCACCGACCAATTCGCTGTGTCGACGCTTGGCCGCCGGTCCGTCGAGGTTCCGCTTGTGGGTTGGCTGCCCGGGCAGCTGATCAAATCGGCCGGCGGATTCGCACGGTGGGGGGCGAATGCCGTTTGTGAGATCAGATCAGGCTGTGCCATAGGTCGTGTTCGGTGTACAGGCGCTCGACCTCGTCCAATTCAACCGCGGCGTCTTCGGCATTGGCAGTGGCGCGCCCGGCGACCCACCAGTCCGCGCCGGGTAGACCGGCGGACAGATAAGCCCGAGTTCCGACCTCCTGAGGTCGGTGGGTGGAGCGTGGTTGCGCCAGCACTTCGCCGTGGGACGGCTCCCACATTCTGATCAGGCCGGTCTCCGCGCCGAGCACGACGGCGTCGTACCAGCGCCAAACCACGACCTCGCTACCGTCCGATGCTGTCCCGAGGGCCACTAGATGCCCCGGGGATACGCGCTCGATACGCGGCGACGGAAACGGCGTCGCGTACCGAACCGAGTAGAGGCGCCGGTCTTTGGCGATCTCACAGACATCTTCTCGAAGAGGGACGACGAGTGCGCATTCAAGCCGTGCGCCAGCGACGTCGTTCTTCTTTGAATCTTTCATCTGGAGCGACCTCTCGAAGAGGCGCCTCCGCGCTGCTGCGGGTCGGTCAGCCAGCTCCAAGAGGCGCGGGAACCACCAGGGACATGGGTGTCGCACCTCCTCTCGGTCGAATGAACGTCAGTCTGCCAGCGCGGCACCGCCGTGTAACGGAGGGATCCGTATATGGACGGGCCAAGGGTCAGGAGGCGTGCTGTTCACCGAGCTTGTCGAGTAGAAGCGATCGGGCGTGGACGAGTCTCGGATCTATGTCGATCACGGTTTGACCGGCACTAACCGGGAGTGCGCCGGCCCGCGCGAAGCGCTCGCCGCCTGCGGGCCGGTGACAGGTTCGTGGTCCCCAAGCTGGATCGGCTGGCCCGCAGCAAGACGACCGCGGCAATCCGAGAATCGAGGGCGTCTCGAGCCCGAACAGTGCGCCCGGACAACGCACCGCAAACGGGATGTCGACCTCACCGGTAGAACAGCACTCGCGAGGCCGTCACCAAAGGGCGTCCTGCGCCGCAAGCGGTTCGCATGTGAGACAGCTCGGGCGGCGTCCGGCGGCGCCTTTGGGACATGGTCGACTGCCGGGCAGCTACGAGGAGTTGTTAGCAGCGAGGTAGCCGCGTTGAGCTCGACGGTGGCGTTGATCGGGCACCCCGACCGCGGCTCATCAGCTTCACCCATACTGCTTGCAATCTACTACCGCCAGGTACTACGGTCTCGGCGAGCGATTGCAAACCACAAGCGGAAGGAGCGCAGACGATCGAGACCTACGTTCGGCGGCTCCGGGACGTCGACCGTCAGCGAATCTTCCGCCGCTTGATCGACTACATCCGCTGGACGGTGTTCGGTGCCTACCAGGGGCGAAAGGAACCTGCGGGAAGAACGTCATGACAGCGCGATTCGTGTACTGGATGAACGTGTCGCTCGACCTCCTCATCGCGCGCACGCACGGCGAGCAGGGCGCCGGCGACTGGCTGCGTATCGACGAGCAGCTCCACCGCGAGTTCAGCGAGCGGGCCGCGCGGCTGTCGATGATGGTGCAGGGCCGCGTGATGTACGACGTGATGGACCCGTACTGGCCGGACGCCCGCACCGACGAGTCCCTTCCCGACTACCTGCGCGAGTTCGGCGGGATCTGGACGGACAAGCCCAAGGTGCTCGTCTCGCGCACCCGCCGCACGGCGTCCCACAACACGACCATCCTCGGCGGCGCGGATACCCTCGACCGGCTCGCCGAACTCCGGCGCACCGGCGACGGCGACATCGGCGTCGGCGGCGCCACGCTCGCCACCGCACTGCTGCGCGGGCACCTGCTCGACGAGCTGCTGCTCTTCACACACCCGGTCGTGCTCGGCGCGGGTCGCCCGCTCTTCGACGGGCTCGACGATCCGCTGCAGCTCGATCTGCTCGAGCAGAGGTCGTTCGCGAGCGGCGTGACGATGCACCGCTACGCGGCGCGCGGCGCGGCCGGCAACTAGTGGTCATGTCCGCCGCCGGCCATCAGACGTTGCGGGTGCTCGACGGTGCTTACGTTGTTGATCGTCCGGCAGACGTCTCCGACCTCGACCTGCGCTCGGACGTGCTCGCCGTCGTGTTCGGTCCGGACGGATCCACAGTGATGCGGCGCGACGATACGGGCGAGGATGCATGGTCCGCGCTGTGGAACCGATCGGCCGGGACGAGGACGAGATCCGGGATGCTGTCGGGCAGTGGAGGGCGCACCGCAAGGTGTGCGTACGCAGCGCCGCCGTGCTCACCAAGTAGTTGGTTCCGAGCGGATCTCTATCCGGGCGTCCCGTCGCGCTCTCTTCTTCGGCCGAGGCGCTGTAGTTGCCGTTCATGCACGCCAGGCAGCCAATCCTTGCCGTACGTGGCCGATGGGCCTACCCGCGGGTCGCCGGGAACACCGGCGTCACGCAAGGCGTGCACGTACGCCCGATCCTGTTCGATCCGTGCGTGTACCTGATCAGCTCCGCCGATGGACCCGTGGCCGGGGACGAGGACATCGACGTCGCCCGCCACGCCCTCGAGCAGCCGCAGCGCGGCGAGGTAGTCCTCGATCGGGTCAGCGGTGTCGTTCAGGTCGAGCATCGGAATCAGGACATCAGAAAGCATGTCGCCGGCGACGAGAACGCCGCGTTCCTGGATCAACAGCGCCGCATGGCCCGGGGCATGCGCTTGATGCTCGACGATCCGGACTTGAGGGCCATCCCAAGGAATGCGCGCAGTTTCGGCGGGCAGGCCGGCAATGAGGCCGAGCAGGTCCAGCGGTACCTGCTCGGCGATGTCCGGCGGTATCAGCTCGGCGACGCGGGCCTTGAACAGCGGGTCCGACAGCCGAGCTCGGACAGTGACCGCGCAGCGGGCCGTGCCGTAACGAGGCGCCGAGCCGAGCCGGGCGTGCCAGAGCAGGTGGTCCCAATGCGGATGCGTAGCAAACCCTGCCACAACGGGCTGGCCCAACTCGCGCAGGTCGTTCGCGAGGCAGGCCATTTCGTGGCCCTGCACCCCGGGGTCGATGAGCAACACGCCAGCCCGGCCTTGCACAACAACGGCGTTGCTCTGGCAAAACTCGCTCTCGTGGATCAGCACACCCTCCGCGACCTGCCTCAGCACGGGGACCCCCTTCCGCTTGTGGTTTGCAACCGGTTGCCGGGACCGTAGTACCTGGCGGTAGTAGATTGCAAGCACTATGCGCGAAGCGTATGAGCCGCGGTCGGGGTGCCCGATCAACGCCACCCTCGAGGTGTTCGGCGATCGCTGGAGCCTGCTCGTCCTTCGCGACATCGTCTTCGGAGACCGCCGCTACTTCCGGGAGCTGCAGGCCGGCTCAGAAGAGGGGATCGCCTCAAATATTCTCGCCGACCGACTCAAGCGACTCGTCAAGTTGGGATTGCTCACCCGTGAGGACACGCGAGCCGGCCAGCGAGCCCGCTACAGCCTGACCGAACCCGCGATCCAACTCGTACCCGTGTTCGCGCAGCTCGGCAGCTGGGGACTTCGCCACCGGCCCACGAGCCGCGCGCTGCGCGTTCGCGCCGAGCTGCTCGAACAAGGCGGACCCGCGCTCTGGCAGGAGTTCATCGACGAGCTACGGCATTCGCATCTCGGCTCTGAGCACCCACCGCGATCACCGAGCGTTCGCGAACGCCTGAACGCGGCCTACCTCGCTGCCACCCACTCCTCGTAGCCGCCCGGCAGTCGACCATCTCCGAAGCCGCAACGGAGCAGCCCGCGGCGGCGCAGGGCTCGCTCGACCGTCGAGGTCGAGGCCTGATGGCCGTCGGCGCGCATCACGGCCGCGATCTTGCGCTGGCCCCACGCAGGCCAAGTCGGCCGCGTACTTCGCCGCCAAGGCTTCGGCCGCGTCGACGGCCGGCGTCGGCTACGACCCCTTTACCGGCGCGTCGCCGCTTCGGAGCGTGGCCAGGCGGCGGTGGTAGGTGCGCGCGCCGCCTGGCCAGCATCGACTGGCTCGAGTCAACAAATCGGCAGGCGCGTGTTGGGTCGCGCGCGGATCCGCTCGCGGCCCGTCATCGCTGGCCTGGGGGCGGCTGAGTCGGTGGGTCTCAGAATCCGGGGAAAACAGTTCGCAGGTGGTCGAGAGTTGTGTTGCCCGTGATCTCAAGGTCACTCGGAGTGTGGTTCGGGCCGAGTCGGCCGGCGAGCAGGCGGATCGCGGCCTCGAGCGGGCCGCTGAAAGTGGCGGTGGGGTCGTTGACAGGTGACGTCACTGTCACCGAGTCGGTGATCGACAGCCCGTAACCGGAATCGGCGATGTCGAGCAGGACCGGCTCGGTGGCCGAGTGGGGTTTGGCGATGAAACCGAGCAGGAACGCAATGTCGTGGGAGAACAGTTCGGCAAGCACCCGCGCCGAGTCGGTCCGCAGCCCGGCGGCGGAATCGCGGGCGGCGCGCACGTCCCAGCCGTGTTGAGCTGCCTCGTGCAATCGCATCCCGGCGAATGAGGCGACCGTGAGCGGGGTCGGCGCGAACCCAACCCGCAGCTCAAGCGTCTCGCGCTGCTGCTGGTCCAACGCGGTGAACGCCGCGACCAGCACCGCGTCATGCTCGAGGAAGCCCGCACGCTGCCGGCTCGGGGTCATAGCGTTCCAGCGATCCCACACGGACGGGTTGAAATCATCGTCTGGCGCGGTCCGCTCACCCAGCGCCGCTTGCAGGCCGGCCAGGGTGATCTCGGCGCCGCTGCCAAGGTGGGACAGCACCTGTGCCACCGTCCACTCGGCGGCACCGGACGGCGCGGTCACCTGGTCATCGGTCACATCGCGGACGGCCGCGGCGAGGGTGTCGTGCTCGTCGGAGAGCGCGTCGATCGTCCGGTCGGCAAGGGAAGACATGCGGCAACAACGGCGAGGTCAGGACGTTTCTTCCTCCGTGCCCTTCGTGCCCAACCTCCACCGCCCGAACAGCCGGCAGCGTGAGAGCCGCCAGGACAGACCCGCCCCAGACCCACACCGTCGCCGTCGCCGTCGCGGTTTGCGGATCCTCATTGACGCTTCGATTGCGGCGAGCCCGAGCGTGCTCGGTCTTGTCGCGCGGGCCTAGTCGGCTGCCTGGCGATCTCACTGGTGCATCGCGGCTACGAGGCGGTCGCCTGTGCGAGCAGGTCGGCCACGGTGCGCGGTTCGTGGCCGAGGAGTGTGCCGAGCAGCGGGTCGACTCCGGCGAAGAATCCGTCGTGGGCGGCCTGGTACATGCCGAGCGTGAAGCGCGCCATGAACTCCTTTTGCCCTGCTGCGACTTGGGCGTCAATCCAGTCGTCCTGATCGAGCACGGCGAGCCCGATTGTGCGGCCGGTCAGCTCGGATGCAATCGCAGCGATGTCCTCGAACGTGGGCGCGGTGCTTGCGGTGAGCGTGGTGGGGCCGTCGTAGGCCCCGTCCGAGGCAAGGATGGCGGCGGCGGCCTCGGCGGCATCTTCGCGTGCGGTCCAGGACACCGGTCCGTCAGCGGGAACGGTGATGACGCTGGTCTCGCGCCAGGGTCCCATCAGCCAGTTGAGGCTATGCGCGTAGAAGCCGTTGCGCAGCGAAGTCCAGGCGATACCTGATTCGGCAAGCAACCGCTCGGTGGCGGCGTGGTCGCGCCCTGGGCCGAACGGAGTATCGGGTGCGGCTCCCTGGTGGCTGGTGTAGAGAATGCGCCCAACCCCCGCGGTGACGGCCGCGTCGATCGCGGTGCTGTGCAGGCTCACGGCGTCGGCGCCCGGGTCCGTTGGATGACACCAGCAGCAGCTGGTCGGCACCCTCGAAGGCGTCGGGCAGGGAATCCGGTTGGGCGTAGTCGCCACGCCGCACGGTCACGCCGCGATCCGCGAAGCGCTGCGCCTTGCTCGTGTCGCGCCCGGCGACGACGATCTCGTTGGCGGGCATGCGGTCCAGCAGGTGGTCGACGGTCGCGCCGTTGAGTGCGCCCGTGGCTCCGGTGACGATGATCATGCCAGGGTCCTTAGTGGTATCGATGAGATCGTGCTGACGGTATCAAAGGTAACACCCGATACCGTACGTGCGTTATCGTTGAAAACATGATCCAAGTGGTCAGTAGCCGTAGCGACACGCGGTCGAAAATCGTCGATGTCGCGGCGCGACTGCTCCGAGAGCAGGGCCCCACGGCGGTCACCACGCGTGGAGTCGCGGAAGGTGCCGGTGTGCAGGCGCCGGCGATCTACCGTCTGTTCGGCGACAAGGACGGCCTGCTGGATGCCGTGGCCGAACACGTGATGGCCACCTATGTGGCCGCCAAAGCCGTAAATGTGGAGGCTGCGTCGGCGCGGGACGTCGACCCGATCGCGGATCTACGGGCTGGATGGCAGATGTACATCGACTTCGGCATCGCCAACCCGACGCTCTACGCTCTTCTAAGCGACCCAGGGCGCGCCGTGCGCTCGCCCGCGGCACAATCGGGCAAGCACGTTCTGGAAACGCGAGTTCACCGGCTTGCGCTGACCGGGCGGCTCCAAGTCAGCGAGCAACGCGCCGTCGACCTCATCCACGCGGCCGGCACCGGCGCGGTGCTCACGCTTCTCTCGACACCATCAGAGCAACGTGATCCTGGCCTAGCCGACGACCTGTTCGACGCCGTCCTCCGCCGCATCGTCACCGGCGCTGCCGTACCTTTTGAACTCCCCGACAACGGCCCCGTGGCGTCAGCAGTCGCCTTGCGCGCGATCGCGCCCAAGCTCGACATGCTCAGCGACGCCGAACGCCAAGTCCTTGCCGAATGGCTCGACCGCGCAATCGAGGCCCTTAGGTGATCGGTCAGCGAGTCCACGCACCGATTGCTGCTCGCGGGCACATGGGGCCAGCCAATCGGCCACCGAGGCCCGTTCTGTGCGGTCACCTGTCCGGTTGATGGCAGCGGAGGGTGGGGCGTACTCACCTCGGGTTGGTCAACTGCCAGTTGACGAGCCTTTACCGCTCGTCGCGACCGGTGCCGCGAAGCATCGGCGATCGGGTCGAGACTGCGGCACCGCTGGCGGCCCCTCTGGACACGGTCCGTCGCTCGCTGCGGTCGTCCGGCCCCCTCGGTGAGGCATCTATTTCACGTGCTTCAGGTCGGCCGTGGACGTTCCGTATTGCAAACGCCCGGTGGGCCGGTAGACCTGGATCGTCACCCCGATAGGAGTGGCCCGCGATTCGACCAACTCGAACGCGGTGTCCGGGCCGGTGTCAGGGAACAGCCGCGTGCCCTGGCCGACGACTACGGGAAAGATGAAAAGGTTGAGTTCGTCGACGAGGTCGTTGTCGTGCAGCCACCGGATCAGCGCGCCGCTGCCGTGCACCTGCAGCTCGCCTCCGGGCCTGGCTTTGAGCTCGCTGACCGCGGCCGCGACATCATTGGGGAGGACGGTCGTGTTCGCCCACCGCGGGTCGGTCAGTGTTGTCGATGCCACGTACTTGGGCCGCGAGTTCAACGCCCCTGCGATGGGGTTGATGCCCGGGTCTGCCACTGCGCCCCAGGAGCTCGCAAAGATCTCGTAGGTCCGCCGGCCGAAGAGGAACGCATCGGCGCGCGCGTAGATCTCGTTGAGAATCGTCGCGGTCTCCTGGTCGAACAGCGGGGTGGTCCATCCCCCGCGCTCGAATCCGCCGCTTCTGTCCTCGTCCGGACTGCCGATCCCCTGCATCACTCCGTCGACGGAGACGAACGTGGTGGTCGTCAGCTTCATGGTCGCGGTTCCATTCTCGTTGGTTTGGTCGTCGTTCGGTCGGAGCGGGCGGTCGCACCGATCTCATCGGTCGTGGCCTGGTCCGTGCTGCAGGTCATGCTGTGTCTTCCCCGAACAGGGGCCGCACGTCGGCGATGTCCTACTCGGCCACCGATACCGTGAGCATCGCCACGTCCTGACCGGTGCCGGGGGCGATCTTGCGGAAGGCTTCGACCGCCGGCTTGCGACTCCCACCGCTCGTAGACGTTGACACGGCCGGGGTCGACCAGGTCGGCGCTGACCGCGACGTCCAGGCAACCGGTTGCCGCGCGTCCCTGTTCGACGAGGTTCACGCAGGGCCGCGAGGTCGGACTCGCGCCGCTCGGGCTCAACGGTGACGTGTCCGGCAACGATGACCATGAATCCACTCATCGCTATTCCTTCCTGCCCCGTTACTTGCTTGAGACAAGCACACTTTTCCGAACGCAGCAAATGGGTAGCATGAGCCGATATGCGTACGCGTGAGTACGGACAGTTCTGCGGTCTGGCGCGCGCCGCGGAGGTCCTCGGGCAGCGTTGGACGATCCTCGTCCTGCGCGATCTGCTCGTCGGGCCGCAGCGCTACTCCGACCTGATCGCAGGGCTGCCCGGCGTCCCGACCAACGTGCTGGCCAAACGGCTCAAGGAACTGGAGACCGACGGTCTCGTTGTGCGCGAGGCACGAACCGGGTCCGACCGGTCGGTGGTCTACCGGACGACTCCGCGCGCCGAGGAGCTCCGCCCCGCGCTCGACGCCTTGGCGCGCTGGGGGGCTGCCGGAATGCGCGAGCCACGCGACGGCGAGGTCGTCACCGACGCCTCGCTGGTGGGTTCCCTGCGCGTCGCCGGCCAGGGCAGCACGCCGCCCCGTCGTCGCGGCCCGGTGACCTACGAGGTCAGGGTCGGGCCGGCCATCGCCCACGCGACGGTCATCAGGGGCGAGATCACCGTCGAGCCCGGTGAGCACCCCGCCCCCGACCTGGTCGTGGTCGCCGGACCGGCATTCCGTGACGTCCTCGCCGGCGTCCTCGACCCCGACGCGGCCCTCGAGGCCGGAGCCGTCGAGCACATCGGGGACCAAGCACTCCTGGCCGATTTCACGGCCACCTTCACCGTGCCCTACAGCGACGCCCTCCTGCCCTGAGGCCGATCGCGAGCCCGAGGGGCCGCCGATCATCAACGCGTCCTGAGCCACGTCGGCAAGCTCACCTCTAGCGTCGCTAGACGCGCCTACCGGCATGACCGTGCGTCCGACCGGCCTCGGCCGTCCCGTTGAGGAACGGCTTCTGCCACTGCAGACGGCCAGGGCGGGCAATCAGCACGTCCGATGACCGCCGTCCCGCAAGACGCATCGACCTATTCCGCGACATCGACAGCAACATCACGCTGGCGTTCCCGCAGCGATTCCAGAACCAGGGGAAGGCCGACTGGCTGTCACGCTTTCAATGCCGCCTCGTCACCGAGACGGCCGCTGTCGATCAACGCCTGCTCCTCGCCCCGGTTGTTGCCCTCATCTACTTGATGCACGCGCGAGCCAGCTGGATGCATGCTGCGACCACGTGTCGGTCGTAACGCAGACCGTTTCGAATACCGGTATTCTGCTCGATCTTATAGACTTTGCCTTTCACCTTCGGGGGGAGGTCGTCATGAACTGGACTCTGGCGCTGGCCGCGTTCGGCATCGGCATCGTCGTCGGGCTCACCGGCATGGGCGGCGGCGCGTTGATGACGCCCGTCCTGGTCCTGGTGTTCGGCATTCCACCGCTCACCGCTGTCTCGAGCGACCTCGTCGCGGCCGCGGTGATGAAGCCGGTCGGCGGGCTGGTTCACCTGCGCAAGGGCACCGTTCGCCTCGAGCTGGTCAAGTGGCTCTGTATCGGGTCGGTGCCGTTCGCGTTCCTCGGCGTGCTCGTCGATCGCTCGCTGGGCAGTGGTGATCACGTGCAGACGCTCATCCAGCGCGCGCTCGGAGTCGCGCTCGTCGTGGCGGCCATCGGCCTGTTCATCCGCGCCTACACCCGCTTGGTCGAGCGGGCCCGCAAGCGTGACGGGCGCCTCCAGCCCGATCCGCAGGGACCGCCGACGATGAAGATCCGCCCGGTGCCGACGATGTTCGTCGGTGCTGTCGGTGGGCTCGTTGTGGGTATGACGTCCGTCGGTTCCGGCTCGTTGATCATCATTGCATTGATGGGTCTGTACCCGGGGTTGAGGGCTAGCGAACTGGTCGGCACCGACCTGGTGCAAGCTGTTCCGCTGGTCGCCTCGGCCGCGCTCGGACACGTCCTGTTCGGCGACTTCAAGCTCAGCCTGACCACTTCCCTGCTGGTCGGCTGCATCCCCGGCGCGTTCCTCGGCGCCCAGCTGTCCTCCCGGTTGCCCGGTGGCCCAATCCGGCGCGCGCTCGCGTTCATCTTGCTCGCATCATCGCTGAAGCTGCTCGGCCTGAGCACCACCCGGACCGGCATCTGCCTGGTCGTCCTACTGGCGGTCGCCCCGCCGCTGTGGATGATCATCCGTCGCCGACACGGCTTCCCGGCCCTCGCCCGACGCGAGGTCCGTCATTCGGGCGTGGCCACCTCCGTGGCTGCGGCCCCGTCGGCATCAGCGGCGCAGTCTTCGTCGGCGACGTCATCCGTGCCAAGAACACTGCCCTAGCACTGAGCCACCCGATCGCCGGTCGACTGCAGTCTTCACCGCGACTCGTCGGCAATGCGACGATCGTCGCCAGCGTGAGGAAGATGTGCCGGGTGGCCATCGACGTGACGCGGGATCCGGTTGTCGTACGGCGCGCGACGATCGGCGGTATGCCGCTTGGGTCCTCGGGGCGCGGCCGCCTGAAGCTGTATAACCAACCGGAAGGCGACACCGGCTACGCGGTCATCGAGGGCAACCACCCGGCCGGGGAACCCCGGATCCGTGACCATGTCCACGTCCGGCATGAGGAGACGTTCTTTGTTGTTGCAGGCAAGTACCGGATACGCCTCGGCGACGAAGTGATCATGGCCGGCGCGGGCGACTACGTGTTCGTTCCGCGTGGCACGGCGCACACCTACTGCAACCTGGGACCAGAACCGGCCACGATGGTCAACATCATGAGTCCCGCCGACGGGGTCGAGCTTCTGATCGAGCTTGGAGCGCTCGGCGGCGCCGTGGACGAGGACGTCCTGACGCAGATACATCAACGGCATTCAGCCGTCCTGGTCGACCCGCTCCCTGGCTGGTAGATCACCAGCGCAACCGGGGTGTTGGCGCAGGAGGTCGAGATCCTGCACCGGGGCGGCGGCTTGTTTCGCGAAAGATATGACCCCAAGAATGACAGTTCCTCGCCCGGACGGGATGAACGGTGCGACCCCAGCGACTCGCATCGGTGATCCTCAACCCTTACCACCCCTGCGGCGATCCACCTCGGGACTCAAGGCAGTCGTGGACGGCGGCTCGGGCCCCGGTGTTCACGACGCGGCCCGGCGGTCTGCCGTAGCTCTCGTAGCACATCGAGCAGTGACGTACTGGACTGAAGCTTCAACGCCGACGGAAACACCGGAGACGCCCATTCCCTTTCATCCTGGAAGCGGCGACGCTCAAGAGATGGAGCTGCACGTGCAGGATGCGGTGCCGATGGCCCGGCGAAGTCGTTGCACTGGCGGGCAGACCAGCTTGCCGTTGTGGCTTCGGTGATCACGCGGGCTGAGGCGGTCGTCCCCACGGTGCTGAACGTGCAGGACGAGCCGGGCACCGGCAAGACCACTTTGCTCGAGGAAATTGTCCAGCGCGCAGCGGGCTTTCGGGTCTTGGCCGGCGAGTGCGGGGAGACCGGCGATCCGGCGCCGTTCATGCTCCTCGCGAAGTGGGGGGTCGAGCCGTCGAGGGCGCCGCGCGGTCCTCGCTATTGCTGGCTGCGCAGCGGCACTCAGCCGCCACGTCGCTGTGCACCACGCGGACGAGAGTCACTACACCCACGGTGGCCGTGCGCGCAGTCTTGGTGAATCGGCGCAGGTGTGCGGGTTGTCAGCGCTTGCGTCGGCCGGGCGCGGGTGGGTTGCCGTGCGCGGCGGCTTGCAGCATTGATTGCGCGCTCCAGCGCATCGTGTCCAGTGCGTCCTCGGACGAGAGGCCAGCGACGTCGGTGAGCCAGACCCGTGCCTCTATCCCGGTCGCGCTGCGGATGGCGAGCACGAGCCGTTTCAGTTGCGTGTCGGAGAGGTGGCCGCGCAACGGCTCGAGCGCCTCTGCGATCCACTTGATGGCCCGGCCCTGCCGCAGCGGCAGCTCTGAGGACTCGCCGTGCGCGGCTTCTAGGGAGAGCCGAAGCATGGTGCGTTGCTGAGCCTCGGTGTCAGCGATGAGATTGGTAAAAGCGGTGACGACGAGATCGAGTCGCTGGGCAACGTCGTTGGCCGGAGCGTCATCCGGCAACAGCGAGAGCGTCGCTGTCTCAGGATGGGCCACCCGCAACAAGGCGAGCTGGCTCGGGAAGTACCGGTAGGCGGTGGCCCGCGCGATCCCGGCGGCCGCCGCCGCCGCATCCACAGAGGGCGCCGCTCCCTCGGCGATCAGCTGCCGGGCGGCGGTGACCAACGCCTCCCGAGTGCGTTGCTTTTGGGCTGTCCGGCCGGTCTCCAAGTACGACGTGGACACGCCCTTCAGGATACCCTAATCTCATCATAAGATTCAAGTCTCATGAAAGCGGGAGAGTCATGTCGGAGCGACAAGCAGCAGTAGTAGTGGTCCGCGGCGCGGACGACGGCGAACAACGATGGTTCTACGGCGGCGGGGTGCACCGATGGAAGGCCACAGCCGAGGAGACCGCAGGCACTTTCCTGCTGTTCGAGGACTGCATGGACCAAGGCAAAGTGACGCCGCTGCACACCCACCCCAGCGACGAAACCATGATCGTGGTATCTGGCGAGATCGTGATGCACATCGACGGTCGCGACCACCACCTCAGCGCCGGTGCAATCGCGCTCGCCCCGCGCGGCGTGCCGCACGCATTCATGGTCCTCGCCGACCACACCCGGCTCTTGTGCCTGCACACGCCCGGCACCTGTGAGGCGTTCTACCGCGGCGCCAGCGTGCCGCTCGACCAGCTCGCCCACTCCGACCGCATCGTCGACTTCGATCGCGTCATGCACTCCGCGCAACAGAACGGCGGCATCGAGATCCTCGGCCCGCCTCCCTTCCTCCGCTAGACCACCTCTAGACAATTCGCTACAGGTAAGCGCAGTTCACGATCTTGAGATGCCGACCTTGGCCAACGCGGAGCGGTGCTTCGCCATCTGACCTGATCCCCGAATTACCACCCGTTGTTGCACGCTCGTTGCACGAATCGGACCGAGCCGCGCGCACCACCATGTCCGCGCACACGGCTAATCGTCCGTCGCTTGGCGCCGTACTCAGCCGCGCCTTCCATGCTGCTGCGCGAGAGTCCGCGCACGCGCCCTTCTCAGCCCGGTCGCACGGTGGGTTGAGCTCTCCTGCCACCAAACGGAGGGCGCCGCTGAAACCGACCCCCTAACGCGAGAAAGCCGCCCTTGCAGGGGCGGCTTCGACTCGTCATACGGCCGAACGGTGGGTCAACACCGTCTCGGCCAACACATCTGCCGTTGAGCCGGGGACTGTGCTGCAACGGCACCTCTCTGTGTCAAGCGGCCGGGGACAGAGAGGAAACCAACTTGTTGAATCTGGGCGGAGTTCGTGGCCTGCAGCCATGATCTTCAAGGTTGTGGTCGGGGTCGCTCGGGAAACACCTGTCGCCTGCTGGGTTGACTGTCAAACGGTCTGCGTCCTGGTCACAACCGCCCGGTGGGAGTGGCTCGAGAGAGGTCTGTAACGCCCGAAGTTGGTCTGCCCTCTGACCGGAATCCGTGATTGTCGACTGGTTGGAGGATGGTTCGGATGTCAGCTGCATTAGAGCGAGTGCTCACCCGGCAAGGCGTGGTCATCGCCGTCGACCCGCACAAGGCGTCCTGGACCGCCGTTGTGGTCA